>NC_014315.1:805000-1105000 GCF_000143085.1 Nitrosococcus watsonii C-113 | reverse complement strand
TATAATGGCACCGCTCCAAGCCGCGAGCAGCACCAGGTAAATCTGCATATCGCCGTGGGCGGCCATTAGACTAGCACCCATAAGCAGAAGCTGCCCTGGCATGGGAATAAGCATGCCTTCCAATAAATTACCAATAAAAAGCGCCCCATAGCCATAGTGCTCTAAATAGGGCATAAGCCATTGGAGATGTTCCATTGGCGTTTACTCCCGAGGAGAAAAAACCTTAAAGGGGATCTAGCTTTCATGCGTTAGCCTCGCCCGAGGACGGCGGAACATGTTTTAATCCCTCTTCAAATCGAGGTCAAGGGGTTGAATGTAAGCGATCGCCTTTGTGTTTTTTCACATCTATCTGAAATGACCTCTGGCTTGGAAGACACGCCTCTCTTGCTCATGCCTCCGCTGCAGCGCCCGACGCTCTTCGGCCTGCTGTCGCTGTAAATTCATTTTTTTGCTTGCGTTACTCCGCTGCTTTTTCATCTGATCTTGCTCGGCGCGATGACGCTGCTCCATCTTTTGAAACTCTTGCTCCTGCCGTTGCTGGAGGTCTGCCCTCGCACCAGGTGATTTTTCTCCACTGCCGTGGCGAGGGGCTTGTTTTAGAGCTGCGTTCCGCTGCTTGGCAATTGCAGATTTCGGCGGACTTGAACCCGCGGGCGCCCGGCTCACCCTTGGCCGGTAAAGAGCGATCTGATTCCCGCCTACTTTCGTATGGTTGGGTTTACTAGCTTCAATTATTTGATAACGTTGTATTTTTTTACCAGTGGCCTTTTCTATAGCAGCGACACTGATGCTATTATTTACAATTCTGTCTCCTTGCACCGTATAGCGGGTAACGTCCTTGGTTTCATTCAGGATCGTGACATTACGCGAGCGTGGCACGATGACCTCGTTGATGCGCGCATAAAGAAACTCACGTCTGGGAACGAACGCCCAGCCGGCCCAACCAATGTTGAAATTGGCTGGGCCTAAACCCTCGTAGATATCAAATTCGACATTCGGACCCAGCGGCGCCCAACCGATAAAATCGCCGCTGATTCGCCAATCCACCCATGCCGGCCCCCATTCAGTTCCTGGAATCCATAGCCAGCCATACGCCGGATCATCGTACCAGCGTCCGTAATGGTAAGTGGCCCAACCCCAGGGTTCAGCGTTGCTAGCAACCCAGATCCAGCCAAATTCATCGCTCTCTAGCCATTGCCCTTGCGTGTATGGCCGCCAGTTTACTGAAACTCCAGACGGATACCAGACCCAGCCAAACTGTACGTGCTCGATCCAGTGTCCGTAGGGCGAGAGACGGGTATAAAACACACGCTCATCTATCGTAGCCGAGCTGCCTTCGTAAAAATCGATTCCAGGGGTCGTTGCGCACCCACTCACCGTTGCGCATGCTAAGACGATCGCTAGCCAATACCCTTTCATAGTTTTTCTCTTCAATATGGACCAAAATGCAAGCACTTTCATACGTTAGCGCCGAGAGGGACTCTTGAGGGCTAATTCCAGCGTTGTTGCAAGGCTGCCAGCAACTGGTTATAAGGCTCAATGAACTGAGCTATTCCCTCCTCCTCCAAGTTCTCATCCACAATCCGCAGGTCAATTTTCAGTTCTGCCAACTGGTGCATGATATTGGAGGCTTCGTGAACCGCCGTCCATATCCGGATGTCAGGCTGTCCATGTTCCCGGTAAGCTTCCAGGGTGGCCATGGGCATGGCATTGATCGTTTCTAGCCCAATAAGGGAGTCCACGTATTTAGTATCGCTGTAAAAGGGATCCTTAGTAGAGGTTGAAGTCCACAGCAAGCGTTGTTTCCGGCCTTCTCGTTCAGCGAGCTGTTCCCAGCGGGGCTGCCCATAAAATTCCTCAAAACGCTCATAGGCAAATCCCGCGCTGGCCAGGGCTGCCTTACCCCGCAGCCCGCGGGCTATGTCGGCGCGACGGGAATCACTTTCCCTGGCAATTTCATCCAGAAGCTGATCCACCTTAAGATCAATGCGGCCTAGGAAAAAACTAGCGACCGAAGCCACCCGGTTAATCGATTGCCCCCTTGCCAAACGCTTTTCCAAGCCTGCTCTATAAGCATGAGCCATCTCCAGATAACGGCCGACGGAGAACAGGAGGGTGACATTGACGTTGATGCCCTCGCTGATAAGTTGCTCGATGGCGGGCAGTCCAGCTTTGGTGCCAGGGACAGCGATCATGGCATTAGGCCGCTCAACCGCTTGCCACAAACGGCTCGCCTCCTTCACCGTAGCCTCGGTGTCATGGGCCAGCAAAGGGGAAATTTCCAGGCTAACCAAACCCTCCCGTCCCTCGGTTTGACGGTAAAGCGGTTGGAAACGATCAGCAGCCAAACGGGCGTCCTCCACTATCAGACGCTCGTAAACTTCGTGGGCCGAAGAGCCTGCCCCGGCTTCCTTGTCTATAGCAGCTTGATAATAGCTATCTTGCGCAATCGCTTTCTCGAAAGTAGCCGGGTTAATACTAAGGCCCGCAAGGCCGTCCACTTCAATCAAATGTTCTAAAGTACCCCCCATAAGTTGCTGGCGGTCAATCCCATCGAGCCAAA
Source organism: Nitrosococcus watsonii C-113 (assembly GCF_000143085.1). Classification (NCBI taxonomy): domain Bacteria; kingdom Pseudomonadati; phylum Pseudomonadota; class Gammaproteobacteria; order Chromatiales; family Chromatiaceae; genus Nitrosococcus; species Nitrosococcus watsonii. The sequence continues at coordinate 1,102,437 of NC_014315.1, read as the reverse complement.
TTGACTGACCTAGCTCGCGCAACAGGACTAAGCTATTTTCATTTCCAGTCTGGTTCATAAAAGCTACCTCGTCGGCTTGGGGATTTGAAGATTTCTCAACCTCCAAAAATTTTATATAATTATAGTGTAGACAAACTCTTATTTAAAAACGGTGTAATAATTTCATTACCCCATAGCTAAAACAAATGTTCTATGCGCCTCTTGACTCCCGGCAAGCGCCTGCTATATTTAACAAATGATTGCTTGTATAAATAAGAGAGAAGGAGATAAATATGTTACTTTACTGGGCATTAGGTCTGTTTCTGGCAGGAGCGCTGGGCGGCGTGGTGATGGCTACCCGCAGTTTCCGCGGACAAGAAATTCCGTGGCTGCTAGCGGCAGCACATGGGGTGCTGGTCGCTTCTGGTCTGGTGTTGCTGATAGCTGCGGTGATTCTGGGTACAGCACCGGGGATACTCAAGGTTGCACTGGGGCTATTGATCGTTGCGGCGCTAGGGGGCTTTTACCTGTTAAGCTTTCAGGTGCGCCAGGAACCCCACCCCCGGCAGTTGATCGTAGTCCACGCTCTGCTCGCGGTAACGGGTGTTCTGCTCTTACTGTGGACCCTATTACAGCAACCGCCTAGCGTATGACTGGTTTACGGCTGGGCGGAGCGCCCGTGCATCCCATGTTGGTGCATTTCCCTATCGCAGCCTGGACCACCGCGTTGCTGGCTGACGGCGTCTTTCTCATTACCGGTCAGCCAAGCGCCTGGATCGTGGCCTACTGGGCGCTGGTCGCTGGCGCGCTTACCGGCTTAGTAGCCATGGTGCCAGGCTGGGTTGATTTCCTACTACTTGACCGCACCCATCCTGCCTTGCCGACAGTGCAACGCCACATGCTTTACATGAGCACGGCCTGGGGAGTTTTCTTGCTGGATTTGCTAGTACGCACGCGCGTACCTCCGGAAGCCATGCCTGTCTGGCTTGCTGGCCTTAGTTTGGTTGGATTTGTGCTGCTGGTTATCGGTGGTCATCGGGGCGCACGACTGGTGTATTATCACGGCGTTAACGTCTACCGCGATCCGGTATGAGTCCAACTACTACCCTCTTGGAGAGTCTACCGGAAACCCAGGGTGAAATTCTGCGTTATCTTAAAGCCCAAGGCAGTACCACCCTGGCTGGACTGGCGGATCGCCTGAACCTAACCCGGGAGGCGGTTCGTCAACATCTAGCAACGCTGCAACAAGAAGGCTGGATCCAGCGTGTCGGAAGGCTTAAATCCCTTAGCCAGGGCCGGCCAGCCGCAGTGTTTGCACTGACTCCGGCCGGCGATCACTTATTTCCGAAATTCTACGATTCCTTGTCCCTGGAATTTATGGATACGCTGGCTGACAACTTTGGCGAGGAAGCCGTGCGCACCTTGCTTGCCGCGCTCACGGATAAACAGGTAGCACGGTGGGAAACAAAACTGCGTGGCTTGCCTCTGTCAGAGCGTATTAAAGCCTTAACGGGAATTTATTTCGAGCAGGACCCCTATACCCATGTAGAACAAGATGAAAAGGGCTACTTGCTGGTGGAACGTAATTGTCCCTATCTCAACCTGGCCCTTCAGCGCCCCCAGCTTTGCAGTGTTACCCTGGCTACTTTAAGCCGGCTCCTTGGCGTGCGCGTCCGCCGGGAAGCCAAATTCCAGGAGGGCGATCGCCGCTGTGCTTTTCGCGTGCTTGCAGATCAGCCCCTAGCGCCAGATTACCGTTTCAGCCTTGAAACGGAGTCGGCGTTTCATAGTGACTGATTTCGGTTTGTTCTATGCTAAGGCAGCATCAGCCTGCCAGATGTATGTCCTCCAATAACCCCTTGCGCTGCATCGGCTTCTTTTTTTACCGCTTCGCCTCTATCCGCTTACCGGATAGGCGCAGGCGCGCTTTGACTTTAGCTTCCACCAGTCCTACGCTTCTTCATATAATGATGCACCCGACGCTCCATAAGCAGCTTAGGTTTGCGGAGAGAAAGGCCCGCTTATCCCTGATCCTTATTTTTAAATAAATATCTGCCTACACAGGAGAAAAAGATGACCCACCCACAATCACCAGCATCTGCGGATATTGGAATCATTGGTCTCGGGGTGATGGGCGCCAATCTAGGGCTTAATTTTGCCGAACAAGGCTTTAGTGTGGTGGGCTATGATCGGAATCCCGAGAAAGGAACCCGCCTAACTCAGATGGCTCAAGAACAGCTTCCGAAAGGCGCATTGGTGGATGCCTGCAATGATATCCAGTCCTTGATAGCCAGCCTCCGCCAACCACGGATTATCCTCCTGCTGGTTCCCGCCGGCGATCCAGTGGACGGCGTCATCCAGGATCTCGGTCCCTGCCTAGAGCAGGGCGATATCCTAATTGATGGGGGGAATTCCCACTTTCGGGATACTGATCGCCGTATTCAAACCCTCGCACAACAAAATATCCACTTTGTAGGAATGGGAGTCTCCGGTGGCGAGGACGGTGCCCGCCACGGCCCAAGCATGATGCCTGGAGGCGACTCCAGCGTCTGGGAAAGACTGCGTCCCATGTTGGAAGCCGCCGCTGCTAAAGTGGGAGAAGAGCCTTGCGTGGGCTGGCTAGGACGAGGTTCGGCCGGTCATTACGTGAAGATGGTTCACAACGGCATCGAATATGGCCTGATGCAACTCATCACTGAAAGCTACGACCTGATATATCGAGGGGTGGGCCTTAGCCACGAGGAAATGCACCCGATTTATGAAAGCTGGGCCCAGGGTCCCATGGGAGGATTTCTCCTGGAAATTACCGCCGATATTCTGCTGCAACGGGACCCTCTAGGGGAAGGTTATCTACTAGATAATATTCTCGACACCGCCCACCAAAAAGGCACCGGCCAATGGACCTCCCAAGAAAGCTTCGCTCTCCAAACACCAACGCCCCTGATTGATATTGCGGTTACCCAGCGAGTACTTTCCGCTATAAAGGCGCAACGCCAGCAGGCCAGCCAACTATTAAACGGACCCAGCGAGATGATGCCGGTTCACCGGGAAGCTTTCCTCACTCAACTGGGTAACGCCCTCCAGGTGGCAATGGAACTGACCTATGCCCAGGGCATGCATCTGTTGCGAGTTGCAAACCAGCATTATGATTATCATCTCTCCCTAGAAACGGTAACGCGCATCTGGCGCGGAGGATGCATTATTCGTTCCCAATTGTTGGAACAGTTACGCGCCGTTTACCAGCGTGATCCCAGCCTCATCAACCCCCTTCTTGATGCCGCGTATGCCACCGCCATCGCCGACAACCATGCGGATCTCCGGGAAGTGGTCTGCGCGGCAAGCTATTGGGGACTCCCCGCCCCCGGACTTATGACCGCGCTTAGCTACTACGATAGTTACCGTGGTGCCTGGCTACCCGCTAATTTGCTCCAGGCTCAGCGGGATTATTTTGGCGGCCACACCTTCCAACGTACCGATCGGGAAGGCAGCTTTCATGTGGAATGGAGCAAACATTAAATGATGGAATCCCACTCTTCCCAGAAACTACCTACTGTTTTTGTCCTTTTCGGCGCCGGCGGCGATCTTTCCTGGCGCCTCATTCTCCCGGCCCTGTTTAACCTGTACCTGGATAAAGCTCTTCCCCAGCAGTGGGTACTAATGGGTATTGACCGCCAAGATTACGATCAGCACGCTCTGGCCCAACACTACCGAAAAGGCATCCAGCAGCACTCCCGCCGGCCTATCCCTGATGAAAAGACCTGGCAGTCCTTTGCCCAATTGCTTCGCTACCACCAGGCTGACATCGCGGACCCGAGCACTTATACCCAACTAGCGAAAGCGCTGGCAGAGCAGGATAAAACCTGGCATGGAAAGGCTGAACGGGTGTTTTACCTGGCCACGCCGCCTTTTCTCTTCGCTGATCTAGCTAATGGCCTGGGCGAGGCGGGTCTCGCCAAGGAACGGCAACGCGCCAGAGTTGTCGTGGAAAAACCCCTGGGCCATGACTTGGAATCCTTTTGTGACATTAACCAAGCTTTGAACCATCACTTTGAGGAATCTCAAATTTATCGCATGGATCATTTTCTGGGCAAGGAAACTGTGCAGAACATCCTTGCGCTGCGCTTTGCCAACCCTATTTTCGAACCTATCTGGAATCGCCGTTATATTGACCATATCGCCATTACCGCGGCAGAAACCTTGGGTGTGGAGCACCGGGCTGGCTATTACGAACGAGCTGGGGCGCTGCGAGACATGGTTCAAAATCACCTCCTGCAATTATTATGTTTAGTGGCCATGGAGCCTCCGGTCGCCTTTAATACTCACGATTTACGGGACCGCCGGATGGATCTCATGCATGCCATACGGCCCATAAAGGAGGAACAAGTCGGACGCTATGCCGCCCGGGGCCAGTATGGAGCAGGCTGGATAAATGGGACGCAAGTACCTGCTTACCGGGAAGAAGGCAAAGTCGCCCCTGATTCCAATACGGAAACTTATTGCGCCTTGGAATTACACATAGACAATTGGCGCTGGCAAGGGGTGCCCTTTTATTTGCGTACGGGCAAGCGCTTGCCCGTAGACGCCTCAGAGATTTCCATTCGCTTTCAGGAAGTACCCCATCAGGCTTTTCCAGCCTCGGCTGGACTTAACGCCCAGCCGGCGCAATTGGTCATTCGACTGCAACCCGAGGAAGGGATCGTGCTCAGGTTTATGGCTAAACAGCCCGGTCCGCACCTAATCCTACGTCCGGTGGAAATGCGTTTTAGCTACCAGGACGCTTTCCAGACCGCTTCGCCCACCGCCTACGAGACCTTGCTTTGGGATATTATGCAAGGAGATGCCACCCTCTTTACCCGGGCGGATCAAGTAGAGGCTGCCTGGCGCCTACTGATGCCCATACTCAACGTTTGGGAGACTAACCCCGCCATAGACTTCCCCAACTACCATGCCGGCACCTGGGGGCCGGAGGCCGCCGAGGTTTTAATCGCCCATAGCGGCAGAAGTTGGCTTGCTCCTACCTTGTCTGAACGGAAAGGATAACCTAAGTCCCAATGGAATCAGCGTCTTTTTCAATTAGCAAGAGATTAGGCATTAAAGAAACCTCAATCTTTTCTTAATTAGAAAGTGCATTGAGGATAAGGTATATATTTACCAGCTATTACACAGAGTTTTATTTGTTACCAAGCTCAAAGAAATATACAAATAAGCGCTTAGCTAGCGTCTTATCCGTCCACAAACGAGCGATCATTCATTACTCTCTGTCCTGATCGATGACACTTAATCAGGACAAAAAACTTCCTCCTTACTTTCGTTTCCATCCCAATCTACCTTTATATCATCGGCATTTAACTTATACCGAGCTGCCTCGAAAAAGGTGAAACGATAAGTTTTTAGACTTTTGCCCTATTAAATTACGCGAAATGCCGCATTTTAAGCTGCCTGCCAGGACCGATTTTACTCAACCCTTTGTTATTTCTATAAAATTTAAGCTGGTATGGATCGTGGTTAACTTTAGGTAAGCCCATAGGGGGAAAGACGCTAAAGGAGGCATGTTGCCATGAGGAAGCAAATGCGTTTTCGCTGCGCGGCACAACGGGGATGGTATTTTGTCACGGGTGAAGGTTGTGTGGGATTTTTTGATACACGGCAGAAAGAATGTATCAGCGCTATGCATGTGAAAAAGCTCTTACCTATAAGAAGGATCGCAAAGCAATGAAACTTATCACTCACTCTATTTAAATTAGAGGCTCTATAGCAGAGCTTCACTCTTTGATTGACCCTCCTCTCCCTTAATTTGTTATGGATAACAATTTTAATTCATTCATGCGACACAAGGATGTGCCGTTTATTTTTTACCGAAAATATTTAAAAAATAATACTGTTTAGAATTGTCACATGACACCTTAGTCAAAGTACTACTTTTAAGCGCTCCTAAATAATTAAATCTCAATACAGCGATTGAGTAGAACCCGAAAGGCCATCCCGTTACTCTTCATTTAAATTTTTCTCGGGATGGCCTAATTACAGCAAAGCGCTTATTGTCGCTTGAGCCAAACAATAAGGGCTTCTTTGTCTTCCTCGGGAAGGTCCGAGCCATAGTAATGGCCTCGGTTTTCAACAATATCATCGCAGAGAAGTGCATTGGTCTCTGGATCGCGGCTAAAGACAAAAGCTAATGGCGTGCCAGCCGGGAAAGGTCCAGCCGCTACCGGCAAAACATTGATCTTGGGTACGCGAAATGGTGAAAGCAGTTCACGCATCGCAGCTTCATAGGTCTCTGCGCGTTCTTCGGGCGAGGCGTTTGCATCAGCGTAAGGACCGACGGATTGATTATGAAGAAACGGCGCAGTTGCCCAAATCCCCGCAAGCGGCATAGTACGATACCCTTTTAAGCCAGCATCCGCCCGATCCTTGTAGACCTGGGAAGAAAAGGTCGCCCACAAATGGTCTGCCTCCCATTGGGTCGTGAGGGCGCGACAGGCGTTGGTGGCATTCGCTGGATCTTGGACAAGCGGGTTCACCTCATCGTTGGAGAGCACACGCCTAGCCTTACCCCTAAGGGTATGGCAGGAGGCGCAATTCTCTCTGAAGACCTTTCGCCCCCAAGCAAAAAGATATTTTTTATGCAAGGGTTCAGAAGAGGTAGCCGTTTGAATTGACCATGGAAGCTTCGGCGCCTTGATTGAACGCAGGAATCGCCTCAAGTCATTGAGATCCTGCCCCGGGGGGAGATCGGCGCAGTCGCGGCGGCACTGTTCAAGATCAATAGGCATGCCCTCTGCAAGGCGCGGCGCGACGCATTCAAGAAAGCAGACGCCAATATTTGTGTAGACGCGCAATGTCGCCCTTTGACTACCGAGATCGTCTTCCCCCCCTTGTCCCATCCGGATTTGAGGCTTACCGGACCCCACCTCAAAAGTGGGACGATGCCGGAGCTCCCAAATCGGCGTAATCGTGCCTGGGTTCATGATATGGTCGCTAAAAAGGGCCGTGGTATCGACCGTGCCATCCGGCCATGCGTCAAACATAAAACGCCGTGGATCGCCGGCAGGAAGATTCGCGGCAAGGAATTTGCCAGCCTTCAAATGCTGGTTGCCGATCGTTGTGTGGATATTGTCCCAGTTCGGTTCGTTAACATCTGCCGGTGGGTTGAGTGGATTAAAACCCGCGTGGCACGAGGCGCAGGACAGGCCAAAGATTGTCCGCCCCTCGGCGGTACGAAATTGGCGGATTCCAATAACGCCGCTGGCGTTGGAATCAGCGCAAAGATCCGGCCCTCCCTGGGGATTGGCCCTACAGTCAGGATCATTAATGGTGCCCCAGGTCTGAAAACGCTGATCCCGGGGCGTGTTGATGACATTCTCAAAGCCGATCTGCAAGCGCCTGTTGGGATCAGGGTTATGAGCTAGAAAATCGAAAAACTTCTCTCCACCATAAGTGTTGTTAAGCCAGATATCCCGGCCCCGTTGAACTTTACTATCGTCACGGCCAGGCTCAAACTCACGCTGATGCCGGACAAGATTGCTGCCTAGGAAGAAATTATCAAGATCAACAAGAAACTTAGAAAATCCGTCTGCATAACCTGATGCTGAATAAAACAGTAAAAGTACACACCAATTCCGCTTTAGCCGCATCATAGAGGTAACCTCCTCGCCAGCGGTGAATTTCCAGCGCTAGCACACTTCTTTTGTTGACAAGATTAAGCACCTTTCACAACGCTCTTCCCTAAAGTAAAATCTCTTCTCCCTACAAATAAAAAGTAGCTCTTCCATTTTATTTTTCAAGAAGAACTAAAAACCAACATTAGGCCGGTTTCCGCAATAGCTGCAATCTATCGATTTAGAATGTTGGAAGCGGCCAAAATTTATATTTATAGGATATTTGATTCCCAATGAAAAACTTCTCCCTTCCCACTTTTCATATCTGTCTTATTTTACTCGTCTTACTTGACCCAAGCAGGGTTATTGCTTCGCCGACTCACATGATCGTTTTTGGTGATAGCCTGTCTGATACTGGAAACATGTTCAGTTTGAGCAGTGGTGCGCTTCCGCCGAGTCCCCCCTATGCAGCGGGAAAATTTTCAAACGGTCTTAATTGGGTGGATCAAGTTGCCGCGGACTATGCTCTTGGGGTACCTAACAATGTCTATTCGAGCGGTGCATTAGCCGGAGGAGTCGACAACCTCGCCATAGGCGGGGCTTATACGGGGCCTTGGCTGCTTGATTTCCCTAGTCTGGGTACTACACTATCAAGCCGCAATAGTAATGACAGCCTTGCGGGCGCACCTGTATTTCCTGGTCTACAAGGTGAAGCGCTGTCGGGCGCCGTGCTTTCCCAAGTTGAACTCTTTAATCTACTGAGTGGTGGCACGGCACCAAGCGATGCAAGGTATACGATTTGGGCAGGGGCAAATGACTTGATATTCGCTCCTAAGTTTTTTAGCCCCGCTGGTGATACTTTGACTTCCTCGGACGTGGCGGCATCCGCGGTGACCAATATCCGTATGACTATTGAAGATCTTGCGGCGATGGGCGCCGAAGAATTTCTTATTCTAAACTTACCCGATCTCGGGAGTACTCCATTTGGGATTCTATCGGGGCGAGCAGCCGAACTGGCTGCGGGGACGGATCTCTTTAACACTGGACTGGAGAAGATGATCGCAGACGTGTCTGCCATCCCTGGAATTGAGATCACGCTGCTCGATATCCACACGATGTTCAGCGATTTGCTGACGGCGGCCATAGCGGATCCTGCCGCTACAGGCTTTCCCGATGCAGGGGCACTAACCTCGTTGGGGGTTCCTCCCGGGTTTGCATTCTGTATCGACCAGACGACATTGAGGAATTTCTGTACCCCTGGGGACGATCCGAATGATCGTATTTTTTGGGATCTGGTCCACCCGACCGCGCGAACCTACAGTCTGATCGCTGATGCCGTGGTAAAGACTGATATCCCAGAACCTACTACCTTATTACTATTTGGGTTCGGTCTAGTAGGATTAGGATTCATAAGACTAGGCAGATTTAAACCCAGGCTTTAAACGTTTGGCGAAATTTGATCGCAGTTTCCTTCGGGAATGCCAAGCTGGCCCAGCTGCTGTAGCTTGGGCCAGCTTTACCAGTCCGGTGATACACGGCATCGGTTACGGCGGCGGCTGACAACACCCTACAAAAAGCCGCTTACCATTAATCCACGGCGATGATGATAAACCTAATGACTCAATGCTAAAGATTAGAAGATTTATGAACTTTACAGCTTATCTATGATCTAATTTTGGATTAGGAACCATGAGTATAGAGGGCAAGTTTCTTATTTTTCAATCGGATATTTCTTTAAAACTCAAAAGAAAATCCTAAATGAAAAGTCAACATAATATCATTATAGCATTATATTCCATGCCCTATCCTCTACCAAACGTTACACTCTTTCACGGGTAGAGAAAAGCGGTTCTATTGCTTATTACAATCTGGTGCTATCTCTCAAGAACACCTTAAGGCAATATGGCGGATAAATGCAGGCGGTGCGGAGAAGAAAGGACCCCTTGGCTACGAAGGTGTTCTGAGGGCGTAGGCAATATCCTATAAATTCAAGCCCCTCTATTTTTATTGAGATCTCTCCGGGATTGTTACCAAAAACGGAATATATCAATAAACGGGTGCTAGTGTGGCCTAGATCAACTCTGTATTTCTAGCTCCTAACGGTGTGGAGGATCGCGCTCATATCACCTCAAAGAGGAGAAGTACAACCATGACACATTGCACTAACTTTAAAAGCAGGCATATTACTGCTTTTACAGCGGAGGGCTAGCCATAGGGGACAGGAGCCCCAGATCTCAATTTATTTAACCATAATAAATGGTAATAGTTTTTAAAAAACATCGTGTATTAGCAAATATAGGAGAATAGGTCCATGGATTTTGAAGTGAGACAAGAGGAGCTGAAAAGGCTTATTCTCAAAGGCAAGGCGCAAGGTTTGCTGACTGAGGAAGAGCTACAAGAATACATTATACAGGAAGTAGAGGACAGTGATGAGGCCGAAACCATGGCCAATCTTTTTCATCACCAGGGTCTCGATGAGTTTGATGAAACCCTAGATTCCACGTTATTGCTTAAGCATGGAGCAGAGGAGGAAATAGCCGAGGCAGTTCCGTCTTTGGAAGGAGAAGGCACCGGAACAGTTAGTGATATGGTCTATGCCTACATGCGGGAGATGGGCTCCCATGCCCTCCTTACCCGCGAGGAAGAAATCACGCTAGCCAAGGCGATTGAGACAGGCCTAAACCAAAGCACCGAAGCATTAGGTGGCTGCCCTGCGGCCGTGGCCGAACTGCTACGTTGGACCGACGAAGTGGCCGCAGGCAAGGGCCGTTTAAAAGACTGGCTAACTGGCTTTACTGAAGCAGAAATAGAAGAAACGGGGATAAGGGATGAAAAAGAATCAAATTTGGAAGAAACGAACAAACATATATCCCGAGTCTGCGCTCTCTATAGCAAACTGGAAACAACGTTAACCCAAGAAGGGATAGCAAGCCCTCGGGCACGGGAGCTGCGAAGTAAACTTGCTCAAGAATTTCGGTTCCTTCGCCTTATTCCGTCCAGAATCAAACAGCTGACTCAATTAGTGCAAACCTGGATAAGCAAAGCGCAAACCCAGGAGCACATCATAAGGAACTGCTGTATCCACCAGGGCGGCATGTCCCAAGAGGACTCTTGGCAAGTTTTATCCAGCAACACCACCCATCCCCAGTGGCTGGACAATCTTTTAGCCCACAGCGGGATAGACCGGCAACGGTTGCAGGCTCAAGCCAAAACGATTCGGGCAGCTCAAGCAGTACTGCTTCAGGTAGAAGCCGAGGCGGGACTGCCCTTGGCCGAGCTCAAGGTAATTCACCAACGCTTGGTCCAGAGCCAATTTCAAGCGCAGCGGGCTAAAGCACAAATGGTGGAGGCCAATCTACGCTTGGTGGTCTCGGTAGCGAAGAAGTATCGCAATCGGGGATTGACCTTTCTGGATTTGATCCAAGAGGGGAATATCGGCCTGATGAAAGCAGTGGATAAATTCGATTACCACCGGGGCTATAAATTTTCTACCTATGCCCATTGGTGGATCCGGCAGGCAATCACGCGGGCTATTGACGATCAGTCCCGAACCATCCGCATTCCGGTCCATGTGATGGAGAAACTCAGCAAACTCAACCGGGCTTCCTACCAACTCCGGCAGGAAAAAGGTCGCGAAGGCCGTCCTGAGGAATTGGCCGAGCGTCTCGACTTATCCGAGCAACAGATCCATCGTATGCACGAGATCGCTAAACAGCCCATCTCCTTGGAAACCCCTCTAGGTAAAGATGAGGACTCGCAATTAGGTGAACTTATGGAAGACGAGCAAGTCCCAAATCCCATGGAGGTTGCTATCACAGCCGGACTGCAGACCGGGGCCCAGCGGTTGCTCGCAGCACTTTCTCCCCGGGAGGCCCAAGTGGTTGCCATGCGCTTTGGGATCGGCATGGACACGGATCATACTCTAGGGGAAGTGGCCCGGCAGTTTGATTTGAGCCGGGAACGAATCCGGCAAATCGAGGCTCAAGCCTTGGGTAAACTGCGCCGCTTGGGACACTCCAAAGCCCTACGTAATTTTCTTGAGGACTAGGAAAAGAAGTATATTCAGAGCAGGGTGTATACTTCCCTGCTCCTCTCTTGGAGCTTTATCAAGGCTGATGTTAGCTTTGTTCCTGTAAATTGTATTCGTCTGATAAATTCACGTTTCCCGATAATCCTCGGCAAAGGACTAGCCCTGGCCTCGGGATTTTTACCGCTCCATATGCTTTAACTCCGATTTCTACCGACCCTCAAGCGCCGCGAGCAAGAAAATCATAACGCCAATTTGGCGATGAGCCAATCTCTAACCGATCTGGGTATACTTAGTAGTTCTAAGTAATAAAATAGAATCACTAGTGCTTTACTTTGCTGCTGTGGCAAGGTAATATTTCTCCTGTACTTCAAAGAACTTCAGGAGAACATCTATGAACGCATACATACTTAGAGCTAAGCCTCATGGTAAAAACCGTGAAAACGAGTTTCTTAATGGCCGAATCAGTATAGGATGGCCTTGCGAAGCGAGTTTCGAAGGCAAAGAAAGGGAGGATATATCTACCATTCTTAGAAGCGCATACCCAGACATAACTGCAATATCTATATCTATGGTCGATTTGTTTGTGAATATGCCAGTTGGCTCAATCATCTTAACGCCTTCCCTGCAAGACAAGTCTCTCATTCACCTATTTAGAACGAGTAGTCCATACCAGTATAATCGTTCAACTGACACAGATGAAGAAGGCAACCCTCATTATGTAGAGGTGGAGCACTTAAAAACAGAGCCCAGACATAATCTACCTAAAGCTGTTTTGCGTTCCCTTTCAGGGGCAAGAAAAACTCTTTCAAGAATTTCACAACACTACGATCTTCTTGATGACTTCATTAACATCGGCTTCGAAGCTGGCGTCGAGGCAAACTCTAAGTCGCCCAGTAGTCGCACAGAAGCTATAAACGTACTTCATGAGCTACTGAGTAGTAACAGTGAAAGTATTCGCTTGCAAGCGGCAGTCGCAATTATTGAATATGAAATAGTGAAAAACTAACAAAGCGCTGCACCTGTTGCTGTTTCGGCGGCGAGGGAGGAGAATGACACGATTTTTACATGGCGGAATAACAGCAGCCATGTTTTAGGCATGTGCTTGCATGATGATAGCCTCACTATCATAGCCGCGATCAGCCAGTCAATAATCAGCACTCAATCCTTCAATCAAACGGCCAGCCAGCGTACAATCGGCTCGAGTAGCTTTTGTGATAATAATTCTGACCGGCATATCCAACGCATCCACGGCCCAATGTATTTTCGTGTTGAGCCCCCCTTTGTGCGGCTCATATCCTGATTTCCTCCTTTTGCGCCTGCCGCGTGAGGGTGAACTTTGCAATGACTGATATCCATCATCAGCCCTTCATAATCCGGCTCGTCAATGAGGGTTTCCAACAGCTTCTCCCAGATTTCCTTATCGCGCCAACGGATAAAACGGCGGTGGGTATTACCCGCCATAATCAGGTGGTAAATCACGCCACGGCGCGCCCGTACGCATGATCCAAAAAACGGAGTTCATAAATAGGCGATTGTCTTTGGCGATTCCGCCCCAACTGCCCTTGCGACCGGGAAGGTGCGCCTCGAGCAATGCCCATGTCTTGTCTGATATATCGTCTCTGCGATGTGAGTAAGGCATGTGCGAGCCTTTCGTAACATACACAATCGCATGCTTTTTACTTCGTGACTACACTATTTAGTTCGGCAATTACAACTTCGTTTCATAACCTCAATGCCATCTTTTTCTTAAACAAAAAACTTAGGAGACTCATTTTTCTCCTTGAACACTTAACGTCCGGCATCAGCTGCGCAAGATACGCTCAGCTAGCACTATATCCCTCTGCATACTATTAATTTAATTAGTCCGAAAGATAGTAAACAACTGTTGAAACCACCCTCACTTTTTTAATATGAGGATTGTTCTTATCTCTGGCACTAATACTAAATTGCCCTTGAGAGGCGAATTTAATCTTTCCTAAAGTACTTTTAGAATCGGCGGCAAATTTCTCTGCAACTTCACGGGCATTCCTTGTCGCCTCTTCGATCATTTCAGGCTTCACCTGATTTAGGCGTGTAAAAATATATTCAGTTTGTGATTGATAATTACCGCCAGTAAATACAATTCCCTGCTTTCCTAAGTCAGACATACTTCCCATAACATCTCGCACCACATGAATGTTTTCGGAATAAACGGTTACTGTTTGGGAGGCGGTATATCTGAATTCAGATTTAGCTTGATTACCATACTGTTGCGCTGACTTATCCGTGATCGCAGGCAATGAATATGATATTTCACCGGCATTAACGCCAGCGCTTTCAAGAAACGATTTTATCTTTTCCGTGTTTGCATCTATGGATCTATACATCTCTTCGAGATCATTACTTGCGGTACTAAACTGGATGGGCCAGATTACGATATCTGCACTATATTCTCTTTCCGATAGTCCTTTTATAGTAACTGCTCGCTCGTACTGCTTAAATCTAATGGCGGCATCACCAAGAAGATAGCCGAGAGAAGATAAGGCTATAATTAGACAAACGCCAAGAACGATTGCATTGCTTTTATTTGATTCCATCATTAATACCTCCTTATCGGGGAATTGACTGGTGGGTTCTCCTGCATACATAGGCGCTGGCGTCTGATGATGCAGGGGGTTCTGCCAGTCGAACGGTTGTTCGCGACGCGGGCAGCCGTTTGGCGCAGTCAACTCCCCGATTCGCGCCGCTGCGCGGCGCGAACGCCGAAGCTAACCGGCGCCGACGAAGGAGGCGTCCGAGTTGAGCACCGAGTTAGGTGCGTGATTTCCAATAACCCGGCCGCTGCCTAAGATGCAGGACCGCGATGACCTCTATGCGCTCATTACTAACGCAGTATATGACACCATAGGGAAAGCGCAGTATCCGACACTTCCTTACTTCCCCTTCGATGCGACGATAGATCAATGGATTTCTCCTTATTCGGGAAATCGTGTCGTTCAACGCTTCCAGAAAGCGTACCTCAAAATTAGACTGCTGCTCTTTATCAAATGCAGCCGCCTCATCAGCCTCTGCAAACGCTTCCGGATGAAACCAACAGGGTTTCATGAATATTTCTTCTGAAGCTGGACCAAGGCGTTTTCTGCTGATATGAGCTGTACTTTTCCTTCATCTATTTCACGACAGCGTTTCTGAATTTCCTTCATCCACTCATCTGAAATCAGAAAGTCTTCTTCATAATCTAGACTTTCTAACAGTATAGTTATTTCATTTAATTATGGGACATGTTATGCTTTAGCATGACTTATTCACTTGATTTGAGAGAGGCCGCGCTCTCGTACATAAAAAACGGCGGCAGTAAGGTTGAAGCATCCCGTCTTTTCGGTTTTTCCCGCTCTACTCTATACAGATGGCTTGATATGGAAGATTTAACCCCGAAAATTCATGGTTCGAGAGATCGCAAGATTGATAAAGAGGCTTTAAAGAAACATGTTAAGGACCATCCCGATATGTTCTTGCATGAGCGTGCTGAGATTTTTGGCGTTGCTGTGAGCGGAATGCACTATGCGCTCAAGCGCTTGGGCATCGTAAAAAAAAGAGCGCGGGTATAGCGAGCGCTGTACTATGAAAAGGCAGGAGTATTTGGAAAAGCTCCGCGCCGAGCATCGCATGAGGGGCTTTAAGAACCTGATTTACATTGATGAGACTGGCTTTGATGCGCCTTGCTATAGAGATATGGGCTGGGTAACAAAGGGGCAAAAAATTCTTGGTCTTGTGAGCGGAAAACGCAAGCGCAGAACCAATCTGATCATGGCGCAACGTCACAATGCATCGGGACGTCAGAAAAAATGGCTGGCTCCCATCCTTTTTGAAGGCTCATGTACAGCAGCTCTTGTGGAAACATGGATTGAGCGATGCCTGATGAAAAAGCTGGATGAACCCACCATCATCGTCATGGATAACGCCAGCTTCCACAAGCATAAACGTATTCAGAAGTTCGTGGCGCCGGCTTATCACATGGTCATACCATTGCCGCCTTACTCGCCAGACTTTAACCCCATAGAAAAAACATTCGGCGCCATGAAAAAAAGGAGAAAATCCATCCCTCAAAACACAACAATCGACCAACTTATATTGTCTTATAATTCAATGAAATGACTATAATATTTTTCCAGCTAGGGCGAAAAAATAGATCAAATTTTTATGACTGTGAAGAAAAATTAGCCATGTTATAAACCTCGCCTATAGGTTATTGTCCTATTCAATTTTTTATTATTTTATATTTTCACTGTTTAGCCCATGAGTATTGAAATTCCTTCTGATCTTCATCTTAAGCTACGCAACCTCGTAGCAGACGATCTCCTTCAACTTGAGGAGTTGATGGAAAAAGTCTATGCGGATATCGGCGGCACCATGACCTGTCATCATTACCTTCAAATTTCCTAGATTTGTTACGCGCATGTCATTTAGCTGTGCCACAATTTCTTCAATATGTTGCTCATCAAGCTCCGGCAGCCTTTCTCTTAGAGTTTGAATGGGAGAACCCATCATCCCTGGATTGGGGTTAGGTTCTTGTGAAAAAGCTTTTAACACTCGTATATGATCTGGTGATATTTGCTCAAATGTACGGAGTAAACAAAGTTGGTCATCGTATGGCTCAGGGGATTCTATAGCATCAGTTAAAAATGCTTTATATAAATGCCTTTTCTCTTCGTTTCGTTCTTCTCCCACTCTTTTCAAGGTTTGCTCCAACAAGTCTTCGAACTCTTCCGTTTTTACATAGCTTTCTGACGCTTCAGACTTAAACTCCTTAAGGTCATTTGATAATGACTCTAAAACCTCTCGTACTCTTCCAAGTTTTCTTCCCAAGGACATTCCACCCAATACATTGCTCACGGGACCGCCAATCCATGGAACAGCACTGCCAACAAACGACGCCACGTCTAGAGCCGTCTCGGTTCCTGTAGATGCTTTAACTAACTCATCTTTATCTTCAGACACTATATTTTTCCCTTGAAGGCATAATCGGGGAGTTGACTGGCAGGTTCTCCTGCATACATAGGCGCACGGCGTCTGATTATGCAGGGGGTTCTGCCAGTCGAACGGTTGTTCGCGACGCGTAGCGGCGCGAACAATTTATTCTCAAGTAAATACGCCCTGATAAATTGATATTACCCAATAAATTAGGGGTTTTTGCCAGGATAAGTTCCTATTTAGGTAAATTTGCCCTAATAACTTGATATTAACTTAAAAATAGGGCAAATACGCCTACATATTTTTTTAGAAGTTAGCATAAATGCTAGTTAAAAGATGCCAAGGAAAAACACCCCTACTTGGCTGGAAGAAGTTCGCCGGATTATGCGCTTAAAGCATTATTCCCTCCATACGGAGAGAACTTATAGCGATTGGATTAAACAGTTTGTTAGGTTTCATCAACTGACAGAGAAAGATGCGTTGTTTGTTGAAAGCGAGGTAAAGGTTGAGCCTTTATTTAAGCGGGTTGGCAATAGAGCAGAATGTAGTGATTGCCGCCCAACAAAAAAGTCAGTGGCCACACTTTTAGGCATAGTTTCGCAACGCACTTGTTGCAGCGGGGTACAGATATTCGAACGATCAAGCCTTGCTTGGACATCGTAATTTAGAAACGACGATGATTTATACCCATGTTTTAAATCAGGGCGATCATGGGGTGACAAGTCCATTGGACGACTTGGAGGGATAATCCTCTTCCCTCTCTTTTTCCTGCCTCCATAGCGACCACCTCACAAACCCTTCCTCCCCATCTCATTCTTCAATCATCGAACCTCTCTACCCTAACTTTTATGCTTTCGTTTTCTAAGCTGTCCCACCCTCATGATCAGCAAGGCCGTCAGGATCAGCCATCCAATAGGATAGTGGATCAAACTCATAAAAAAGGCTCCCAGCATTAATAGCAGTAAAACACTCAATAGCAAGAGATACCGATCCATGCTTCCAACTCCTTAATAATTATAAATATATTTTATACAATCCTATACGCCTCATTGAACTCCACCCTAAAAGGGTGTCTAATAATGTTTCACATACTGTATGTATATAGCCTATTTAAATTTCGGTAAGTTTGCTTAATGAGTCATCGGGATAGCCTACACCGCTTCTTATTTGAAGAAGCCAAAATCAGGGGCGAGTTGGTGCAACTCGACGCTAGCTGGCAAGCCGTGCTTGCCTGCCATGATTACCCTGCCGTTGTACAGTCCCAACTCGGTCAGGCGTTAGCGGCTACGATTTTGCTCTCAGCTACCATCAAATTTAAAGGCTCCCTTATCCTCCAGACGCAAAGCGAAGGCCCTCTACAGACCCTCGTGGCGCAAGCTACCCATCACAGAACCTTGCGTGGATTAGCCCGTTGGGATGGCGACGTTCCTCATGGATCATTAGCGGAAACTTACGGCTCCGGCCGGCTGGTACTCACTATCCAAACAGAAGGAAAAAGCCCTTATCAAGGCATCGTTTCCCTAGAAGGCGTGAATCTGGCGGAAGCACTGCAAACCTATTTTTACCGCTCGGAACAACTTCAAACTCGCCTTTGGCTGGTTGCGGATGGGCAGCAGGCAGTGGGATTGTTCCTCCAGGAACTCCCTTCTCAACAAGGGCACAAGGCTGATTGGGAGCGTATCGCGCTGCTAGCAAGCACGGTAACGACCCAAGAAATGTTATCCTTATCCAGCACGGAGCTGCTCTACCGCCTCTTCAATGAAGAGCAGGTTCGTTTGTTTGAGCCAGAGTTGGTCTCTTTTCGTTGCGGCTGTTCCCGGGAGCGGATCGAACAAACCCTGGCGGCCTTAGGACGAGAGGAGGTAGAATCCATCTTGAAAGAGCAAGGCATGATTGAGGTAGATTGTGAGTTTTGCAACCGCCATTACCATTTCGATCGGGTGGATATGGAACAACTATTTACCGAACAGATAAAAGCCCCAGCGCCCTCTACGCGACATTAAGTCATGGCGATATTACAACCGGCTTTTCCACCGCCTTTGCGGGAATCAAAACCTGTTTCCAAGCTAGCCCTTATTACCCTTGATCTAGATGAAACCGTCTGGCCCAGCGAAGGCGTGCTAAAAAAGGCCGAGGAAGTTCAGTTTAAGTGGCTTCAACAGCAAGCCCCATACCTGACAGCCAAGCACGATCTGGAGAGCCTGCGGAGCCATAGACGATTTATTCGAGAACGGTATACCGAGATTGCGCACGATCTAACGGCCGTGCGCATCGCTTCCCTGCGCTTGCTGCTTGAGGAGTCTGGCCATTCACCAGACTTGGCGGAAGAGGCCATCGCTGTTTTTCTTCAAGCCCGCAACTGGGTCACCCCCTACCCCGATGTTCCGCCCATCCTTGAAAAGCTAGCACGCACTTACCACCTTACCTCGCTCACGAATGGCAATGCCGATATTCAATATACACCGTTAAAAGCTCATTTCCATTTTTCTCTAACCCCTGCTATAGCGGGAGCCGCCAAACCTGCCCCGGACATATTTCATCAAGCGTTGGAACAGGCAGGTGTTGAGCCTCATCAGGCCGTCCATGTAGGCGATCATCCAGAATGCGACATTATTGCCGCCCAACAAGTAGGCATGCGCGCAGTCTGGATTAACCGGCTAGAAACCCCCTGGCCGGCCGGCTTGCCGCCCCCGGAAGCCACCGTCAAAGACTTCCACGAGTTTGAACAGTGGCTTTTGCGGGAAGCCAAAATGTGGAAGTCATCCGCGGACTTGTCTTAATTTTAACCTCTAGGAGAGACGCTTTCCTCCCCCGGCCGCAGCCGGGGGTTGCCGGCGCGAAGAAACTATGAATAATACCGCTATCCTCAATCCCAAAACCTGTTCTTCAACCCATCCGGCATTCGATAAAATACGCAGCCAACAGATTGATTCTCTTAATCTTACTGTTGAAGAATATCGCCACCGAAAGACCGGCGCAAAACATTTCCATCTCGCCACAGATAATCCAGAAAATGTATTCTTGGTGGCTTTCCCCACGGTCCCCATGGATTCCACGGGGGTGGCCCATATCCTGGAGCATACTGCCCTGTGCGGGAGCAGAAACTATCCGGTGCGCGACCCTTTCTTTATGATGCTGCGGCGCTCTCTCAATACTTTCATGAATGCCTTTACTAGCGCCGACTGGACAGCCTATCCCTTTGCCAGCAAAAATAAAAAGGATTTCAGCAACCTACTAGGCATTTACCTGGACGCCGCCTTTTTCGCCCGCCTCGATCCCTTGGACTTTGCCCAGGAGGGGCATCGGGTAGAGTTTGAAAACCCCGCTGATCCGGAGTCTGAGCTCGTATTTAAAGGTGTGGTATTCAATGAAATGAAGGGGGCCATGAGTTCGCCGGTGGCGACCCTTTGGCAAACCCTCTCCAGCCATCTGTTCCCCACGACGACCTATCACTACAACAGTGGGGGCGATCCAGAACACATTCCCGATCTCAGTCACGAGCAACTCAAGAGTTTCTACCAAACCCATTATCATCCCTCCAATGCGGTGTTCATGACCTTTGGCGACATCCCAGCCCAGGAACACCACCAGGCGTTCGAATCTCAAGCTCTCTCCGAGTTTGATCGGCTTGAGATGAAGCTTAGCGTGGGGGACGAAAAACGCTACTCCGCGCCACTGCAAGTAGAAGAAAGCTATACCCTGGAGGCCGAAGACACAGCCCATAAAACCCACATCGTACTGGGCTGGTTGCTCGGCCGCAGCACCGACCTGGAGGAGCAACTTAAGGCCCACCTGCTCTCCGGCGTATTGCTGGATAATAGCGCCTCCCCCTTGCGCCATGCCCTAGAAACTTGCGGCCTGGGTGCTGCCCCTTCTCCCCTGTGCGGCTTGGAGGACAGCAACCGGGAGATGAGTTTTATCTGCGGCCTCGAGGGAACTCAGCCAGAGCATGCCGAGGCGCTTGAACAGCGGGTACTAACAGTCCTGCGAGAAGTGGCCGAACAAGGCGTTCCCCAGGAACAAGTTGAAGCCGTGCTGCACCAATTGGAACTGCATCAACGGGAAGTCGGTGGTGATGGCATGCCCTACGGCCTTCAACTGATACTTGAGGGACTACCCAGCGCTATCCACCAGGGCGATCCCGTAGCGCTGCTCAATCTCGATCCCGTCTTGGAAAAGCTGCGCCAGGAGATCGAAGATCCTAATTTTATTAAAAATTTGGTACGGGAGAATCTTCTTGATAACCCCCATCGGGTACGCTTGACTCTCAAGCCTGATCCTAGCCTCGGCGTTCGCCGCGCTAAAGCGGAAAAAGCCCGTCTCGCGGCCTTAAAGGCAGCCATGGACGAGGAGCAAAAAGCAGCCGTGGTAAAACTGGCCGCCGAGCTTGCAGCCCGCCAACAACAGCCAGATGATCTGGAACTTCTACCTAAGGTGGGGATCGAAGACATTCCCGCTACCCTTTCTATTCCCCAAGGTACGCCGGAAACGGTTGGTAGCTTACCGGCCACCTTTTTTGCCCAGGGTACGAATGGCTTGGCATATCAACAGATTGTCATCGATATGCCCCACCTGGAAGATGACCTGCTGGAGGTATTACCCCATTATACTGCCTGTCTTACGGAACTGGGTGTCAGTCACTTGGATTACCGCCAAACCCAGGCTTGGCAAGATAGCGTCAGTGGTGGCATCAATGCCAGCACCACCCTGCGCGGCCAGATAGACAATGTCCAGCAGGTGAATGGCCATTTTGTCTTGTCCGGTAAAGCCCTCGCCGCTAACCATAAGCAGCTCGCCGAGCTCCTGCAAACGACACTGCAGGAAGTACGATTCGATGAACTGGACCACCTCCGGGAAGTAATCGCCCAGCGCCGGGCCGAATGGGAGGATCAGATCACCGGTAGTGGCCATGCCCTCGCCATGGCGGCGGCGGCCAGTGGGATGAGTCCAACCGCCGCCCTGAGCCATCGCCTGAGCGGGTTGGCAGGCATTGCTTTGCTGCAACAACTGGATGAAAGTCTCAACAGTGAAATCGCTCGCCAAGCGCTAGCTGATAAATTCCGCCGCATCCACGAACGCCTCCTCGCTGCCCCCCGCCAGTGGCTGCTCATCGGCGAACAAGAATATCGCTCAGAATTTTTAGCGGCTTTGAGTCAATACGGATCTTCCAGTGCAGAAACCAAAACGAAGTTTACCCCTTTACATCTACCCGAGGTGCGCGCTTCTGTGGGCCAAGCCTGGACCACGAGCACGCAAGTCAATTTCTGCGCTAAGGCCTATCCCACTGTGCCCATTGGCCATTCCGATGCGGCAGCCCTTACGGTACTGGGAGGATTTCTTCGCAATAACTATCTTCACCGGGCCATTCGTGAACAGGGTGGCGCCTATGGCGGTGGCGCCGGGCAAGATTCCGACAGCGCGGCTTTTCGATTTTTTTCCTACCGGGACCCACGCCTCGCCGAAACCTTGAAAGATTTTGACCGATCCGTGCAATGGTTGTTGGAAAACGATCATGAATGGCACCTTGTAGAAGAAGCGATTCTTGGGGTCATCAGCGCCATCGACAAACCCAAATCGCCTTCTGGTGAGGCCAAGAGCGCCTTCTATAACAGCCTTTACGGCCGTACCCCTGAACAGCGCCGCCGCTTCCGGAGCCAAATACTGAAAGTGCGCCTTGAAGACCTTCAACGGGTGGCTGAAAACTACCTCAAGCCTGAAAAGGCCAGCATTGCCGTACTTACCAATACCACCCAGCTTGAACAACTGACTGGGCTGGAGCTAGACACCTATAAAGTATGACAAGGGCTAGAACTGAGCAGCCATGAAGGTAGGTTTTATCGGCTTGGGCGCCATGGGCCTTCCCATGGCTCGGAACCTGGCAAAAGCAGGCTTTCTTAAGGCTATCTGGAACAGGACTCCGGCAACGGCGAAAGCGCTGGCTCAAGAATTAAAGATAGCCCGCGCCCGCGAACCAGCGGAATTGGCCGGGGCGACGGAGACAATATTCATGTGCGTCTCCGCCGACCAGGATGTGCTTGCCCTGGTTGAAGCCCTCGCCTCGGGCCTTACCCCCGGCAAAATAGTGGTGGATTTTTCCACGGTAAGCTGGGAAACTGCTCGCCGCGCCGCCGCCATCGTCCACGGCAAAGGCGCCGAGTTTCTGGACTCACCGGTCTCGGGGGGCGTAGAGGGCGCCCGTAACGGCACTTTGGCGATAATGGTGGGAGGTCCTGGGGCAACTCTCGCAAAAATCCGGCCAGCGCTCGAAACCCTGGCGAGCCGTATCATGCATATGGGCGAAGTCGGCGCTGGCCAAGCTACCAAGGCAGTGAATCAGATCATGGCGGCGGGCATCAACCAAGCGGTCGCCGAAGCCCTGGCCTTTGGCAAAGCCCAAGGTTTAGACATGGAAAAAGTAATTGCCGTGGTCTCCAGGGGCGCGGCTAGCAACTGGTTTCTAGAAAAACGCGGCAAGACTATGACCCAGGGCATATTTGCTCCTGGTTTTAAAATTTCCCTGCACCATAAGGACCTTCGCATTTGCCAGGCCATGGCGGAGCAGCTTGGCTTCCCCCTGCCCGTTACCACCATGACTCTTGCCGATTATCAGCGCCTGCTGGAACAAGGCTTCGGCGATGAGGACATCTCCGCCTTGTACCGCCTCAAGCGGCCCGATTAAGCACTAGGGAGCAAAAAATGACCTCCTGGAAGACGCTAATTAAAAAGCACGTTGATTTCGTGCTGATGGTTATCCTGGGTTCGATCTTCTTTCTTGTTCCCACCCTGGACTTGACAGTCAGCGGCTGGTTCTATCAACTACCCCTCGGCTTCTTCCTGGCGAGAGAAACACTCTTCGTTTTTCTCTACGAACTTGTTCCCGTCATAGTCGACCTGCTTAAAGTTGCCCTCCCCCTTATTATCTTGCTCAGCTTCAGTCCATTGCAACGTTATCTTATAGCCCACAGAAAACCCGCGGTTTATCTTGCCCTGGTGCTGCTGCTTGGGCCTGGATTACTGGTAAACGAGGTATTCAAAAACCACTGGGATCGAGCGCGCCCCAAGCAGATCGTCGAGTTTGGCGGGGATAAAACCTTCACTGCGGCAGGCGTACCAAGCGATCAGTGTGAACATAATTGCTCCTTCGTCTGCGGTCATGCTTCCATGGGTTTTTATTTCTTGAGCTTTGGCTATCTCTTTCCAAGGCAACGCCGGAGATGGCTGGGAATCGGGATCGGTTTGGGTGGTCTCATCGGGTTAGCGCGCATTGCCCAGGGCGCCCACTTTATGAGCGATGTGGTATTCTCTTTCTTTGCCGTATATTTCACCGCCAAACTGGTATATGCCTTAATGGGAAATAAAGGGAGGGCCATCCAGAGCTAAAGACAAAGGCACCGCCTTTTGTTAAACTCTCACCCCCTTAAAGGCAGTATAAAAGCGCATAGCTGCCTTAAAAATTTTCTTGGGAAGGACACAATCATCGTGGCTAAATTTCTTATCAGCACAGGCGCCTTCATCGCTGCCTTGGGTATTGCTTTCGGCGCTTTCGGCGCCCATGGACTACGGACCAAACTTGAGCCCCGCATGCTGGAAGTCTGGCAAACCGGTGTTGAATACCACATGTATCATGCCTTGGGCCTCATTTTAATTGGCATGATTTCCCATTGGCTAGGAAGCAGCGCCTTAATCAAATGGTCGGGAGGCTTGATGCTTGCGGGTATCCTCCTTTTCTCTGGCAGTCTCTATGTATTGGCGCTCACGGGAACAGGCTGGCTAGGCGCTATTGCCCCTTTAGGGGGAAGCAGCTTCATTATTGCCTGGATATTGCTTGCGGTGGCCCTGTTGCGCACCAGTTAAAATATCAGGAATTAACTAACTAGTATTAGCTATTCCCTTTTACCTCTATACCGAAACTCTTTTACGAACAGTTTCGTATTTATAATCTCTTGTTGAACCAACAACGGAACAGATCTGTCCGAAAGCACAGGAATACAACAAGGAGGAAGGCTTTCCATGTTTAAAATTCACCCAAAAATAGAAATACCGGCTGCCGAGGAGGCGCTGCCAGGCCGGGCGGAAAAAATGCCAGTCCCACAACAGCATTATGTCAACGGTCACCCCCTCATGCCCCCTTTCCCCGAAGGAATGGAACAAGCTCTCTTCGGGATGGGCTGCTTTTGGGGCGCGGAACGCAAATTTTGGCAAACGGAAGGTGTTTACACCAGCGCGGTAGGGTATGCGGGCGGCCATACGCCCAATCCTACTTATGAGCAAGTCTGCACGGGCATGACTGGGCATGCCGAGGCGGTATGGGTAGTGTACGATCCCAAAGTCATCAGCTATCCATCTTTGCTTAAAATTTTTTGGGAGTCCCATGATCCGACCCAGGGCATGCGTCAAGGAAATGATGCAGGCACTCAATACCGCTCCGCTATCTATACCTATAACAATGCCCAAGAAACAGCGGCCGAAGACTCACGAAAAAGTTATGAAAAAAGGCTTCGGGAAGCGGGTTACCCTCCCATCACGACGGAAATTAGCCCGGCGCCGGAATTCTATTATGCGGAATCCTATCATCAGCAATATTTAGCCAAGAACCCAGGAGGATATTGCGGGCTCGGCGGAACCGGGATCGCCTGCCCGGCCCCGCTAGAGATTTAAACGAAAGTAAGTCAACCCTGCTGTATGCCTGGCACTTAAATAACATCTCAATCAGGGCCTGCTGAACCGCGCTATTTGAAAGATGAAATTAACAGCAGCGGCCAATTTTGCCGTTACCGCCGTACCGCGCTTCTTGCCGCTCCCGAAAGAATTCATCATAAGTCATTACCGGCTGATCCGGGTGAACCTCCCGCATATGCGTAAGATAAGCGCCGTAGTCAGGCATACCGACCATTAACCGCATACTCTGTCCGAGATAATGACTGAGTTGGTTGATTTTATTTAACATGGCTGAACCCATCCGTGCTAGACAGCCCATCAATGGGCAATATTTCAAAGGGCGCCTCTTGGGCGGTGGGGCTGCGTGTAGCACGTGCGAGCAGAATCGTTTTGATGCCGAATACACACATACTGATAACGACCAGCATAAATAGGCTAGCGAGCGCCGCATCCAAATAGTCGTTAAAAATTACTTGCCGCATTTGCTCTATCGACCGGGCTGGCGCGAGTAATTTGCCCTCAGCAAGCGCGACCTTGTAGGTATTGGCATGGGCCAGGAATCCGATACGCGGATTAGCGTGAAATATCTTTTGCCAACCAGCCGTCAGTGTGCAGATTAAAATCCACGCCGTGGGCACGAGAGTAACCCAGGTAAAACGATCACGCTTCATCTTAAACAAGACACAGGTGGCGAGAATTAGGGCAATACCAGCCAGCATCTGATTGGAAATTCCAAATAGCGGCCATAAGGTATTAATTCCACCTAGCGGATCAACCACACCTTGGTAGAGAAAATAGCCCCAGCCAGCGACGCAAAGAGCCGTGGCGATAAGACCGGCAGCAATCGAATCGGTGCGCTTCATGGGCGGGATGAAAGCGCCAAGCAAGTCCTGTAGCATAAAACGTCCAGCACGGGTACCCGCATCAACCGCAGTCAGGATGAAAAGCGCCTCAAACAGAATTGCGAAGTGATACCAAAACGCCATCATCATCTTACCACCGATAAATTCCGACAGAATATGCGCCATGCCGACCGCCAAAGTCGGCGCGCCGCCGGCGCGGGAAATAATAGTATGCTCGCCTACATCCTGCGCGGTTTGAGTCAACATCTCGGGGGTAATATAAAAACCCCATTGGGAAATGGCTTGCGCAGCCGATTCCGCAGTACTGCCAATCAGGGCGGCCGGGCTGTTCATTGCAAAATATATCCCCGGCTCAATGATGGAAGCGGCCACCAAAGCCATGATAGCGACGAAGGATTCCATCAACATGGCGCCGTAGCCGATAAAGCGGGCATGACTCTCATTGCTGATCATCTTGGGGGTGGTACCCGAAGCGATAAGAGCATGAAAACCGGATACCGCGCCACAAGCAATGGTGATAAACAGGAAGGGGAATAAGCTCCCGGACCAAACCGGGCCAGAGCCATCCACAAATTGCGTAAAGGCCGGCATTTTAAGCTCTGGGGAAATGAAGATAATACCGATAGCTAAACCGGTAATAGTACCAATTTTTAGAAAAGTGGATAAATAATCCCGCGGCGCCAGCAATAGCCAGACCGGTAATATTGAAGCCACAAAGCCGTAACCGATCAGCATCCATGTCAACTGCTCGCCGGATAAGGTGAACAGGGAAGCCAGGGTGGGAATTTCCTGCACGTACTGTCCGCCTACTATCGCCATCATCAGCAAGGCAAAACCAAGTAGCGAGACCTCGCCGATACAGCCTGGGCGGAGATAACGGGTATAAACGCCCATCAATAAAGCAATGGGGATAGTAGCGGCAACGGTAAAGGCTCCCCAAGGTGACTCAGCAAGGGCTTTGACAACAATGAGCGCCAGCACCGCCAACAGAATCACCATGATAAAAAAGGTGCCAAATAAAGCAATCATACCTGGCACTTCTCCTAGCTCGGATTTGATAAGATCGCCCAACGAGCGACCATCGCGCCGCATCGAAATAAATAGCACGATAAAATCCTGCACCGCGCCAGCGAAGACAACCCCTGCTAAAAGCCACAATAAGCCCGGCATATAACCCATCTGCGCCGCCAATATCGGGCCGACCAAGGGACCGGCCCCGGCAATAGCGGCAAAGTGATGTCCAAACAAGACGTATTTATGAGTGGGCACATAATCCAGACCATCGTGGAATTTATGGGCGGGAGTTTTGCGTGCCGGGTCTAGCTCTAGTATACGATCGGCAATAAAGAGGCTGTAAAAACGGTAGGCGATTAAATAAATGCAAACCGCAGCAATTACAATCCAAATGGCGCCGATAGATTCACCACGTTGTAAGGCTATGATACCGAACGCCCACGCACCGATGAGAGCTAGTATGATCCAGGAAAGTTTATTGATAAAACGATACATTATTCTTCTCTGAAGTTGAAATGACTATGGTTATCCATTGAATTTGGAGATCATCAGCAAACTTGATTAAAACAGCGATAATCGACTCACTGCTCTGTAAGAGGATAATCAGCAACAGCACACTGATGATAAAAACAGCAATGCATAATATAAACAAAGTAATTTTGTTAAAGAGATTCATCATTACCTTCCTCCCCGGAAAAACTATTCCACCATCAATACAAGGTCTTCTTAAATAATTACCTTTGTCCTCCCTTGCCTGTTAGTTATGATGAGTATCCCTTAAAAATAACTCTCCGGCTATACCTAGTCGTAGGTATAAACATCTATTAAATAGTTGCGTACACTAACCATTGAAAAAATTATGGCCAGAAATAAAATCAAGATGGAAAATTATTTTGCTTGCAATCGTGCCGCTCATAACCGCGGCTTCCATCATTGCATATACGGTACGCCATCAAGCCATTGTGCTTGAGCAACAACAGCAAGAAATTATTAAAGAAACCTACCTTGCTAGCAAAGACTCAGAGTTAAAAAACTACATCGCGCTGGCAAGGCGTTCAATTGCCCATCTTTATGATTCAGGGCGAACAGATGCCGCTGCAATGGAGGAGGCTAAAACTATTTTAGCCAAGCTGGATTATGGTGAGGATGGCTATTTCTTTATCTATGACTATGAAGGCAATAGCCTTGTCCATGCGCGCCAGTGGAATCTGGTTGGAACCAATCAATGGGAAATAAGGGATACTAATGGCAAGTTAGTCATCCAGGATCTCATTAACCGTGCGCGACACGGAGGCGGGTTCGAAGACTATGTCTGGAAGAAGCCTTCCAGCCATAACGTTGAACCTAAAAGAGCCTATGTCATAGCGCTGCCCAAATGGGGATGGATGCTGGGCACGGGTGTTTACCTTGATGATATTGATCGGGCGTTGGAAAAAGTTAACTCCCAGGTTCGGGATAACATTAACGATACAACATTCTGGATAGTTTTTATCGCCTTCTTGGTAATCATCCTGATAATACTTTTAAGTCTAGCGATCAATATTAGAGCGGATACCCAACTCAAACTATTAGCCCAGCGGATCGTAAATGCCCAGGAAGAAGAACGCGCCAGGATAGCCAGAGACCTGCACGATGGCGTGATGAATATGCTAGCAGGTATAAAGTTCATGATTGAGGCCATCCTCATTAGATTATCAAATAATGATCAATCTACCTCCATCCACATGACGCTAGAAGATCTCCCCACAAAACTGAAAGATACCCTAGCCGAACTTCGCCGGATTGTGCGCGACCTGCACCCCATCGCTCTTGATCTTGGCCTAAAAGTAGCTATAGAGCAGCTTTCGCTTAACATGGAGGATGCTGACATAGCAGCCGAGTTCAGTACCCATGGCGAGGTGGATCAGGTATCCACCGAGGCTAAGATCGCCTTGTATCGAGTCGCGCAAGAAGCATTAAATAATGTTAAGCAATGTGCTCATTCAGAGCA
The DNA here is from genome assembly GCF_000143085.1 of Nitrosococcus watsonii C-113. Classification (NCBI taxonomy): domain Bacteria; kingdom Pseudomonadati; phylum Pseudomonadota; class Gammaproteobacteria; order Chromatiales; family Chromatiaceae; genus Nitrosococcus; species Nitrosococcus watsonii. The sequence continues at coordinate 1,073,355 of NC_014315.1, read as the reverse complement.
TGTATCCGTAAAACTGGAAGGTGATTCCAAACGCGTTAAGCTTACCATCGAAGATGATGGCGTCGGCTTCAATGTGAATCGCATCAAGCGCGATCCAGACCGCGGCTTTGGTATACGCAATATGCAAGAGCGAGTGGAAGCAATCGGTGGAAAATTAATTATCACTTCCTCCTCCCAGGGCACTACGGTAACCGCTACTATTCCCTGTCATTAATTATTTACCTCCTATGCACACCATGACACCTATTAAAATAATGCTTGTTGATGATGATCCTTGGGTACGCCGCGGCTTGCGCCCTATGCTGGACTCTGTATCCAGGCTTAAAGTCGTTGCCGAGGCCAGGGGGGCGGAAGAAGCTCTGCAGTATCTACGAAGCAACCCTGATATTAATGTAGCGATAGTAGATATCCAGATACACGGCGACACCAATGGCATTCAATTAACCAAACAGATTCGTACTGAATTCTCCCATGTGGCTGTTTTAATATTCACCAACGCGGATCAAGAAGAGTACGTCAGAGAAGCAACCCAAGCCGGCGCGCGTAACTATCTGTTGAAAGAAACCGACGGGCGAGAAATCGTGTCTGCAATTGAAAACCTCGTCGATAATCCGCCCGACGGTGTACCACCCCTACCACCCGATTCTCCACTTAGAAAGTTAACTTGCAGTGAGCGGGAAGTGCTATGGCTGATGGGTGATAGTCTATCGCACAAGAAAATCGCGCTGGTGCGTGGAACTGCTTTGAATAACATCAACAAAATAGCTACAAATATATGGCAAAAAATTGGACTTAAAAATGCACACCAACCATTCGAAAAGTTAAAGATTGCTATCCCATACAGAAAGAGTCATAACAATCCAGTTGAAATATTTCGTCTAGCAATAGCCATAAATTGGCATATGTTTAAAATTGGACTCCTAAAATTCCTAACTAGCAGAGCAGAAAATGTCAGAACCCATGGCAAGGTGGATAATGTATCTCCCGAGGCTAAAACGGCTTTGTTTCAAGTCGCGCAAGAGGCATTAAATAATGTTAAGCAACTTGTTCATAGGGGATATGTATCCGTAAAACTGGACAGCGAAGATTCCAAACGCGTTGAGCTTACCGTTGAGTATGAGGGTGATGAATTTAACGTAGCCCATAAAAAATCTGATCAAAACCGTGGTTTTAATATACGCAACATGCAAGCGCGCGTGGAAGCTATGGATGGAAAATTAACTATCACTTCCTCCTCCCAGGTCACTACGGTAACCGCTACTATTCCCCACCATCAGTGTGATCCTAAACAGGAGAAAGATGAATAGAAACAATGGCTATAAAGCTAATATTACCTCCAAATTTGCCGCGGCTTGCGCCCTATGTTGGAATCTGTATCCAGGCTTAAAGTCGTTACCGAAGCCAGTGGAGCGGAAGAAGCTTTGCAGTATCTACGAAGCAGGCCAGGCATTCATGTGGCGATAGTAGATCTCCAGATACACGGCGCCATGAATGGCATTCAATTAACCGAGCAAATTCGTAGCCAATTCCCCCATGTAATCGTGCTGATATTAAGCAACCAAGATAAGGAAGAATACATCAGAGAGGCAAAACAAGCCGGCGCGCATAGCTATCTGTGGAAGGAAACGCCTTGGCGAAAAATCGTATCTATAATTGAATACATCGTCGATAATCCACTTGGCGGTTTTATTCGCCTGGAATCTGAAGCTATACCGTCCCCACCTCCCGAAAAGTTATCTCCCAAGAAACGGGCGGTGCTACGGCTAATGGACGATGGCCAAAAGGCCACGGAAATGGCTTGGGTGCTTGGAACCAGCACGCTTACTGTCTCAGAACAGCGTAAACACATATGGCAAAAATTTGAACTTAAAAAATTATTCCAAAGAAGAAATACCGCTATCCAATATAAAAAGCATCATAACAAACCAGACAATAACGATGACTAACCACGGAACGGGTCATAGCTCAGCCGTTAATCTAGCAACGGAAAGTATTTTTAATACTAGCTAACGTTTTTAAGTCAACAAATATTTTTCTTCTGTCTCAAAAAATTCTATAGTCTATAGTCGTGATCCGCGAAATACATAGCGGGCCTGATAGCCGCGCACCCATAGGCAAGAGTTGTAAAAATAAGCTTTCTTTAAATAACGTAACTCTAAACAATAAACTTAAAAAGCGAAAAATATAAATGTTCAAAATAAGAATTTACCTGGGAGCTTGTATCTTTTTTAGTCTTATTCTAAGTACAACCATCGCTACTGAACAATCCCTGGAAAAAAAAGGACCTTCAGCCTCTAAGAATGAAGCGTTATCGCGGTTGATGGAGAAGCTACTGCGGGAGAAATCGCCGCTGCCTTTAAATTTGAATATTAATCACGATACTTCCACGGGCAACGAGGCTACTGTTAAAAGCACGGAACACACTGATTCAAGAGCGGACACCCCTTCCTCCCAAGCCCCTCAGTTACCGCCAGCGATTGCGGTAGGAGTCATCGTCCGCTTTAAATCCCCTGAAATCCAGGCCCTGGCTCGGGACAATCTCCCGCCCCCGCCAGAAATGGTAGCCGAGCTGGAAGCTGCCTTGGGAGAAAAACTCATATTTGAGCGGGCAACGGTTAATGAAGCTTATGTCTTTAGTTTTTTAGCGCCTAAAGAAGGGAAGGAAGCCATTGACGCCTTTCTCCAGCCCGCCAGGGAACTTCCCAGCATTGACTGGATTGAAGCAAACCAGCGCGTGCAAATGCAGTCCTCATCGGTACGAGCACAGCCGTCGATAGCACAAGCCCAGTCTTTTTCCAACGATCCTAATTTTGGCGATCAGTGGAATATGATGAGTGAATCTGAGGGCGTTATCGGAGGAATCGATGCGGTTCACGCGTGGGACATCACTCACGGCTCCCCTGATACCATCGTAGCGGTGGTGGATACAGGCGTTTTATCCCACCCGGAGTTTGCCGACCGCCTGCTGCCGGGATATGACTTTGTTTCCAATCCCTTCCACGCCAATGATGGGGATGGGCGTGATAGCGATGCGTCAGATCCTGGAGATTGGGTTAATAAAGGCGAATGCAGTAGGAATCACGATGAACCTAGTTCTTGGCATGGCACCCATGTAGCAGGAATTATTGCTGCTAGCGGTGACGATGGCTATGGTATTGCTGGAGTAAACTGGAAAACCCGTATTCTGCCCGTGCGGGTACTTGGGACATGTAATGGAACTGATGGCGATATTATAGAGGGGATGATGTGGGCAGCTGGTCTTCCCGTACCCGGTGTTCCCGATAATCCTAACCCCGCCCAAGTAATTAATTTAAGCGTAGGCGGCCCAGGGCTTTCCTGCCCATTCTCGTATAGCCAAGCTATTGATAAAATAGTAAGCCGAGGAGTGTCGATCATAGTTGCCGCCGGCAATAAAGGATTTAGGGAGGACAATAGCAACGCCCTCTATTCCGTTCCAGCTAACTGTTTCGACGTTTTTGTCGTAGTCGCCACTAACCCCTCAGGAGAGCCAGCCGGTTACACATATAAGCAGCCTTTTTATAATATTAGTACTGCTATTTCCGCGCCCGGTGGAGATATGGGGGAATGGATCGAGGGCATAGGATATACCCATAAGGAGGATGGAATTCTTTCCACGATCGGTCTAGGCGCTAAAGAACCCCAAGGTTATGACTATCAGTGGTATCACGGCACGAGTATGGCGGCTCCCCATGTGTCCGGAATCGCCTCCTTAGTGCTTGCGGTAAATCCAAATTTATCGGGAATAGAACTTTATCCCCTACTACGCTTTGCTAGCAGGCCATTTAGCGAAGGAGGTAGCTGTGATGATTATGGTACCTCCATGTGTGGCAGCGGCATAGCCGATGCCTATCGCTCCGTGGAATTTGCCGAGGTTCTAAAAAATTATCGTTTAGTTTATGAATTTTCAAACGTTATATCTGACCATTACATGTTAACAGCTTCGAAAGAGGACGTGGCACTCTTATACCAGGGTGGAGAGGGGCTGGAAGGTTGGTACAACACCAGAAAATACTCCTATGCCTGGTCCGGACCGGAAGAAGGCGCGGTACCTGTTTGCAGGTTTTACACTTTGGGGGCGAATTCCCATTTCTATACAGCAAACGCAGAGGACTGCGCTTATCTTAAAACGCTCAACCCAGATAACATCTATGCTGATGATAAATGGACCTATGAGGATATTGCCTTCTATGCCAAGTTGCCAACTAATGGTATTTGTCCTGCCGACTCTGCCCCCATCTATCGGGTCTATAATAATCGCTGGATGTACAATGATTCTAATCATCGTTTTGTTAGCTCGGATTCGATGCGCCGGGTTATGCTTGATAAAGGCTGGGTGGACGAAGGAGTAGCTTTTTGCGCTGCTTTTGTGCAGGATAGTTTGACCTTCCTAGACTAGAGATTTTGAAGTACTTGAGAACGGGATGACACGATAGGATAGACTGAAAATTTCAGTATTCGCATCTAATTGGAGCACGCTCGTAGATAATTTCCATGAGCGTGCTCCAACATTCCTAGCGATGGAAGGAAATTTTTATTTTAACTTTATAGATTTTCTACCCCTTTCTTGAAATAGAGGATGGGGGAGAACTTATTAGGCTCTATTTTCTGAGACCGTTTTAGATTGCTTAAAAACTTTAGGATAATAGAAAATATTATTCTAGCAAGGGCATGAAAATCAACAGTGAACTAAAAACAGAGTACGATTTTGCCCAATATGGAAGATGATTAAAGGAACCACACTATTAATTTCCTATCTATTCTATATCCACCAAGCCTCTCTAAAAAAACCTTGGCAACAGGCATCCGCCTTTTTGCGACGTGCAGCTTCGATTAGAACTTAATTGGTCTTGAGTTTCAATACTACGGATACGTGTCGGTTGGATATTTTCTACAAGCAGCTACCTTTGACATTGAAACTAACTTACCCGTCACCCGGTCAAGCAAGCTAAAAAACTGGCCCGGAATTACTGCATAAGAATGACCAGCAACTGGGTGCCCCCTTGTGCTAGTCTTCTATCTAATTACCTCACCAACTACCGTTGAAGCGCCGCTCGATCGAAAGAGGGAAGGGGATTACTATTAATAGGTATCGTGGCAAGTGCAGGGTAATTGGCTCGAAAGAGCGCAATATCCTTTTCAGATCTATCATCAACAGTAATATCCCAGGTTCCGGTGGAGATTCCTGCTACCGATTGTTCAATTAATGGGATAATACTGCCAGCGCGGAACTCCCCCTCCTGCCGCGGCCAAAGTTCCGCTGTAACGCGGCCAATATAAGTTACGGAGTGTGGCGCCACCTCAAGGTCAAGTAAAAGCGGCACCATGAAGGTAGTGCCATAGAATGGAAATGCGTTTGCCTGGCCACTAACTTCAGCAAGTTTATATAAACCTGGCTCAAGCGCTATACGTGCCATGTAGATAGTATGGCCATTTTCTTCAACCGCATCCGTATTCTTAGCCAGCTTAAAATTCTGTCGATCCTGGTTGCTTTGAGCGTTTGGCTTCTCGAGTTTCACGACGATTGGGATAGGCACATGACGACTATTATCAGAGCGAAATATATCTATTGTCATCAGCACAATAGATTTAGCTGCCGTGTCTACTGTTCGGGTCCCTTTATCTACAGCCATTGAATTTACAGTCGCACACCCGTTCAAAGCAACGCTGATAAATAAAAAAACTATTACTCTTTCCATAGGTAAATCTCTCAATAAATTAGGATGACGATGACTCTATGCTTAAATTTAGAAATCAATAAGAAAGGCGGGTATTTAACAACTTCCTAAAATGAATTACCATCCGCATTGGTACGCTTCAATCGATGAACCGTTTAAACACTGCCTCTACAGCAACCAAACCAATGAAAGCAAGGACAAAGTTCAATAAGCGTTGCCATCCGAGAGGCTTGGCATACACACGATAGCCTGGGGATTTATCGTAACTTGCTGGCTGTCCTCTACCAATTCTGACTGCTTGGCGTGCCATTGTGGCAAGATTGATGAAAGGAATACCTAAAGCAAGACCACTCACCCATACTGAGAAATTACGGCCAAGATACTGGCTAAAGCTTAGAGGTGATCCATCGAGCAGTTCCACTTTCAATCCAAGCAATGCCTTACCTGGTGTATTGCCAATAAACCGATACACAGAGGCATCCAATATTAACGCCATGAGAAGAAAGAACATCCCGAACAGTATCCCGCTGAATGGATTATAAATCCACGCAAAGGGACCATTAAGCCACTCAACAAAGCCCCCAGGATGTTCCCCTGATATAGTGTCTAGGATAGCTAAGGCAAAACCCAGACCAAAACTGAGTAGGAATAATAAGAACAGAGTCTCCCAAAATAGATCGAAAGTACGGGCGAAGAATCGCAGCCAGCGAGAAGCCACAGGATAAGTAATTGAGCTACTTACCCTGGATGGCAGGGGGGGTAGTAGCGATGATTTCAGTTCATGTAGTTCTTCAACTTCATCGAGAGAAAGCCATGATTCCATACCTTTCTTCCAGAGCATTGTTTTTGGCCCAATCGTCCCAGCCTGAATAAGTCGCATGAGATCAGCTCTTTCAATGGGACCAGATTTTTTACCTCCTTCAGCATACCACCAAACAGTCATATTCTCTCCTTTTCGCAGCCAGCGCTACAATAAATGAAATTCTGCAATTATAAATATCTAAAATAGATAATTACATACGTACCACTACGCAATTTCCCTAAGCGACTACACAGCAAATATGACGTATGGAATCTAAGACATTTATCTACGAACGGGAGTGAAGGGTATGCCTGTAAATTATCCACAGGCAAGCGTGTAATCTAGAAGAAAGTTAATAGAAGGATAAAAGCTGAGAAAAGTATTTACTTTTTTACTTATAATCATGAGGCACAACCTAAAGCTAGCGAATGGGCGAATTGACTGGAAATATATTTTATTTCGAAATAGATTGATTCTTAGATTTTTTTGGTAAGGCTATGAAGTAGCCTCACGTTCGGTCAGCGCCGCACCATGCCCTATGGTCGAGGCGTCCTTGATGAGAGGGACCGGTAGAGAAAAAAGTAAAAGCATAAAAATGCAACAGATTTTAACTTTTTTTCTACCTCCCCTAACATCCTTTCTTGCCCTGCTCCCGTAACACCTTAATCTGAAATAAAGCGTTCCGTTCCTCTTCCTCTAAGGCCGACTGAATATAGCGAACAGCGGCTTGATAGCGAGGAATTACATTGTACTTGAGGGCATTAACCCGCTTCTGAGTCTTGCGCTGTTCAGCCACCATGCGGCGTAGGAAAGTTTCTGCTTCACCCAGCCGGGCTAGCACCATCGCCAGTTCCACTAGCTTGGACCGGGTCTCATCCAGACTCGCATCGGTCCAGAGCAAACTGATGGGTTGCAGGGGCTGGCGTTCCACGGTGACCGCGGGGTATTCCACTCCCAAGCTGGAACGGGGGAGAATCTTCACGGAAAGGCCAGGATGTATGCCTTGGGCAGCTTGGCGTAACTGGCGGCTACTCATTCGCATGTGGGTAATGGACAGCCAGTAATAAGAATCGTCCAGGGCGGCATGGGCTTCACGCCGTAATTGGCGGTAATGGGTCAAATGCTCGTAAACCAACCGCGTCAGCAATTCCCGCTTGCGCTCCAATAGGTCATGCCCTTCCTGTAAAAAGGCGACCTGGCGTTTAAGATTAAGCAAGGCGTTTTTGGTAGGCGGTTGCCGCACCATTAGCGTTCTCCAGAAGTTCCCGCCCTGGAAGGGCCTATCTCCGTCCTTTCCTCCTCTGATTCACCTTCCCACCGATGATATTTTGCCAGATCCGCTTCCGTTACCCGAGTAAGGGCAAACCGCGGGAGCAAGGAAAGTAAATCCCACGCCAAATCCAAAGTCTCAATAATAGAGCGATCTTCCTCCTCCCCTTGCTTGACAAACCGCTGTTCAAATTGGCCGGCAAAATCAAGGAATTGCCGGTCCGACGGGGAAAGCTCCTCCGCACCGATAATAGAGGCTAAATTTCTCACTTCCAGCGCCTTGGCATAAGCGGCATAAAGCTGGCTCGCAACCCGGGGATGGTCTTCCCGGGTAGAATTCTTACCAATCCCATCTTTCATTAAACGGGACAAGGAAGGGGGAATATCGACCGGAGGATAGATGCCCTGATGGTGGAGTTCCCTGGAGAGCACGATTTGCCCTTCCGTAATATAACCCGTCAAATCGGGAATGGGGTGGGTAATGTCATCCGAAGGCATGGAAACTACCGGTACCATGGTGATTGAACCGCGTCGGTCTTTAATCCGCCCAGCACGCTCATAAATCTCGGCTAGATCGGAATAGAGATACCCTGGATAACCCTTACGGGAAGGCACATCGCCCTTGGCCGTAGCCACCTCCCGCAAGGCTTCCGCGTAATGGGTCATATCGGTCATCACCACTAATACGTGCAAGTCCTGTTCAAAGGCCAGATATTCGGCGCAAGTCAGCGCGGCGCGCGGCAAAAGCAAACGTTTGATGGGAGGATCATCCGCCAGGTTCAGATACATCACCACATCGCCCAGTACGCCACTGCTCTCGAATTCTTCCTGAAAAAAACGGGCATCACCATAGGTTACCCCCATGGCGGCAAAAACCACCACAAAGCGGGTCTCTTCACCCAGCAGTTTAGCCTGACGCACGATCTGAGCCGCCAAACGGTTATGGGGAAGTCCCGAGCCCGAGAAGATAGGCAATTTTTGGCCCCGTACCAGGGAATTGAGACCGTCAATCGCGGCAATTCCCGTCTGGATAAATTCTTGCGGATAAGCGCGAGCGACAGGATTAACAGGGGCGCCGTTCACATTGCGCTTGAGGGAGGCTATAAGAGGAGGGCGATCATCCAACGGGCCTCCTACACCATCGAAAATACGTCCCAAGACCTCAGACGATAAAGGGATCTCAAAAGGTTCTTCCAGAAACCGGACCCAAGTGCGCTCTAAATCCAGATCGTCGGTGCCCTCAAAGACCTGCACCAAAACCACCTCGCCGGAAGTAAAGATCACCTGCCCATTGCGCCGCTGCCCCCGATGGTCCTTGATCACGACCCGCTCCCCAAAGGCGCCCCCAGAAATGTCTCGCATAAATAATAATCCCCCCCGGGCCGCGGAGGCGGTACGGTACTCTTTTGCTTTCATCCTGACGGCTTTCCCGTCCCGGCGTATTCCTCGCTAAGCTGGCTGAAGACTTCCTTTATCTCCTTGGCAAAATCCCGCAAGCTTTCCACCCGGGTGTTTTCATAATCGCTCTTACAGCGCTTGGCACGGGTGAGAATGGGAAGGCCCAAAAGTTCTTGCACCGGCACGCCCTGCTCTAATAACTCAACGCCTCGATGGTAAACTTGAAGCATGAGATCCAAAAGCACAAACTGTTTCTCGGGGGTACAAAAACTATCTACCGGATCTAGGGCGCTTTGTTGCAATAGTCCTTCCTTAATCAGCATCGCCCCTTCTAGAGCCCAACGCTGAGTCCCCGACAAAGCTTCAGGGCCGACCAGGTTCACAATCCGGGACAATTCTTCCGCCTGGGTCAATAAAGTCATGGCCTCGGCACGCCCTGCCTGCCAATGTTTATCAATCTGTTCAGCCCACCAGCGGGCGGCTACGGCAATATCATCGGAAAAACTTTCTCGCCAAGAGACGGCCGGATAATGGCGCGCATCCGCCAGCTCTTTCGAGAGGGCCCAAAAGGTGCGCACGATTTCCTTGGTGTGACTGGTCACGGGTTCGGAAAAATCACCCCCCGGTGGAGAGACCGCGCCAATGAGAGTCACCGAACCCACGTTTCCTCCCAGGGTTTGAACCCGTCCAGCACGCTCATAGAAGGCAGCTAACCGGGAAGCTAAATAAGCTGGATAACCTTCCTCCACGGGCATCTGCCCGAGACGCCCCGCCACTTCCCGCAGGGCTTCGGCCCAGCGGCTGGTGGAATCGGCCACAATCACCACGTCGTAGCCCTGGTCCCGATAATACTCCCCCAGGGTTACACCGACATATAGGGATGCCTCCCGGGCAACCACCGGCATATTGGAGGTATTGGCAACCAGCAAGGTCCGCTCCATCAAGGAGCGGCCGGTATGGGGGTCAGTTAGCTCTGGAAAAGAATCCAGGACTTCAACCAACTCGTTGCCCCGCTCACCGCAACCCACATAAATGACGATATCGGCATTAGACCAGCGGGCAATTTGTTGCTGAACCATGGTTTTACCGGCGCCAAAAGGTCCAGGCACGGCCGCCTTGCCGCCTTTAAGCAAGGGGAAAAAAGTATCCAGTATCCGCTGACCGGTCATCAATGGCGCCACCCCATGTTCCCGCTGCTGGTAGGGACGAGGGTTACGTACTGGCCAGCGATGGGAAAGCGTTAACGCCTGGGAGCGATGATCACCCGTATCCAGGCGGGCAATGACATCGCTCAATCGATACTCCCCTGCGGGGGCCAGCTCCAACAGTTCACCCGACAATTCAGGAGGAACCAGAATACGATGCTCAATAGTAGGGGTCTCCGGCACGGCGCCTAAACAAACGCCGCCGGTAACCGTCATACCGGCAGCTAATTGGGGATTGGGTTGAAAGCGCCAAACCCGCGCTTGCTCCAAACCCTGGATCTGGATGCCACGGGAAATCCGATCCCCGCTGACTTCCAGGAGACGGCCGAGGGGGCGTTGTATCCCATCAAAAACCTGCCCCAAAAGGCCCGGTCCCAATTCCACCGAGAGGGGATGACCGAGCGCTTCGACTTCCTCCCCAGGGCGCACCGACTCGGTCCCCTCGTAAACTTGAATCAGGGCCTCTTGGCCTTCCCGGCCGATGACTTCACCTACCAAACCAAGAGTTCCAATTCGCACCTGCTCCCCATTGGGTACCTGGGGCAGGCGCGCCCTAACCAGCGGACCATTGACTTCAAGCAGTTTTCCCATGGAGTCCTCTATCCATGGAGACCGCTTGGAGGGACAAAAAGGCGCTCCATAATGCTTTGATGAAGTTCCTCCGCTAATCGCTCCAGGCGTCCTTCAAAAGTATTATCCACGCGGATGCGGCCATCTTTGCTCACCACCCGCACCCCACCACTGCAAGTGAGCGGTTCGGAAGATAAAACTACGCGCTTGTCCGGTACCGTCTCTGCCGCAAAGGTTTTCCAGGTTTCTTGCAAGCGCCCCAGGTCTTGCTGATTGATCTCGGCAATCAGCTCTTCCCGCTCGATAGCGGCAGCCCCCGCAGCCAGTAATCGCTGCAGTACAGGTAAATAACGGGACTTATCGGTGGCCAACACCTTACACTGGTGGCTAAGATCCTGAACTACCGCCTGTACCCATTCCCAGCGGAGACGATCCAGTTTTCCCTGGAGCTTAAGCTCGCTTGCCTGCACCTGCCGCCGATAGACCCGCTCGGCCATCGCCTTGGCCGCCAGTATTTCCCGCTCTTCCCGAAAACGCAGACGTTCATTAGCCTCTTCAATAATGCGGTCACGGCTATGCTGCGCCCGGGATAAATATTCTTCGGCTAGGCGCTTGGCGCGGGCCAGGAGAGCGGCTTCCAAAGTTTCCACACTGGCCTCGGCAGTCATGATTTTTCCTCTAAGGCGCTCTGGCCCAATACTTTCGCGACGAGATCCTCCACCACTGGATGATAATCCCCTGGCGCATGCAAGGGCGGCACTTCTGTGATCAGAATACGGGAACTCTCGGCCCGCACACGCCTCAGCCACGCCGATGGGCAATGGGAAAGTTCCGGCTCTAATAAAACCAACGCTTTTTCTTTCCCTTTCTCCAATGCTTCCAACAGCCTATCCAGATCTTCCTCGGTCCCATTAGGCCAGGTCTCAAAACCAATCAAAGCAAAGCCTTCCGTAAGGGCCGGACTTCCCATCACAATCAGACGGGTACCGGAGACTCCTCCTCCCGATGTTGCTAACCGGAACTCGGCGCTAAGATCTAGAATGTGCTCGGCCATAAATTAATTACGCTCAGGAATAGCCTGCCGGCGAAACCTTCCTAAATCTTACCTAGCATTAAAATGGTGACCACCACACCATAAATTGCTATCCCTTCCGCCAGTCCCAAATAAATGAGCGTGCGCCCGAACAACTCTGGTTTTTCGGAGATAGCCGCCAGGGCGGAGGACCCCACTGCCCCCACGGCCAAACCCGCGGCCACCGTCGCTACCGCCGTCGGTAGGCCGATGGCCAAAAGCGCCAACCCCATGCCCAGGGAAACCTCCGGAGGCGCGGCTCCCCCCCCCGTTGCTATCTCCTCGGCCATGGCATCCTGTACAACTAAAAACAATAGGCCGACTTGGGCAACCGCAAAAACAAGTACATTCATCCCTACCACGCTGCTCCACCAACGAGGCGCAGCAAAATCTGGATGGCGTGGACGTATTTCATAAAACACTCCCCAACCTACCAAGCCCACCAAACTTAAACCCATCAAAATAATCAACCCATACATGACGACTGATCCCCTGTTAGCAACGAAACACGTCTCAATCTCAATTTTTTTTCATAGTAGCATTGATTAGAAATTATTTTAGAGGCCCTAATATCAATGGCTCAAAGGCCCGGCCATCACCACTGAAGAAACGGGAAAACCCCTCGTAATATTCCAGCCGTAATACCTGAATGGCCACAATGGCCCCTTCCAAAATTAAAATAAAAAGATTACCTACTACTACCGTGACCCAATGGCCAACCGCCTCCATTGTCCCAGCCAGGGCAAATACAGCCAGCGCCAGCGCCACATGATTCAAGCTAAAAGCGGCGACCCGAAGAAAAGAAAGGGTATTGGCAAAGTAACCCATGATTATTTCAAAACTCTCAATAAGCACGACCACCCCCCGTCCAAAGCCAGGAACCTGAGCCTGATGCCAGTGATACCCCACCAGGACCAGAAATGGCAAGATCGCGGCCGCTGCCTCCATCGCCCCGAATACGTCCTCTTCCATCCAGCGAAACGCACCATATACGGCACCTAAATATACCAGGCTCCCCGCCAGTCCCCGCCCGCCTAATAGGGCCTCAGCATAACGCCCCTCCGCCAGGCGGTTGCGAATCCCGATAGCCGTCGCTAGCAGAATAAATCCCACTCCCCACAAAAGGGCGACCATAAGCATCCGTTGGGGATTGGACAAGGGCGATATCCATAAGGGGGAAAGGATCTCTTCATAACCAAAAACGCTGCCATATAGAAAGCCAAAGCAGCAAGAGGAAACCCCCAGGGAGAGTACGAAAGGCGTATAGTGCCCCAACCGGCGGCGGCACCCCCAGCCAACCGCCAGGATAACCACGCCATGACCCACATCGCCGAACATCATGCCGAACATGGCGATGAAGGTCAGGGCAAATAGCCAGGAAGGATCTAATTCACCGTAACGGGGCACACCATAATTATGGGCTAAATCGGTAAAAGGCTGGAGCCAGTGAGGAACGCGTATGAGGGAAGGCGTCATCAGCCGCTCATCTGAGGTCGGCTCTCGTGTTGTTAGCACAAAACGCTGTGCTAGCCGCCTTTGCAAAATCTTCCGCAAAAAACTTATTTTTTCCGTTGGCGCCCAGCCTTGCACCATCGCCAGCCCGCCCTGGCTCCGCAGAGAGGCGCTTAGAAAAGCATAGGGAGCGGCTAGAATCAGCCTCTGGGCTCCCTTATGCAACGCCTGTGCATGCTTTTTATGAAGCAACTCCCGCTCCTGAGCCAACGCCAGACGCTCCTCTTGGAAACGCTGGCGCTGAGCCGCGAGCTGCTGGCGAACTTGCTGGGGATGATGCTGAAATTCGGCGGGCAGTTGAAGTGGACGGTAGGCGGCCGCCCGAAGCACGCTTTGCACTTGCCGTTCATGTCCCTTCACCCCAGCAAGCACAACCAAGGCCGCAGAATCAGACTCGGCAAACGGTTTAAGAATATAGCCCGCCATGCCTACCGCCTCCTGGAGTTTACCGAAATTACTTTGCGGGACCGCTCCAAGCCGAACATCTAGAAACCGCAATTCCCCCTGTAATAATCCTAAATTCACGTCCAACCGGGCATAGGTATCCAGGGACGTGTCTAATTGGCTAATGGCCAGTATCTTCTCATCCAGTTCCCGTCCTTTTTCTTGCAACTGAGAACAACGCCGCCAGAGCCTCCCCAACCACTTATTAAACGCCGCCAACTCGGACTCGCTGATGGCCCGCACCTTTTCTGGCGGGATGGCAGCCTGGACCCCCAGGTATTCGCTCACCTTTTGCAAACGCATCTGGGCATCATGAAATAACGCCTGGTAGCTGGTGGCGGGACATTCTGGCAAACTTTCCTCCCCAGCCGGAAGGGGCTCTGGACTAAACACCCCGCTTTCCGCCAAGCCAAGGGCAGCCTCCGGAGCCTCTTCCGTGACCATATGAAGGATAACTCGCCGCATTGATAAGGATGCCAACATCCGTTATAAACCTCTTGGACCGCTAGGCCCCTCCAGGGAGGGCTAAAAAGACTCATCCTCCCTGAAACCAGCACTTTCCAGTCCCATGGCCTGGTGAATAAGATGGGGGGCGAGCTGCAAAGTGCGGCCCTTGATGATCCCATGGATGCGTAATAATTCTTTTTCACGAAGAAGTAGATAAGCGAAGGCCCGTCCCAAATTAAAAGTAGTGCGTTTCAGGATAAATTGCGCGACTTCGAGTACATGGCTTCCCAGTCTGTCTTCCACCTCGGAAGTGGAAACCGCCCCTGCTACCAAAAGGGCTAAAGGAGTGGGTAGATTGTGTAAAGTTTCCTCGAAGTTTTCCCCACGGGCGAGGGCCAGCAAGTGCTGGCTACGCAAATGATACCCACCGGGGCATAAAAGAAAATAGGTTAGCGGTGGCCCAAGACGGTAAGCAAACCGGTAGCGTAACAACCAAACCAGGTTAGTTTGGTCAATGAGATAGCCGATCAATATTCGCAGATAATGGCGGTCCAGTGCTTCTTGGATAGCGTTTACCCGCCACGCCAATCCGCTATAGTATTCTCTATCCATTGTGGCTTCGATAAGAAACAATTCTCGGCCCTCTCCTCCGACATGAGGCACATCATAAGGCTCTCCTCCATAGACCGAACGGGCCTGGCGGGCAACACCAGCATAGGGGGTTCCCTCTAAACAATGGAGCATCTCCTGAGCATCCTCGGCCTCCATCAACGCGTTCAAGGGCAAGGCCGTTATTCCATTAATCTTAATAAGATCGGCTTGGATGGCCTCCTTTGGACGTCCAGTCAACTTACCCCGGAGCACAATTTTCAGGTTACCTATCTCAAAACGGCGTAGCCAATAGCTCGCAAGCTCCCGGGCTTCGGCCCTGAGAGGACGAATGAGTCGTTGGGCTTCCATCCACAAAGTATCCACTAGGGTCTGTTCCAAAGAGCGATCCTCCATTGTTTGCAGGGAAACCGCCATTAATCCGGCAGCGCGCAACAAAACCGAAGCATCCGAGGCCGATGGGTCCACCAGATCCCGGAGCTGTTCTGCCGACAGGAGACGCCCGGAGAGAGCCGAAACCAAGGTATTCAAATAAGCATAACGGGTAACGGTGGTTATAGAAGGGCTCTTGGTGATCGTTAAAAAAGAACGGTGCATATTTATTATGAATAGGCAACCGGATCGAGAAGACGGGCAAGCGCTGCTTCGCTGGCTTCCTCCTGGCGTTTCCTGGCCAATGCTTTAATCTCTCCTTCCCGCTCCTCATAGCGCCGGCTTAACTCATTTGTGGTTTGCTCTGCCCGCCTTTCAGCCCTGCTCACAAAAGATTGCTGAATCTCCGGAATGCGGGAGATAAAACGCTCCTCTGCCTGGCGGGCCTCGGCCAGGGCCTGCTGGATTATTTTATCCCGCTCCTGACTGGCTTGATCTACTAACGCCTGAGCACGCAGCTCCGCTTCCAGCAGACGCTTTAAGGTTTCTTTCGCCTCGTTCATGAAAAATCATTCTCCCCCCAACGCCAACCGAACAGCCTAAATCATTTTGATGATTGTTTTTCTTCCAAATATTCTTTTAAGGCCACTGCGTTATTATGTTCGCTATCCTTAGCACTAAAAACCAAGGTAACTTGCGGCTGGTTTTTGACTATGTCGATCAATGGCTCCACTACTTCCGGGTTCTTTTCCAGCTCCTGGAAATAGCGTTTTCTGAATTCTGGCCATTTGTCCGGATCATGCCCAAACCATTTCCGCAGCTCATTACTAGGCCCAATCTCTTTAAGCCACTCATCAATAGCAGCGTCTTCTTTTTTAATTCCCCGGGGCCAGAGACGGTCCACTAAAACACGACAGCCATCATCTTTATCCGGTTCCTCATAGGCTCTCTTCAGGGCAATTTTACTCACGGAATTCCACTCCTACATAAATTGCTTTTAATTAGCAAGCTCGGGGGCAACGCTAATCATCCGACGGATCTCATCGCTCCGAAAGCCCAAGGCCATGGGCCGATGCACGCCAGGAAGCACAGCGACATCATAGAGTTCCTCAATCACCCCACTGATGCGCAGAGTATGCACCGCATCGCCACGATTGATATCAATCACCTGCAACCCGCAACGGGGCTCGGCGTGGCGAGCCTGGAGGCGCTCCTCAAGGGGAAGGCCAGAAAAACTCTGGTTGTGCCGTGGTTGTGACAACCCCACCACGGCAAAGTCACCGATAAAGCCCAAGCCCCGGGCATAGCCAGGGCAGAAGGCTACCGGCTCGAAGCGGCCCCGCGCCAGGTCAACATAACCGAACTCGCCCCGACCTGAGTCCAGCAACCACAATTTATCCCGGTAGAGACGCGGTGAGTGGGGCATGGACAGTCCTTCAAGCACCACTTCACCGCTCGTAACCTCTATAAGCACACCGCCCTCGACACGGTGATCCCGCCAGCCGTCGGCTACATCGCTTTGGCTCACCGCAGTAACGAAACGCGGCTGGCCCCCGTCCATGGCCAGGCCGTTTAGATGACAGCGGTCCTCGGCGGCGAGCTTGGAGATGAACAGCGGTCGCCACAAGGGCGCAAAGCTATAGCGCTCGCTCACCGTAGCCAAACAACTAAACAGGGCACTGACGAACACCGGTCGGCCCGCGCCATCGGGGGCAATGTCATGGATATCCAGATCCCCGGTCGTATAGGCCAACCGAGGAACAAACAACCGGTCAAAGCCCTGGTAATTCTGCCCCGGCTCGAGGGTATTCTCGAACCGCCAGAGTTGGTAGAGGCTGCTCATCCAGAGTGTGCTGGGGGTAGCATGCAGACCCATGCAGCGGGCAAAGGTGCGGTTGAACACCGACAGTCTCCCATCCGGGTTAACCCCCAGCAGAAACAACTTTCCCGCCTGGTAAGTGGTCAACGCCAGGCTCACCCGCTGTTCAGCGAGCCAGGCGGTGAATTGGCGCGAGACCAGAAATTCGAAGATGGGCGCGGTCATCCCCCGTCCCCTAGGTCAGACTACTTAGTACCCGCCGAGGAGAATCAGGGCGGCGCGCAACGGAAGAAGAAATAAGGTTAGCTTGGTTGTTCATGGGAAGCTCCTATTGTGATTGTGGGGTGGAAGAATCATAGAATAGGTGATGCGACGCACCCGACACCTGCGGAATTTAATAAACCCCCCTTGTTGGAGGCGTTGGCTTCGGTCTCTGGAATGATCTTGAGCTGCTGCAAAGCCCTGACCTATTAAATACATCCCCGCACCTTTCGGCCAGCCAGCGCTCCAGCCCCGCCGGCAAACCCAAAGCGCCAACGTCGGTAAGCAGCCCCTTGAACAAAGCCGCCGGGCCGCTGGCCGAGGGCGTGCCAAACACCACATAGCTCTGGCCCGAATGGTCGCCGTTGGGGCTGGCGCCAGGCGCGCCAATCAGAATGTCATCCAACCCGTCCCCGTTCACATCTCCCGCTCCGCTCACCGACCAGCCCGAGAGGTCACCAGCGCTCAAGAAGAGGTCACCGGCAACCCCGGCGATGCCATTGAGCGCAAAACCGTTGCCGCCATCCAGGACAGATAGTTCCAGCGCGGCGGGAAAGCCCGTATTCGTCCCAAACACCATGTAGCTCTGACCCGCCCCGCTAACACCGTTGGGATCGGCGCCAGGCGCGCCAATCACAATGTCATCGAACCCATCGCCGTTCACATCCCCCGCACCACCCACCGACCGGCCCGAGAGGTCAAAGGCCGCGATACCATTGAGCGCAAAACCGTTGCTACCATCCAGGGCGAAGCGTTCCAGCGCGGCGGGAAACCTTCCACCCGTCCCAAACACTACGTAGCTCTGGCCCGAATAGTCGCCGCTGGGGGAAGCAGTGGGCGCGCCAATCACCAGATCATCAAATCCATCCCCATTCACATCCCCCGCGCCGCTCACCGAAGAGCCTGCGTTATCATAGGCCGCGATGCCGTTGAGCGAAAAACCATTACTCCCATCCAGGGCGGATAACTCCACTGCTGCGGGAAAACCCCCGCCCGTCCCAAACACTACATAGCTCTGGCCCGAACCGCTGCCATGGGGACGAAAGGGAGGAGCAAAGGGGGAGCCGGCAGCAGGCGCGCCAATCACCAGGTCATCAAACCCATCGCCGTTCACATCCCCCGCTCCGCTCACTGACCAGCCTGAACCGTCAAAGGCCGCGATACCATTGAGCGCAAAGCCGTTACTTCCATCCAGGGCGGTGAGTTCTAGCGCGGCTGGAAAGCCCGTATTCGTCCCAAACACCACGTAGCTCTGGCCCGAACGGCTACCATTGGGGTCGGCGCTGGGCGCGCCAATTACCAGGTCATCAAACCCGTCGCCGTTCACATCTCCCGCTCCGCTTACCGAGCGGCCCGAGTGATCAGCAGCCGCAACGCCATTGATGATAAAGCCATTGCCGCCATCCAAAGTGGACAGATCCAGACTTACGGGAAAACCGCCGCTAGTCCCAAACACCACATAGCTCTGGCCCGCTCCGCTAACACCGTCGGGACTGGCATCAGGCGCGCCAATCACCAGATCATCAAATCCATCGCCGTTTATATCCCCCGCACCACTCACCGACCGGCCCGAGCCATCAAAGGCCGCGATGCCGTTGACGATAAAACCGTTACCACCATCCAAAGTGGACAGATCCAGACTTGCGGGAAATCTCCCGCTGGTCCCGAACACCACATAGCTCTGGCCTGCTCCGCTAACACCGTTGGGGCTGGCATCGGGTGCGCCAATCACCAGATCATCGAACCCATCGCCGTTCATATCCCCCGCACCACTCACCGAATCGCCCAAGGAATCACCGGGTCCGATGCCATTGAGTGCAAAGCCGTTGCTGCCATCCAGATCGGAAAGCTCCAGGCTTAGGCTCTGCCCCAGGGCCGGGTTCATCAGGCCCGCCGCCAACAACCCTCCACCCAGCACCCGGCGAAGCGCCACCGCCAAAGGCCGCGGCGCAAGGGCGCGAGGTGGATGAGTAGAGATCTGTGAATCAGAGCGGCTTGAAACGGGACGAGAAGTAAAAGTAGCTTTGTTATCGTTCATGGAAATTTCTCCTACCGGGTGGCGGCGGGAGGTCCTGCCGGTACCAGCCCGTCACTGGGGATCAGGTCGGCGGGAAGACGATCCGCGGCGGCAACGCCCGAGAGCTCCGGCAAGTCCAGCAGCGCCTTGATAATAGTCTTGGCCTGGGCAATCAGAGCGTTGGCCTCGGCCGCCGGCAGTATCCCGTATTGCCGCAGCACCCTCGCCCGCTGGATAAAACCCACCACCTTGTAGAGCGCCTTGGCTACCTCGCCCTGGGCCAGCTTCTTCTCGGCCCTTTTAAGCGGCCTGGCCAGCCAGTGTTCAAGCCCCGCCGGCAGATCTAGCGCTTCCACCTCGGCAACCAGTCCCTTGAGCAAAACCGCTGGTCCCCCCGAGGCCACCCCAAACACTACGTAGCTCTGGCCTGAATCGCCGGCACCAGGCGCATTAATCAGAAAGTCATCGACTCCATCTCCATTCACATCTCCCACCCCACTCACCGAATCACCCAAAGAGTCACCGGCCGCAATACCATTCATGATAAAACCGTTACTGCCATCCAGGGCAGAGAGATCCAGCGCCGCGGGAAACCCCCCATCCGTCCCAAACACCACATAACTCTGGCCCGACCATGTGCCGTTGGGGCTAGCGCCAGGCGCGCCAATCAAAATGTCATCGAGCCCGTCCCCGTTCACATCTCCCGCACCACTCACCGACGACCATACCGCGCCGCTGCTGGGATTAATCGGAATACCATCGATGGTAAAGCCATTACTCCCATCGAGGGTGGAGAGATCCGTCGGCAAGCCACCCCCACTTGTCCCAAATACCACATAGCTCCGGCCCGAATAGGAGCTGTAAGGAGGGACGCCAGGCGCACCAATCACAAAGTCATCGACTCCATCCCCATTTACATCCCCCGCCCCACTCACTAAAATATCGTCAGGATAATAGGATGGATCGATGAGGACTACGTTACCGAATCCACTACTGCCTCCAAATATCACGTAGGTTCCGCCGCCCACATCTACCCCTCCGTCGCCAACTAAATTGCGTATGCCGATAAGGACATCACCAAACCCATCGTTATCCACATCCCCCGCGCCGCTTACCGACAGAGCTGAATAATCATAGCGCCCGATGTTGTTGATGATAAAGCCGTTGCTGTCATCCAGGGCGGACAGTTCCACCACTGCGGGAAAACCCCCGCTGGCCCCAAACACCAGGTAGCTCTGGCCCGATTGATCACTATCGAGTCGGGCGCCATACGCGCCAATCACAATATCATCGAACCCGTCTCCATTCACATCTCCCGCCCCACTCACCGAGGAACCCGAGGAGTCGCCGGCCGCAATGCCATTGATCATAAAGCCATTGCTGCCATCCAGAGCGGAGAGTTCCAGCGTCGAGGGAAACCCTCCATTGGTTCCAAACACCACGTAGCTCTGGCCTGAATGGTCGATGTTGGGGCTGGCGCTAGGCGCGCCAATCACCAGGTCATCGAACCCGTCCCCATTCACATCCCCTGCCCCGCTCACCGAGATGCCCGAGTAGTCACCGGCTGCAATGCCGTTGATGATAAAGCCATTGCTGCCATCCAGAGCGGAGAGTTCCAGCGTCGAGGGAAACCCTCCATTGGTTCCAAACACCACGTAGCTCTGGCCCGAATTCTCGCCATTGGGGCTAGCGCTGGATGCGCCAATCACAATATCATTGAACCCGTCTCCATTCACATCTCCCGCCCCACTCACCGAGGAGCCTCTACCATTAATGGTAAAGCCGTTGCTCCCATCCAGGGTGGACAAATCCAAGCTTTTGCTCTGACTCGGGGCCGGAGCCGGGCTTAAGTCCGGGCCCGGGCTTTGCCCCAGGGCCGGACCCATCAACCCCGCCGCCAGCAACCCTCCACCCAGCACCCGGCGAAGCGCCACCGCCAAAGGCCGCGGCGCAAGGGCACGAGGTGGATGAGTAGAGCTCTGTGAATCAGAGCGGCTTGAAACGGAACAAGAAGTAAAAGTAGCTTTATTATCGTGCATGGTAGTGTCTCCTATTGAGTAGTGGCAGGAGGACCTGCCGGTACCGGCCCGTCACTGGGGATCAGGTCGGCGGGAAGAAGATCCGTGGCGGCAACACGCGAGAGCTCCGGCAAGTCCAGCAGCGCCTTGATGATAGTCTTGGCTTGGGCAATGAGGGCGTTGGCTTCGTCCGCCGGCAGTATCCCGTATTGCCGCAGCACCCTCGCCCGCTGGATAAACCCCACCACCTTGTAGAGCGCCTTGGCCACCTCGCCCTCATCCAGCTTCTTCTCGGCCCTTTTAAGCGGCCTAGCCAGCCAGTGTTCAAGCCCTGCCGGCAGATCTAGCGCTTCCACCTCGGCAATCAGCCCCTTGAGCAAAACCGCCGGACCACCGACCGAGGGTGTCCCAAATACTACGTAGCTTTGGCCCGAATTCTCGCCGTTGGGGCTGGCGCTAGGTGCGCCGAGGATGATGTCATCGACCCCATCGCCATTGACATCACCCACTCCACCTACCGAGTGGCCCAAACGGTCACCGAGCTCAGTGCCGTTGATGATAAAGCCGTTGCTACCATCCAAATCATAGGGGAGAAGTATTGCCGAGGGAAAGGTACTCGCTCCAAATACCACGTAGCTATAACCCAGCGAGTCGCCTTCAAAGGGGTAAGTACCGGGGGCGCCAACCAGAAGATCATCGAACCCGTCCCCATTCACATCCCCCGCACCGCTCACCGAAAAGCCCGTACGGGAACCGGTGAGCGTGCTGCCAAGCACAAAGCCGTTACTGCCATCCAGAGCGGAGAGATCCACCGCCGCAGGAAATCCCGCATTCGTCCCAAACACTACGTAACTCAGGCCTGAATAGCCGCTGAAACCGGCTTGGCCAATCACGATGTCATCGATCCCATCGCCATTGACATCCCCCGCCCCGCTCACCGAGAGAACTGAGAAGTCATAGACTTCAATGCCGTTGAGCACAAAGCCATTGTCGCCATCCAGATCGGAAAGCTCCAGCACGGCGGGAAACCCCGTGCTCGTGCCAAACACTACGTAGCTCCAGCTAGTGCCGGGCGCGCCGAGGATGATGTCATCGACCCCATCGCCATTGACATCCTCCGCCCCGCTCACCGACCGGCCCGAGTGATCATCAACCGCAATACCGTTGATCATAAAGCCATTGCCGCCATCCAAAGCGGACAATTCCAGCGCCGCGGGAAACCCTCCGTTGGTCCCAAATACCACGTAACTCTGGCCTGCTCTATCAACACTATTGAGGTCGGCATTGGGCGCGCCGAGGATGATGTCATCGACCCCATCGCCATTGACATCCCCCGCACCACTCACCGACCAGCCCGAGCGATCATCAACCGCAATACCGTTGAGCGCAAAACCATTGCTGCCATTCAGGGCAGACAACTCCACTGTCGCGGGAAGGCCCGCGCTGTTCCCAAATACCACGTAGCTCTGGCCCGCATTATCGCGCCCGCCGGGGTCGGCCCAGGGTGCGCCAATCACCAGGTCATCAATCCCATCCCCATTCACATCCCCCGCGCCGCTCACCGAGGAGCCCGAGCTATCACCGGCCGCAATGCCGTTGATCATAAAGCCATTGCTCCCATCCAGGGCAGAGAGATCCAGCGCCGCAGGAAACCCTCCGTTGGTTCCAAACACCACGTAGCTTTGGCCAGCGCCATTGGGGTCGGCATAAGGTGCACCAATCAGAAAGTCATCGATCCCGTCCCCATTCACATCCCCCGCTCCGCTCACTGACCAGCCCGAGCGATCACCAACTGCAATACCGTTGAGCGTAAAACCATTGCTGCCATCCAGAGTGGATAGATCCAGGCTCTTGCTCTGATTGGGGACCTGAGCCGGGCTCAAGACCGTGCCCAGGCTTTGCCCCAGGGCCGGACCCATCAGGCCCGCCGCCAGCAACCCTCCGCCCAGCACCCGGCGAAGGGCCACCGCCAAAGGCCGCAGCGCCACGGTGCGAGGCACAGCGGCGGAGAATTTCACCGTGGAATCAGGGCGACACGGAACGGGAAAAGAAGTGGGGTTAACTTGGTTGTTCATGGAAATCTCCTATTGAGTCATGAATCATGTCCATTGTTCACAGCCAACTCAGGTAGCGGAACCACGGCATACTGACGGTGGCCCCAATTGCTCATGATATGGCCCAGGAGGCCAGCCGCCGAACTTACCACGGGATGCGCCAGGTCTTTGCTAAGCAAAGCACATCATGAATCAAAAATCCATTACCAAAAGCCCCGGCGCGGTTGGGCGAACATGGCTACGGCAGCCTGAGCTAAATAGCGCTAATGCGTGGCCTCTTAGCCGCCAGCCTCTTGGCTGTTTCTCGAATCAGGATAAAATCTAATGACATGAACCATCAGATCAGCCGTGATTCGCGGGATTACTTAGAGGCATGGGCGTGGCACAATAAACTTGAATTTTGCAGGATCTCCCAGCATGGCCAATAAAAACATGAGCAAGCAAGAGACCTTTTTCAACCTCTATCATCACAATTTTATTCGCGCCACCGTGGCGGTCCCTGAGCTGCGGGTCGCTGATCCTAGCTTTAACGCCCAAAAAACAAGGGATTTGCTGGGGCAAGCCGCGGACCAGCATAGCCTGCTGGTTGCCTTCCCGGAACTGGGGCTTTCCGCCTACTCCTGTGATGATCTCTTCCAGCAACAAGCTTTATTGGCTGAATGCCAGCAGGGGCTTCGTCAAATCCTCAACTATTCCAAGCAGCTCCCCCTCATTGGCATCGTGGGCTTGCCACTGCAAGTTGAGCACTTACTGTTCAACTGCGCTGTTGTGTTTTATCGGGGCCGTCTCCTGGGGGTAGTGCCTAAAACCTATGTGCCCAATTACCGGGAGTTCTACGAGCTGCGCCAGTTTGCTCCGGCTGATTACGCCCTGCGGGAGTGCATCGATCTGTGTGACCAGAAGGAGGTGCCCTTCGGTAGCTATCTCTTGTTTCAGGTGGCGGAACAGCCTCTGCTGACTTTCCATGTCGAAATCTGCGAGGATTTGCGGTCACCCATCCCCCCTTCTTCCTATGCGGCTTTAGCCGGAGCTACGGTGATCATTAATCTTTCCGCCTCCAATATTACCGTGGGTAAAGATGATTACCGTCGCCTCCTCGCCAATAGCCAATCGAGTCGCTGTTTGGCCGCCTACCTCTACACCGCCGCCGGGACCGGGGAATCCACCACGGATCTGGCCTGGGATGGCCATGGCATGGTGTATGAGAATGGCGATTGCTTGGCCGAAACGGAACGATTCAGCTATACCTCCCAACTAGCCTCGGCCGATATCGACCTGGACCGCCTGCAACAAGATCGGATGCGTCAAAATAGCTTTGGCCAGTCTCGCGCCCGCCATCGGGATCGGCTAACGGCCTTCCGGACCATTCGTTTCTCGGCCCCTCTTCCCGCGCAGGAATCGGTGCTCCTCAAGCGAATCTATGAACGTTTTCCCTATGTTCCCAGCGATCCCATAAACCGGGATCGACGCTGCCAGGAAGTCTATGACATCCAAATCCAAGGCTTAGTCAAGCGGCTTCAAGCGGCCCACACGGATAAAGTGGTTATTGGCATCTCAGGCGGGCTGGATTCTACCCAGGCGCTTATCATCTGCGCCCGCGCAATGGATAGTATGAAGCTGCCTCGCCGCCACGTGCTAGCCTACACCATGCCTGGTTTTGCCACCAGCGAGCGAACCTTGAACCAAGCGCGGCAGTTAATGGCAGCCGTGGGGTGCCAAGCCCATGAAATCGACATTCGCCCGAGTTGCCTGCAAATGCTAAAGGACCTGGGCCATCCCTATGCCCAGGGCGAACCAGTCTATGACGTGACTTTTGAAAACGTACAGGCAGGGGAGCGCACCAGCCATCTATTCCGGCTTGCCAATTTTCATAGTGCCCTGGTGGTCGGGACCGGCGACCTAAGCGAGTTAGCGCTGGGCTGGTGCACCTATGGAGTCGGGGATCACATGTCCCATTATCATGTCAACGCTAGCGTGCCTAAGACGCTCATTCAATATCTTATAGGCTGGGTAGCGCGCAACCAATCATTAAGCCCGGAGGCCAGCGCCATTCTGGAAGAAATACGGGCAACCGACATAAGCCCGGAACTGGTTCCCCACAAAAGCAAGGAACAACCCGGCCAGCGCTCGGAAGAAGTTATCGGACCCTACGAACTCCAGGATTTTCATCTTTATTACCTCCTACGGTTCGGTTATGATCCCACTAAAGTTGCCTTTCTCGCCTGGTCTGCCTGGCACGATCGGACTTGCGGCGCCTGGCCTGGCATTCCGGAAACCCAACGCAACCAATACCCCTTGGCTGACATAAAGCGCTGGCTGGGGGTTTTTCTAAAACGGTTTTTCCAATCCAGCCAGTTCAAGCGAAGCTGTGTGCCCAATGGACCCAAGGTAGGCTCCGGAGGCTCCTTGTCGCCCCGTGGCGACTACCGTGCCCCCAGCGACAGCGAGGCCACGGCCTGGCTCACCCAACTAGAGCGGATTCCCGATGGGGAACCCCCATGGGATTCATGAAGAGGTATTATTTCATCACTTGTTGGTTACGCGCCGTCAATCTATCAATTAATCCCTGAAGTCCGTTCGCCCGGATTTCGCGGTAAAAACTTGCCCGGTAGTTGGTAACTAAGCTGACCCCTTCTACCTGCACATCATCTACTTTCCAGTTTTTTTTCTGATCGAGATAAAGATTTAACATCATATTAATGGGAGGTCTCCCCTTATCACTCTCCACCTGTACCTTCACACCGGCTCTGGTCGCCTCTGGCGGATAATTCGCGGGCAGCACCTTAATCCGCTCCTGAAGAAAATCTTGAATATCCTCTGCACTATAGCTATGTAAGGCCGTCACATAGGTCCGTACCAATAGTTGGCGAAACTGATCCGTAAAATCAGCTTTTTGTTGCTGGCTTGCCTGGCGCCAATACTTGCCCAATACTCGCTGCGACATCCGCCTAAAATTAAAATGTGGCACAATAAGTTTATCCGCCAGGCGGTAGAAATACTCCGGATTATCGGCAGGAGTGACATTTTTATCCTGTAATTCCTCTAGCACCCGCTGGGAGGTTTCCAGCACAATGTCCCGTGGTGAGGATGTGGCAGCCTGGGCACTCACACCTAACGGGACGATAAGCCCTGCTACCATGATCCATCGCACTAAAAACTGTTTTGCTCTATACTGGCACTTCATCTTATTTCCCACCTAAAAAATACTTATTAACCCTGTTAGTATTTCCATTGTCCCACCTTAACTTCTATCTAGCGAACCTTTCTGATCCCACCCTCCAACGGAGATAGCAAATTCCTTGAGACAAGGACCGCTATCCATAAAAAAAAGGCGCCTATCATTATAATAAGGCGCCCAAAACCAGGAGAACTACAGGACAAACATTGAAAGAGAGCGTTACTCAAATTTAACCAATATTAATTATTAAGCAGAAATTATGCCATTTTTATAAAACACCTTCCCAGCTACTGGGATAGACGCATGGAAAGGACGTAATTATTTGTTTTTCAAAATCTTTAAAAAAGCCGCAAGGCAATATAATTTTTTACCTCTTGCTTCCATGGCAGCCCTGCGTCAAGGATATGACGGGCCAAATCACCTATTTTTGTTACTTTGAGGGAACATCCGTCCTATTTATGTCGCTTGTTGGCTGCGGTTACACACTGTTCTCTATCGAGGAAAGCCGCTATTTTCTCTGGAATGGGTTCTAAAAGATGGGGGATAACTCCTAATAAAGGAGCAGGTAAACGTTCGCAAAGAGTTTGGATATTCTCTTTTTCCTGTAAAAGCTGGCGGGGTCCAATTCCATTGGCAATCCATCCTACAAGGGGTAAGCCGGCATGCAAAATAGCATCGGCCGTTAGCAGCGCATGATTAAGACACCCCAGGCGCAGTCCGACCACTAGTACTATGGGCAAATCTAGTAACACCGCCACATCGGCCATGGTGTGTTGACCATTAATTGGCACTGCCCAGCCACCTATCCCTTCCACCACGACCCTATCGGCAAGGGCAGCCATAGAATCAAAGGCGGTTTTTATGACGGCTGGTTGAATCTTGACCCCTTCCAGAGCGGCCGCAATATGGGGGGCAATAGGAAGGGTAAACGGATAAGGATTGACCTGCGAATAAGCCAATGATACATCCGCCTCTTGCTGGAGTAATAAGGCATCTTCATTGTACCGTCCGGTTGCCGTTTGCTTGCAACCACTTGCCACCGGTTTCATGGCCGCCACCCGAAAGCCTGCGTGTTGCAAGCAAGCAATTAAAGCAAGACTGCAACGGGTCTTACCGATTTCCGTATCAGTGCCAGTCACAAAAAAACCTTTGCCCACAGTGGAAAAATATTATTTAAGTGTTTTTAGAAGGGTCTTTAGGCGTATGAAAAGAGATGGGCACCGAGCCCTCCGATGTACGCCGCTGCAAGGTCGTGCTCCAAGCATGGCCATACACCACTTCAAAACTGGCAGGCAAGCGCCCCCCCTCCCGCCAAGTTTCATAACTTTGTGCCATCTTCCGCTGCCGTGCTCTGCCCATCAATCTCCCTTGTCGGCCCGAGCCTACTGTTTGCGCCCCCAGCCGTTTAAGATCGCCCATCAGTTTATAAACGTCAGGGTAAGTGAGCGTATAGCGTTCAACGTCCATCACCGGTTTTATAAATCTGGCCCGGACAAGTCCATCACCAATATCATGCATATCCATAAAAGGATTCACATGCCAGTAGGCATCCACCTCAGACCAAGCAGCCCGCAACTCTTTTAAAGTGTCAGGTCCAAAAGTGGTGAAAGTAAGCAATCCGCCTGGTTTTAAGACTCGCTGAAACTCGGCGAACACAGTATCGGGTGCTGGACACCATTGCAAGGTCAGATTGGAGAAAATCAAATCTACGCTGTGGTTAGCCAAAGGCAACCCCTCCGCATCACCACAGACAAAGTGATAATGATGGCGATGGAAGGGAGGCCATACCATTTTCAATATCCTCCCCAACCTTTGCGGCACGCTTTCTTTGAGCCGCTGTTGGGCTCTATGGAGCATTTCAGGCGCCAAATCCAAAGCGATAAGGCGCGCTTCTTTATAGCGGTTCAGAAGGCCCGCCGCCTGAAGACCCGTCCCCGTCCCCACATCTAATACCACAGATGGAGACAGCTTAACCCAATCCAATCGCTCCAGGAGTTGCTCTCCTACCCTTCGCTGCAAGATGGCTACTTCATCATAATGGGCGGCCGCTCGGTTAAAGGCTTTGGCTATCTGCCGCTTATCAATACCGTATTCCGAATGCAAAAATTTATTTCTCCGACGATCTTTCTTTATGCTTGCAAAAAATGGCTTACAGTGTCTTGAAATACTTGTCCATGGGAGAGAAAGGGCGCATGTCCCGCCCCTGGAATCATACAAACTTGACCCTGGGGCAAATGGGCTGACAACCAAGCACCCACGTTAGGAGGCACCAGTGGATCACGCTGTCCCATAATCGCTAAAGTGGGGCAGGCAATGGTTTCTAATTCTACCCGCAAATCACTCTCCTGAAGCAGGGCCAAACCATCTTCCAGACCCTGGGTGCATGGGCGATAAGAAGCATTGAAATGGGCTAAACGAACCTGAGCTACCCCTTTTGCCCTTTCGGCTCCGCGAGTCTGCAGCCAAACAAAACGTTTCAAAGTCTCTGCAGGATCGTGCTGAAGCGATGCTGAAAAATCCATAAACACCTTCGAAGTAACCCCATAAGGCCAGTCAGCCGCCGCTACAAAGCAAGGCGTGCTAGCTACCAGCACAAGTTTATTGACTCCCCTGGGAAAATTGATAGCCGCTTGCAAAGCCACCAACCCTCCCAGAGACCACCCCAACCAAGAAGCCTGGGATGGCGCCGCCTGTATCACCGCCTCGGCCACGGCGGCTAACCGCCGCCCGTGGGGCAACGGAGGGCTGTGGCCATGACCCGGCAGATCCACCAAGGTCAAACGGAAGCAAGCCGACAGGCGCTCCACCAGGGGAGCCCAAACCCCACTATGAAAGCCCCACCCATGGAGCATCACTAGCTCAGGACCTGCGCCGCATTGCACTACATGGAGCGGCGTCATAAGACGTGGGCCAGCGCCTCCAGCAGGCGCGCTACCTGGGCCTCGGAATGAGCCACCGTTAAAGTAATTCGCAAGCGGGCGCTTCCCTCTGGTACCGTAGGCGGGCGAATAGCCGTCACCAGTATCCCTCGTGCAAGTAAGCGCTCGCTTAGTTTAACCGCAGCCCCTGCATCCCCCACCAACAACGGCTGGATAGGGGTCGGGGAATCCATGAGCCGAAGCCCCAGCTGAGCGGCGCCTTGCCGAAATTGAGCAATCAAGCGGGTTAATTTATCCCGACGCCAGGATTCGGTTTCAATCAGCCGCAAACTGGCTAGGGTCGCCACAGCCACCGCAGAGGGCGGAGCCGTAGTATAAATATAAGTCCGCGCTTGCTGAATCAAGGTTTCAATAAGGGCCTCCTCACCGGCCACAAAAGCCCCGAAAGTGCCCAAGGCTTTGCCCAAGGTGCCCACCAAAATAGGCACCTGGGCCATTTCCAGCCCAAAATGGGCTACGCTGCCGCGCCCTTTTTCGCCCAAAACGCCCAAACCATGGGCATCATCCACCATCAGCCAGGCATCGAAACGGTCGGCAACCGCGGCTAAGGCTGGCAGAGGGGCCAGCGTCCCATCCATGCTAAAAACCCCATCCGTCACCACCAATTTGCGGCGGGCCTTGGTGGCAGTTAAAGCGACTTCGAGGGACTGACAGTCCCGGTGCCGATAGCGTTTAAAGCGGGCCCCTGCAAGCAGCCCCCCATCCAGTAAGGAGGCATGATTGAGGCGATCCTCGAAAACTGCGTCTTGGCGCCCTATTAGGGCGCTGATAACCCCAAGATTGGCCGAATAACCGGTAGAAAACAGCAAGGCCCGGGGACGCCCCACAAATACCGCCAGAGCCTCCTCCAGCGCATGATGGGCACGACTATGGCCCGTTACTAGGTGGGCTGCTCCACTGCCAACTCCGTATTTTTGGACTCCCTGCATAAAAGCAGTCCGGATTGCAGGGTGATTCGCTAGACCTAAATAGTCATTGCTGCAAAAGGCTAAAATCCGGCGGCCACCTATTTGGACTTCTGCCCCCTGGGGACCTTCCAGTACTCGCCGATAGCGGTAAAGAGACCGAGTTTGGCGCTGCCTCAGCTCCCCAGTAAGGGCCGTTTTTAAATCGGGCACCGCTCGTTTCAGCCAGAGGCTGATTCCACGTTATCAGCATCCGGCGCAGAAGTAACAGTCTGTGCCTGGGGAAACAACAACTCAAGTCCCAAACGCTCAAACAACTGCTGGTCGTGATCCGTGCTTGGATTGGGGGTCGTGAGCAGCTTTTCACCATAAAAAATGGAATTGGCTCCAGCGAGAAAACAAAGAGCCTGCAGCTCATCGCTCATGGTCTCCCGGCCTGCCGAAAGGCGCACGAAGGAGTTAGGCATCAGAATCCGGGCGCAGGCCACGGTGCGCACAAACTCAAAGGGGTCTAGCGCGGGAGTTCCAGCCAAGGGGGTACCTTCTACCTGGACCAGCCTATTAATTGGGACGCTCTCCGGGTGACGGGGCAGATTAGCTAAATTAGCCAGCAAACCCGCCCGATGAGAACGCTCCTCGCCCATTCCCACAATACCGCCACAGCATACATGAATGCCTGCCTCCCGAACTTGAGACAAAGTCTCCAGCCGATCCTGATAGGTGCGGGTGGTAATGATCTCGCCATAGAATTCCGGCGAAGTATCCAAATTATGATTGTAATAATCGAGCCCCGCAGCCTTGAGCCGTTCCGCTTGCCCTGGACCTAGCATGCCTAACGTCACGCAGGTTTCTAGCCCCAGGTCCTTTACCGCTGTAATCATCTCCGCTACCGGTTCCAGCTCCCGTTCCTTGAGCCTACGCCATGCCGCTCCCATACAAAAACGGCTTGCGCCCCGAGCCTTGGCATTCCGCGCCGCCACCAATACCTCCTCCAGGGGCAGTAAAGGTTCAGCTTTCACGGGCGTGCTATAGCGAACACTTTGGGGGCAATAGGCGCAATCTTCAGGGCATCCCCCCGTTTTAATACTGAGCAAAGTGCTCATCTGGACCTGATTAGGATTAAAGTGCTGGCGATGTGCCGTCTGCGCCCGATAAATCAGTTCTACAAACGGTAATTCAAACAAAGTCAACACCTCTGGGATGGACCAATCGTGGCGTGGACTGTCACATATTTCAGTTGCAGGAGGAAAATAGGTCATAATTAATCATTATACTCGTCAAACTGACGCTGGATTCTTGATGGAGAAGCGGTGACTGTCAACCGGGCTGCAACCTGGCTAGAAATCCTCTGGCGGGGATTGTATCCTCCCCGGTGTGCCTTATGCGGAGCACCAGGCACACCGGAGCACGATCTTTGCGCTCCCTGCCGAAGAGATTTACCTGCGCTCGGGGCTGCTTGTTCCCGCTGTGCCCGACCGCTGCCTATCGCCGGAATTTGCGGAGCTTGTCAGCAGCAGGCACCCCCCCAACATTACACTTTCAGCCCTTTCCGCTACGCTCCTCCCCTAGATTATTTGCTTTTGCAACTCAAGTTTCATGGCAAATTACATCTCGCCCCACTGCTGGGACAATTAACCGCTGAATACCTGGAACAACGGGTTCACCCTTTACCAGAGTGTATCATCCCGGTCCCCTTGCACCCTACCCGACTCCGGGAACGGGGCTTCAACCAAGCCCTGGAACTGGCGCGGCCAGTGGCCAAGCAGCTAAAAATTCCTATCCACTATAAAGCGGTCCAACGGCAGCGGAATACCGCCCGCCAATCAGAACTGCCCCGCCAGGAGCGGAAGCGTAATCTGCGCGGCGCCTTTGCGCTCAATAACACTCTGACCGCGCGCCATGTGGCCATTATGGATGATGTGCTAACTACGGGTCATACTGTGGCGGAACTCACCAAAACGCTACGCCGGGGAGGAGCGCAAATGGTTGAAGTTTGGACTTGTGCCCGAGTTCTACCCTTGTGAAGGAGCGCATGGGTGCCGACGCCCCTAGCGACGATGTTTGGCTGTGCGTGTTGATACGCACAAGCAAGGTGAAGCGGCACACGGAAAATGAGGACCAAGTTGCTTGTGTTTCGCCGAATTCGCGCTATCATTTCTTTATTGTCAGCAGCGCAACCTATCCTCGGGAGGAAGAGAGCTGAGGTACCCATTGAAGCACGAATTCTCCAAGCGGATAAATTTTGCAGGAACAACATTGAAATCAGCCATGACGAAACTTCAACAGAGCCAGCCAGCACCCTTTTTGCAGCAGGCTATCACTCCAGCAGCCGCTTCTATCTACGAGAAATCAAACGAAATCGTGGGGATAACACCCGCCCGCTACCGTGCTGACTGCACGAATACCGAAATTCACTTTGCTATTGGCGAATGCTCCCTCGGAGCAATCCTTATCGCTCAGAGCAATCGGGGCATTTGCGCCATTTTTATGGACGATGATCCCGAAAAACTTGCGCGCGACTTAAAAGAGCTATTTCCCCACGCTATCCTGATTAGTGGCGATGCCCCATTCGAGCAGTTTATCGCCAAAATAGTCGCCTTTGTTGAAGCGCCAGGTATTAGCTTAAACTTACCGCTGGATATACGCGGCACCGCATTTCAACAACGGGTTTGGCAAGCTTTACGCACGATTCCGGCCGGCTCGACCGTAAGTTATACTGATATCGCCAAGCGTATCGGTGCCCTAAAGTCAGTGCGGGCTGTAGCTCGGGCCTGCGCCGCAAACACTTTAGCGGTGGCTATTCCATGTCATAGGGTGGTCCGCAGCAATGGCAGCCTAGCCGGCTATCGCTGGGGCCTGGAGCGCAAGCGCGCCCTACTGGAAAAGGAGTCCAATGACCTTAAATTCATTCATCAATGTCAAGCAAGGTCAGTCAGTTGGAGCGTAAGGTCCTGATACTGCTTAAGGGCAGGCGTCATTACCTAGCGGGCGGATACCCAATCAATCTAACATTCGCAAAGCGGCTTAGCTGTACTCACTACAAAAGCTAAGAAGCCTTTTAAAGAGGTTTCTTCTCGCCGCTACTCCTTAAGCGGTGTGCTGGACTATGGCTTCCGCCTTGCTTTTGATTGGCCGTGGCTAACGCTGAGATGCTTGCAATTTCTATATTTTTCTCCAGTAACCCTACCGCATAGCAGGCGTTAATAAAACTCACTGCTTTTCGCTTGGCAACACCCGTATGAGTAAGAATCGAGACTAGAGTTGCCGCCTGCTTGGTCATAAAAGCAGCCAGCCGCATTTCATCCAAATCGTGTTGAAGTACGCCCAAATTAGGCCACTGTTTTAATTTAAATAAACCCTCTTCTCTCCAGCCTGGGAGGGGCCGTCCAGCGGAACCTTCAAAAGCAGCCAGCCAAATGAGACTCTGCAAAGAACAGCTTTTTATCCCGTCTTGAGCGACTTGTTGAACTAGTAAATCCTTAGTTATTGATTCAACCTGGATGCAAGATGACACACTACCGCAAAGTCTTCGTAAAGCTCTCTCACTATCCGGGTAGAAATATTCCCAACCCGCAGGTTCCACATATAGGGGAGCACTATCCTGGTACTGGAACCGTACCGACCGTTTCTCTTCTATTGCCGACAACAGCAAGCCAAGAAAATATTTTGCAGGCTCAAAACTCGGACCAGCAAGTCTTTTTCTTGGTTTGCTTTTTATAGCGGCAGAAGGAAAAGCCACTTCTCCCGCCTTCTTTTGGGATTGTCCCACCATAGCCAGTAAATCGGCTAAGTGTCGGTACCGATAAGGTTTTTTTAAATAATACTTGACCGCCTCGGTAGGCCCCCGGCGCGAGCACCATACCCGTATCGACTTTTGCGTCAAGCCTTGATTGGTATTCCAAGCAGCCCACCCAGCCTTGGTATCCACATCAAACAGCACGACATTCGCCTGGCCCTCTTCCATAAGCCTCCAACCTTCATGGGCCTGGGAATTGATGAGATCCAGCAAAGACCGCAGCGCCATGAGGTCTCTGTATTCAAATCCCTGCGTGGACAAACAATAAGAGTTATTTTTATTCACAAACTTCTCATGGGGAGCGAGCTACTTGTAGATACTATAGGGTAAGAGTCATCGACCAGTATCGCTAAAAGTTTAAACACCTACTGGAGCTGTTTCTCTCTTTCAAGCCACGGTAAATAAAGGCCCGCTTAATCTTTTCTAGACTGGGTTATAATGACTCTTTTGTCTCTCCGATCTAAAAAAAGTCCCATGGATTACTCACCGCTAACCGCTCTTTCCCCCATTGATGGCCGCTATGCCGATAAAGTGGAGGATCTTCGTCCCGTTTTCAGTGAATATGGATTGTTACGCTACCGGGTGGTGGTAGAAGTACAATGGCTGCAGTTACTAAGCGCTCACCCTGATATTGCTGAAGTTTCCCGGTTAAGCGATGAGGCTGAAGTTTTCTTAGCCGCCATTATGGACAATTTTTCAGAAACAGATGCCAAACGCATCAAGGATATTGAGGCCACGACTAACCACGATGTCAAAGCAGTAGAGTATTTTTTAAAAGAGAGAATCAAGGACCATCCGGAACTAGCATCAGTCGGCGAGTTTATTCATTTTGCATGCACTTCTGAAGATATCAATAATATGGCCTATGCCCTGATGCTCAAGGAAGCTCGGGGGAATGTGCTTCTCCCCCAAATAGAAACCTTGATCGCCACAATCCGAACCCTTGCCCATCGCTATCAGCACATCCCCATGCTCTCCCGCACCCACGGTCAGCCGGCTTCTCCGACCACGCTAGGGAAGGAAATGGCCAATTTCGCCCACCGCTTAGCGCTGCAACGCCACGCTTTAGAAAAAGTACCCCTCTATGGCAAAATGAATGGCGCAGTCGGTAATTACAACGCTCATCTCGCTGCCTATCCGGACATTGATTGGCCTTCTCTAGCCCATACCTTTGTCACCCAGCTGGGCCTCCATTGGAATCAGTATACAACCCAAATTGAACCCCATGATTATATGGCTGAACTCTTTCAAGCCATGGTGCGCTTGAATTCAGTATTGCTGGATTTTTGCCGGGATATCTGGAGCTATATTGCTTTAGGGTACTTTAAGCAAAAAGCGGTGGAAGGCGAGGTAGGTTCTTCAACCATGCCTCACAAAGTCAATCCTATCGACTTTGAAAATGCCGAAGGCAATCTGGGGATAGCGAATGCACTTTTTGAACACTTGGCCGGAAAACTGCCTATCTCCCGCTGGCAACGGGATCTATCCGATTCCACCGCGCTGCGAAATCTAGGCGTTGGCTTTGCTCACTCCCTTATCGCTTACCGCTCGGCCCTCAAGGGAATCGGCAAACTGGAGGCAGATAAAGCACGAATGGATTCTGATTTAGAAGCTAGCTGGGAAGTTCTCTCAGAGGCAATCCAAACCGTCATGCGCCGCTATGGGATACCTCAACCCTATGAGAAGCTTAAAGCCTTTACTCGAGGCCGCCCTATCGACCGAAATAGCCTCCAGGCATTCATCGAAAGCTTGGAGTTGCCGATAACAGCTAAGCAGCAGTTGCTGGCGCTGACTCCACAAACTTATATTGGCCAGGCAGCACAGCAAGCAAAAGAAGTGTAATGGTTCACCGGGAAATGACCCCCTAACCATAAGGAAAAAAGATCTTTTATCTTAGCGCTATGGCAAACATTATTTTCGGATTAATGCTCGGGCTGATCCTTTACTCCCCACTTTCCTGGAGTCAGAGTGAAGAACTCGCCATCCTCCCCTTAAAGCACCGGTTACCCGAGCAGGTGATACCTGCTTTACGCCCTTTTCTAGCCAAAGGTGGCGCTCTTCAAGCCGATAATAACCTTATTATTGTCCGCACCAATAAAGAAAATCTGGCACAGATTAAAACCATTCTGGCCCAACTTGACAAGCCGTTGCGGCAACTGTTGCTTACGGTCAAGCAGTTAAGCACCCGCGAAGCAGTACGGTTTCGCGCCGACATTGGAATGAGTCAAAGGAGAAATACCCCGGCGCCAGGACTTACCTCTCCGCGCCCTGGACGAGAAAATCCAAGCTTCTTGACCAATGAGCCTGAATGGAGAATAGGCTACTTGGCGGGAACTCGGACCCGAGATCAAGGCAGCAACACCCAGCAGGTGCGGGTAATGGAAGGGCAGACCGCACGGGTACAAGCAGGCCATTCCATTCCCATGACCAATAGGGCCTGGCTACTCCCAGGAGGAGGGCTGC
Organism: Nitrosococcus watsonii C-113; assembly: GCF_000143085.1. Taxonomy (NCBI): domain Bacteria; kingdom Pseudomonadati; phylum Pseudomonadota; class Gammaproteobacteria; order Chromatiales; family Chromatiaceae; genus Nitrosococcus; species Nitrosococcus watsonii. The sequence goes on along the minus strand of NC_014315.1, from coordinate 1,036,509 downwards.
TGACTCAAAACTCAGTATATTACCACGATGTGGTGAGCGGATTTGAGGTGCTTCCCCGCATCCATGGGGATGAAGTCACCCTGGATATTAGACCTTATCAAGCTAACCCAAGCAGACAGGGTGGGGGCCGTATCGCAATACAAAAGTTAGCAACACAAGTCTCGGTTCCATTAGGGCGGTGGCTGGAATTAGGTGGTGCTGATGGAAACCGTCAACAGCAGGGGCTTGGAACCTTCTACGGCACTCATTCCCGCAGCGAGGAGTTGCGCCATTTCTTTATTCGCGCGGATAAAGTGGAATAAGCAACCCGTCAGTTTAATGGGTCTGTTTTTTGAGCGCTTCAATACGCAGGCGGAGTGCATTAAGCTTAATAAAACCTTCCGCATCCTGCTGGTTATAAGCACCCGCATCGTCTTCAAAGGTAGCGATCTCAGGAGCAAATAGACTGTCAGTCTCTGACCGGCGTCCTACCACTACCACATTACCCTTATATAGCTTGAGGCGTACTGTGCCGTTGACCGTAACCTGAGACCCATCAATAAGCTGCTGCAATAAAAATCTCTCTGGAGACCACCAGTAACCATTATAAATAAGATTGGCATAACGGGGCATCAATTCATCCTTTAAGTGGGTCACTTCCCGGTCTAGGGTCAGGGACTCCAGCGCCCGGTGGGCTTTGAGCATGATGGTTCCCGCTGGGGTTTCATAACAACCGCGGGATTTCATCCCCACATAACGGTTTTCCACCAAATCCAAACGGCCAATGCCATGTTTGCTACCTAACTGATTTAAGCTCTCCAGCACTTTAGCAGGACTTAGGACTTCACCATTAATGGCAACAATATCACCACAGCGGTAATCCAGTTCCAAATAAGTAGCCTGATCAGCAGATGCCTCTGGGGAAGCCGTCCAGCGCCACATGGATTCTTCGGGCTCAAACCAGGGATCTTCCAGAGGACCTCCCTCATAGGAAATATGCAGCAGATTGGCATCCATGGAATAGGGAGAACGGGTCCCCCGCTTGCCCTCTACCGGAATACCATGAGTCTCCGCATAAGCCAGTAATTTCTCCCGCGAAGTCAGATCCCATTCTCGCCAGGGGGCAATAACTTGGATATCAGGTTGCAGAGCATAGACACCTAATTCAAAGCGTACCTGATCATTACCCTTACCGGTAGCACCATGGGCAACCGCGTCCGCACCCGTGACACTGGCAATCTCCGCCAAACGTTTGGCGATGAGAGGACGAGCAATAGAAGTACCGAGCAAATATTCTCCCTCATAGAGAGTATTAGCCCGAAACATGGGAAAAACATAATCCCGGCAGAATTCTTCGCGCAGATCCTCGATATAAATCTCCTTAACCCCTAAGGCTTCCGCCTTGGCCCGCGCCGGCGCTACCTCCTCCCCTTGGCCGATATCCGCGGTGAAGGTCACCACCTCGCAGCCATAAGTCTCCTGCAACCATTTCAAGATCACGGAGGTATCTAGTCCTCCTGAATAAGCCAACACGACTTTTTTTATTGCTGACATGGCCTCGTTTACTCCAAATAAAATATCTGAACTAAAGGAACGTTCCCTTGCTATCGCCGTTGGGTACGGCGCAAGCGCGAAAGTAAACGCCGTGCCATTTCTCCAAACATCTCGGTCTGGGTTGGATGGGGATGAATAGCGCGGGCGGTCTGCTCCAAAGTCATGTTCCCCGCTACCATCATAACCGCTTCCCCAATCAAGGTATCGGCGTGATCCGCCAAGAAATGGACCCCAATGATACGGTGACTGGCTTTGTCGGCCACTATTTTAATGAGGCCCTCGGTTTCATTATTGATCATCGCCTTGGCATCAATGCGGACAGGCATCTTCACTTCCACCGCATCCATTCCCCTTTCCTTGGCTTGGGCCACCGATAGGCCTACGAAAGCCGCTTGGGGACGGGTAAAAATCACTCCACAATCCTTCTCCAACTCATAGGCATGGGCCTCGCCTAACATGGTAGCTGCTGCTACCCGTCCTTGCTGCGCCGCAGTATGGGCCAGCATCAAACCGCCAATAACATCACCCACTGCAAAAATATGAGGTTTAGAAGTCGCACATTGGGCGTCCACTCGAATGGCACCATTTTCCGTAGCCACACCGGCTTGGTCCAAGGCCAAAGGCTCCAGATGGGGTCGTTTCCCAGTCGCCATAATGACACGGTCCACTTCCAGCCGATGGCTAGTACCCCCCCCATCAGTAAAGCTGACTTCCATAGCTCCTGGTTGGCCACTGATAGCCTGGACCCTGGCGGAGGTTTGCACTGTAAGCCGTGGATCGGCATTGAGCACGCCTGCCAGCAATTTACCCACTTCTGGCTCCACCTCGGCTAGCAACCGATCCTGGGCTTCCAATAATAGGACTTCAGTACCAAAATCCTGGAAAATTTGCGCCATTTCCACGCCAATGGCCCCGCCGCCAATCACCGCCAAGCGTTTAGGGATCTGTTCCAAGCCCCAAACTGTATCGGAGGTCAGCACTCCTCCTCCCCTCAAGCCTTCCTGTGCGCCAGGAATAGGCGGAATAAAAGGTGGCGCACCGGTGGCGATCACGGCTCCGGCAAAACTTATTTTTTGGCTTGGAGAATCCGATCCAGGTTGAGTACGGCTAAAAGGATCATCACTATTGCCTGCGGTAACAACCTCAACGTGATGCTCATCGGCAAAACGGGCATGACCCTGGATGAATTTGATTTTCATCCCCTTATCGGCTTTTAGCGCCATCTCGCCTCGGGATTGGAGCAGTTGGTGGCGAGTAGCCTTCAGTGTTTTCCAATTAAGCGCCGTGGAAGCTGTACCTTCCACTCCTAAACGGGCATCGTGGGCTCGGTCACGGATACGATCAGCCGCTGCACGCCACGTTTTGGAAGGAATACAGCCCCGCCACAGACACTCCCCTCCTGGCAGAGGAGAGTCATTAATAAGAGCAACTTTAAGACCGTGTTCGACCAATTCCCGAGCACAATCCTCTCCCCCAGGGCCTGCACCAATCACCACCACATCATAATCCCAGTCTCCTTCCAAGGGCAGGGGAGCCTTTGGTGATTGCTTGGAAGCTGGCACGGTACCACCACTGCTGCTGATCCAAGCTTCTGGGTGCTCTACCCGCTCCTTAAAGGTATTCAGAAAACGGGCGGCATCAGCACCGTTAACAATCCGATGATCGGCGGTGATGGTCACAGGCATCCCTTGGGGACCAGTGGTGGCAATCGCTAAAATAGCGGAAGTTCCTGGCGAGGGAATAGCATCAAAATAAGCTACCCCCAACATACCCATATTAGAGATAACGAAGGTGGGATTAGAATACTCTTCCGGTTTTAACCGTTTAATCCGCGCCCGTTCCACCAGATCAATCCAACTAGCATTCAGATCGGCGATATCACGCTGGGAAGCATCCCGCAGCACCGGCACCACCAGGCCCATTCCTTCCGTTGCAACCGCCAACCCCACGTCGATCTGCTCCCGTTCCAGAATTCGGTCTTCATGCTGATAGACGCTGTTAATCTTGGGGTGTTTCTCAATGGCCAGCGCCGCTGCCTTGGCCAAGACTACGGTCACCGAACTGCCCTGCTTTTTAGCTGCCGCCACAAGCCGGGAGGGGTCCACATAAACCGTCGCTCGAAACAGGGGCATGGAAAGGGAGTATTCCATATTATGGGCAATCGCCTTCTCCATACTGTCCATGGGCCGGCCCGCGCCTGGAAGTTTGAAGATACGACGGGCTACTCCCTTAGTACCCTCCTCGCTCACCACATCAGCCGCCACAATAACACCCGCCGAGCCGCTACCCTTAATGCCCGCTAAGTCAATGCCATGGGCGCCAGCAAGCTGTCTCGCGTAGGGAGTAGCACGGGTATGGCTTGGATGGGGCGCGGGGGTTGCGCCTTCCGGCATGGCCGGAATCCTGGTCTTGGGTTTAGAGGCGCCGGCAGGCTCAAACTTGGGCGGCTCATCAACCTCGGGCGCTGGCTTGGGGCTGGAATCAGCTTCGGTAGATACAACTTGTTCCGCCTCCGCTACCAAATAAGCGATAGGCTCACCGACAGCGACAACTCCATCTACGGGTAACTGAGGTCCAGAAAGATAACCTTCACGGAACACTTCCACGTCCATGATAGCTTTATCGGTTTCCACCGTTGCTACCACCGTACCACGCTCAATAAATTCGCCAATCTCTTTTTCCCAAGAAACCAACACTCCCTCGGTCATGGTATCCGAGAGCTGGGGCATCTTGATGACATAGGGCTCAGCCATAAAATCAAAACCTAATTCTAATTATTTTGCCGCTAAACTTTTCCCAATACCTTAAGGGCACTCTGATAAACATCCTTGACATCAGGAATCGCCGCCTTCTCCAGACTATAGTTGTAAGGTACCGGAACATCCGCCGCATGAACTCGTACTGGCTGGGCATCTAAAGCAAAGAAGCAATCCTCGATGATTCCAGCGATCACTTCGCTGCCAACACCCACCGGTGCCTCATCTTCTTCGGCCACCAGCACTCGATGAGTTTTTTCTATGGAGCGGCGAATGGTTTCCCGGTCAATCGGCTTGAGGGAGCGCAAGTCGATAACCTCGGCATGAATACCTTCCTGAGCCAGCCTATCCGCCGCAGCTAAACACCAATGCACACTATAGTTATAGCCTATCAGGGTAATATCCGTCCCTTCGCGAACGACCTCAGCACCCTCCAAGGGCCGAAAAGTCTCCTCATCGGGTACTTCCCCTTTGAGGTTATACATACTCTCATGCTCAAGAAAGATCACCGGATCATTACAACGCACCGCGGATTTAAGCATGCCGTAGGCATCCAAGGGGGTACTGGGTGTCACGACCCGCAGGCCCGGAGTCCCCATAAATAGTCTCGACAGCCGTGCTGAATGCTGAGCGCCAAGCTGATGGGCCGTTCCGCCCGGAGTTCGCATCACAATGGGGCATTGCACTCGACCACCTGACATATAATGGATCTTGGCGGCCGCATTGATAAGCGTATCCAAGGCTAGCAAGGCAAAGTTAATGGACATGATCTCAATGATGGGCCGCATGCCAGCCATTGAGGCCCCAATCCCAATACCGGTATAGGAATTTTCGGAAATAGGCGTATCAATGATCCGCTCTTCCCCATATTTATCGTACAAACCCAGGGTAACCTTGTAAGTACCGCCCGCCACGCCAATATCCTCGCCCATGGCAATGACCAGGGGATCATGGGCCAATTCTTCGTCATGGGCGCGGCGCAATGCCTCCCAATAAGCCAGCTCAGCCATGCTGCCGCCCTCCTTGCGCCTGGAGTGGCCCAATCCAGCGCGGATCAGGGTTATCATCTAGTACGTATTTTGTCAGATCGGCTACTTTCGGCTCGGGGCTCTCCTCCGCAAATTTGATGATATCATTGTCGATTTCATCCTGGACCGCCTGTTCCATGGCCTTAAATTCCTCCTCTGTTAATTCACCGGCTTCAATCAAGCGCTTGGCTAAAATCTGAAGGGGGTCCTGCTGCTTCCATTCCGCCACCTCTTCCTTGCTGCGGTAAGCGCCTGCATCCGACATGGAGTGACCCCGATAGCGGTAAGTTAGAAACTCCAGAAAATAAGGTCCCGCGCCACTACGTACATGGTCTACGGCAGGTTGGGCCGCTTCCATCACCACCTCAATATCCTGGCCAAGGTGCTGGCTAGCGGGAATATTATAAGCTTCAAGGCGCTTGTATTGATCAATGACAGCCGTTGATCGTTGAATAGCGGTGCCAATAGCGTAGCGGTTATTTTCGCATACAAACAATACTGGCAATTTCCATAGGGAAGCCATGTTCATAGTTTCATGGAAGGTGCCCTGGTTATTAGCCCCCTCTCCAAGAAAACAGACGGCGATTCGCCCTTCGTTCTGGTGCTTGCAAGCCAAGGCTAACCCTGCCGCCAAGGGGAAGGGCTGGCCTACTAGGGCATACCCCCCCATAAAGCGCACGCTCGGGTCAAAAATATGCATTGACCCCCCACGCCCTTTGGAACTTCCGGTTTCTTTGCCATACAATTCCGCCATCACCTCCTGCGCTGGCGCGCCTGCCTTGATGGCATGGATATGATCTCGGTAACCCGTAATAACATAATCAAAGCCGACCCCATGTTCCGCCTGCACCACCTCGAGCACCCCTGTTGCCACCGCTTCCTGCCCCGAATAAAGATGCAGAAAACCACCAATTTTACGCTCCATGTAGGCTTCAAAGGCACGGTCCTCGAAGCGGCGGAAAAAAACCATCTCCCGCAGTAACCGTTTGCGATCAATCTTTTTCATATCCCCCTCTGGGTATCTATCAATCTGTATTCTGGAAGAATTTCCTTTAGACTTTGGCGAGCGCTCTGCTAACAAAGCGGAGTATGGTCTCTTTTTTTATATTAAATGGTCAAGTTAAATTGCCCTTCTTAACAGAACCGAGGATCATTTAATCCCTTTCTAACATTCTCAGTTCGGCTTCAGAAAATCCTGCCCGCAACCGCGCTTCACGATGCAGGGGACCGCGGGTTTTACCCTTGAAATAGCCCTTCACTAAATCACGAAACGTACGCTCGGCGTTAAGCTTACGACTCTCGCATAGATGGCGAAACCAATGGGAACCAATCCCAACATGGCTTACCTCGTCGCGCAAAATGATTTCAAGGATTAAAACTGCCCGCACATCACCTGCTTGTTGCAGCCGCTCTATCATGCCCGGCGTGACATCCAACCCTCGTGCTTCTAGTACACGGGGAACAAGGGCCATGCGCACCAAAGGATCATGGGCCGTCTTTTGCGCCATCTCCCAAAGGCCGTCATGGGCTGGAAAATCACCATACTCATGATTCATCGAATGCAAGTGATCCTGAAGAAGACAAAAATGATAGCCCTCTTCCAGTGCAACTTGCACCCAATCATCATAAAATGCCCCAGGCAAACCACGAAAACGGCAAACGGCATCCCAGGCCAAATTAATTGCGTTAAATTCAATATGGGCAATGGCATGAATTAATGCCGCTCGCCCCAAAACCGTGGTGAGCCTACGGCGGGGCAATTCCCCCGGTGTCACTAGAGGTGGCCATAGGGGACGGCCGGGAATTTCGGGCAAGCAACTCTCAGGAGGAAAACCAAGCTGCAGGCATCCAGCTTTCCAAAGCTGCGCCACATCGCAAGTCGCCTCGACTTTTTCTTCCGGATCACAGACTGTCAAGCAATGCAAAGCTGCCTCACCAAGCGTTGTTTTTCCCCCTACTAGAGACATAACATCGACTTTTACTTTCCAACTACCCTGCCATTTTACTCGCTTCTCTGCCTAAGAGAGAGTATCATTTATTCTGTTTACCCGCTCCGTTGCCAAATTAGCATTCTGTGCCTCTAAACAAGGTACTCGCGGAAATTCAGTGTTTTTTCTAATCACTAGCGATATTAAAGATAATGACACGACCCAGTGCTTTTAGCTATGAAGATCTCTTACGGTGCGGCCGCGGCGAAATGTTTGGTCCCGGCAATGCTCAACTGCCCATGCCTCCTATGCTAATGTTTGATCGCATTACTTATATCAGCGATGAAGGCGGCCCTTTTGGCAAGGGAGAAATTAATGCTGAAATGGAAATCAAACCCGACTCTTGGTTCTTTAATTGCCATTTCCCGAACGACCCCGTGATGCCAGGTTGCTTGGGCTTGGATGCCATGTGGCAACTTTTGGGATTCTATCTTGCGTGGCGTGGCGGCCCTGGCCATGGTCGTGCTTTAGGTTCAGGAGAAGTAAAATTCACGGGCCAGGTCACCCCTAAAAACAAATTGGTTAGCTACCACATTAACCTTAAACGCGTGATTATGCGCAAGCTAGTGATGGGCATTGCCGATGGCATTATGGCGGTGGATGGCCGGGAAATCTACCTTGCTAAAGATCTTCGGGTTGGCCTGTTCGTCTCAACGGATTCATTCTAGCATTTTACCAGCTAAGCCTTTAAAAAGTCCTTCAATTACTTCATTAACATTACGATTCCATCGCATCATTTGCATTTTGTGATGCATTGCACGCCATCTCTAGCAATAGGGGATTATAAGAGTCGGTACCGGCTATAAAGCCATACAATCTAGTGATTTTCATTGCTGCAGGTACCCATGATGGCGACCAACGTCCATTACCTTGATGCCTCACCCACAGGGGCCAATAAACAAACACAATTTCCAGTTCATCAGATTATTGAGCTTCTTTGTTCTCAAACACTCGAGCAATTTAAGACTCTTCTCGAGGGCACCTTTGGGGCAATTGACGATACTTTTTTCAAGCGTGCCGAGAGAGCAGTCAATAATAGTGAACAATCCGCCTACCTAGATGGCATGCGTCTAGTACGAATGCAGCGAACAGTTATCGAACGCACCTTTCTCAATGACATCAGCAGCCATTTCAATAAATTCCCCGAACACTCGCTTCCTGCCCCAATAGAAAAACCGGTTGAGCCTAACTCTATTGTCCCTAATGGGCTTTCACTAGTAGAGGATAACCAACTAGAAGAAAGCTTAGCTCTTACTGGCATGGTTGCCAGAGCAAGAACCTGTTTCTCGCTGCCTTTATCTCAGCTGGAAATCCGCTTGGCTTTTCTCATTGATCGCAAAAGCATTGATTCCCATTCCAATCCTGTTGACCCCGAAATTATCGCAAACGCCTTTGATAGAACCATTCGAGATCTGGAGCTTTCTCTTGAGAGCAAACTTATCATTTTTAAACTCTTCGACAAACATCTAATAAGCCATCTTGGAGAACTCTACGAAAAGCTAAATCTGCTTCTCATCGATGCGGGTATATTAGCGGAATTTACGCAAAACCTCTGGCTCCCCCACCATCAACAAGGCCAAAAAGCAGAACATATCGGCAGCACCCATCCGCTTGATACTCAAGAGCAAGCTTCAGTAGTAAATACAAATATAGATTCCTCTGATTTATTTCAATTAATGCAGCAGTTCTTGAATGCTTCTGCCCCATTCAACCATACTCAACACGATACTCCACTTGTATGTGAAGAATATCAACCGGCCTGGAGCGAGGAAAAGCTGATTAACGTTTTGTCAGCGGTCCAAAATAAGGTCGAAAAGGAAGAAAAGGCATCACTAAATTCCTCTCCCTCTTACCTTGGCAAGGATAATCTCAAACAACGAATCATCGGGGTACTCGAGCAAGCCTCGTCAGAACAAAAGCTAGAGAACTTTGGCCGTACCGAAGACAATGTAATCGATATTGTTAGCATGCTATTCGATTTTATCCTTGACGACCAGGGAATACCGGATACCATTAAAGCGCTGATTGGGCGACTCCAGATTCCAATGCTCAAGGTAAGTATCCTGGATAAAACTTTCTTTAGCAAAAAACAACATCCAGCACGGATGTTATTAAATGACCTGGCAAGGGCAGGAACAGGCTGGAATGAAGATGAGCCTATAATCCAGCAGGGGGTCTATGCTCAAATGAAGCATACCGTCAACCGGATTCTCAATGAATTCGATGACGATATTTCAATTTTTGTAGAGCTCCAGCAAGAGTTTTCAGAATTTCTAAGCGCGGAGCAGAGTAAAATAAGAATTATTGAAGAGCGCACCCAGCAAGCCGAAGAAGGCAAATCCCGGGTTACAGAAGCGCGTATTCAGATACAAAAAGAAATAGCAACTCGTGTCCAAGCCAGTAGATTACCTGAAACCATGACCACCCTACTTCACCAAGTTTGGTCTAGGATTCCACTGCTTATCTATCTTAGAGAGGGGCCTAACAGCAAGGATTGGCAGCAAGCCATAGCCACCCTTGATAAATTGGCCTGGACGCTGGTTCCTAAACAAACAGGAGAAGAAAGAAAAAAACTTCTAGTCACCATACCAGGTTTGCTGCAAGAGCTACGCCACGGCTTTAATCAGGTACAGTGCAATCCAATGGATACCGTACGGTTTTTCAAAACCCTGGAGACATGCCATATCAGTTGCATTCGTGCTTCATCTCATGGCGATTCTCATTTTAACGAAAAGCAGGCAACAACCTCGACAAACCACAAGCACCTAACCCCAAATGCAAGTCAATCAAAGCAGACCCCGTCTCTTGGAAATCAGCCTGATCCTCAGTCAAGTGAAGAAACTCATGATATTCCGCTTTCCTCGTCCACCAACCAGAAAGACCCTCCCCCTCCTGAAGAGGATAAATACCTGCGAGAATTAGCGGCTGTACCCCTCGGGAGTTGGTTTTTATTTACCTACCCCAAAAAACAGAAACGCCGCGGCAAGCTTTCCATTCGAATTGCCGGAGGCGGCAATTACGTTTTTGTAAACCGAACAGGCGCCAAAATATTGGAGCAATCTCCTTCCGATCTTGCACAAGGAATGCGCCACGGCCATATTAAAATACTGGCTGACGACTTAATCTTAGACCGTGCCCTGGACTCCGTTTTAAAGAGCCTCCGTCAAATGCACGATAATTTGTTATAGGAAAAGCCTTCGTTTATGCAGGCGAAATCGAGCACTCTCTAAGGGATGTAAGCCGGAATTTTTTCCAGTTTCCAAATATCAGTATTATATTCTTGGATGGTGCGATCAGCAGAAAACTTACCGCTTGCTGCAGTGTTGAGAATACTCATACGAGTCCAACGTTCCTGATCACAGTAGGCTTCCGCAACTCGACGTTGACTATCAATATAACCCCGAAAGTCAGCAATCGTCATCCATGGATCTCGTGGGCTACGCAGTGAATCCAAAATAGGGTTGAAAATTCCTGGCTCAAACTGATTAAAATGACCGCATTCAAGCAGATGTATCACCCGTTGCAATTCGTCATCACTAGCAATAACCCCATTAGGATCATAGTGCTGTCGCGTCGCTTCCACCTCTTCAGCCGTCAACCCAAATAAGAAGAAATTTTCATCGCCCACCTCCTCACGAATCTCGATATTGGCACCATCTAGCGTACCGATAGTAATGGCACCATTCATCATAAATTTCATGTTGCCGGTACCAGACGCTTCCTTGCCAGCGGTAGAGATCTGCTCTGAGAGATCAGCTCCAGGGCAAATAGTTTCCATTATTGAAACCCCATAATTGGGCATGAAAAAGATTTTGAGGGCACCATCCGTTCTCGGATCATGGTTGACTACATCGGCAACATTATTAATTAATTTAATAATTAATTTTGCCATCCAGTAACCAGGGGCTGCCTTTCCGCTGATCAGCATGCAACGAGGAACCCAATTCTCCATGTCCCCTCGCTTAATCCGATCATAGAGATGAATAATATGCAGGATATTCAACAACTGCCGCTTGTATTCATGGATACGTTTTACTTGCACATCAAATAAGAAATGAGCGCTGGCCTGGATACCTTGTTGGGCCTGAAGAGCGAGCAGCCGCTTCTTGTTTTCATGTTTGATACTATGCCATCGGGCGCGAAACTCTGGATTTTCCGCACAGAGGGAGAGCCGGCGAAGTTGGCTTAAATCAGTAACCCATTCCTCGCCAATGGTCTCGGTAATTAAACCAGCTAAATCAGGATTGCATTTAGCCAGCCAGCGGCGGGGAGTTACCCCGTTAGTCTTATTATTAAATTTATGCGGCCAAAGTTGATAAAAATCATGAAATAAGCCGTGCTTAAGTAAATGGGTATGCAAGGCAGCAACCCCATTGACAGAGAAACTAGCAACGATGGCAAGATGGGCCATACGTACCTGCGGGTTCTCTCCCTCTTCTATAATAGATATACGCGCCCGCAACGTGGTATCTCCCGGCCAACAACGCGCAACCTCAGTTAAGAAGCGAGCATTGATTTCATAAATAATTTCTAAAATACGTGGCAATAGCGAGCCAAACATACTTACTGGCCATTTCTCCAGCGCTTCCGGCAGCAAAGTATGGTTAGTATAGGCCACGGTACGACTGGTAATTTCCCAGGCATCGTCCCACCCTAGCCCACGCCCATCCATTAGCAAGCGCATCAACTCCGGCACCATACAAGTAGGATGAGTATCATTAAGCTGGAAACGATTTTTCTCAGCAAACTGGCTAAAATCCTCACCCCGACGCCGTATCCAATCGCGCAGGATATCCTGTAAACTTGCCGAAGCCAGAAAGTATTGTTGGCGCAGGCGGGTTTCCTTACCCAACTCCATCGCATCATTAGGATAGAGTACCATGGTAATATTTTCGGCGGCGTTTTTCGCTGCGACAGATTCTGGATATCTTCCCGCATTGAATTCGCCAAGATCGAAAACATCAGTCGCCTCAGCTTTCCATAACCGTAAAGTATTGACCGTATCATTACGATATCCCGGAATAGGAATATCGTAAGGCACTGCAAGTACATCATGGGTATCAACCCAGCACACACGCCAGCCTCCGCGGCCATCATCTAGATATTCTGTACGGCCGCCATATTTGATCCTTTGAGTATATTCCGATCTCTCTAACTCCCAGGGATTACCATCTCGAAGCCAGCGGTCAGGCTCTTCCACCTGATACCCATTATCAAATTCCTGCCGAAACATGCCATACTCATAGCGTAGACCATACCCCATAACGGGAAGCTGCAAAGTTGCGCAACTATCCAAAAAACAAGCGGCTAAACGCCCTAAACCTCCATTACCCAAACCAGCATCGTGTTCTAACTCTGCCAATCCCTCCAAATTTAAACCGTATTCCTGTAAGGCAGCGCTCACCTCATCCTCAAGATCCAAGTTAAGCATGGCATTGCTCAGGGAACGCCCTAGCAGGTATTCCATGGAGAAATAATATACCCAAGAACAACGGCTTTCATCGTAGGCGCGCTTAGTATTTCTCCAGCGCTCCATTAATCGATCACGAACGGTAAGCACTAGGGCAAAATACAAATAATGTTTTGATACAAGGCTTTCGTCACGCCCCAGAAAGCGGCCGAAATAGCCTTTGTAGTCTTCAGCTAAACTCTGCCTATCCATCCCCAACGGCGGCAATCCCATAAGTTTGGATAAGGATATCGTATTATAAAAGTGCTTTGACATGGAACATTGCTCTTGGGATTTAAGCGTAATATCAACTATCTCGATCTTCTCTATTCACTAGTTGGTAACAATATCCCACTAGCACCCGTTATTTTGTAATGTAATTAGGGAAGGATAAGTTTAAGGTTATTCGTTTCCAATTGCCTTTACACTCAAACGGACTCGGCCTTGTTTATCTACTTCTAAAACCTTAACACGAATAATATCGCCTTCGGATAACTTATCGCTCACATTTTTTACCCGCTCGGCCGAAATCTGCGAGATATGAAGCAAACCGTCTTTACCAGGCAGGATAGTGACAAAGGCCCCAAAATCCATTAGCCGGGAAACCCGCCCTTCATAGATTTTGCCCACTTCCACATCAGAGACGATCTCTTCCACTCGGCGCTTAGCCTCTTGACCATCCGCCTTATCCGCAGAGAAAATCTTCACCGTTCCATCATCTACGATATCAATCGTAGTACCCGTTTCCTCGGTAAGTGCCCGAATAGTTGCACCCCCTTTGCCGATTACATCACGGATCTTTTCTGGATTAATTTTGAACACGATCATGCGCGGGGCATATTCGGACATCTCTTGGCGTGGGGTAGAAATAATCTCATTCATTTTCTGGAGGATATGAAAACGGCCTTCACGCGCCTGAGTCAGAGCCGTCCGCATGATCTCCTCGGTAATGCCGTCAATTTTAATGTCCATTTGCAAGGCCGTGACTCCTTTCTCCGTACCCGCCACCTTAAAATCCATATCGCCGAGATGATCCTCATCGCCGAGGATATCACTCAAAACAGCGAAGCGATCCGCTTCTTTGATAAGCCCCATGGCGATACCCGCAACCGGCGCCTTAATAGGAACTCCCGCATCCATTAGGGAAAGGCTAGTTCCACACACCGTCGCCATGGAGCTAGAACCGTTAGATTCGGTAATCTCAGAAACCACCCGAATGACATAAGGGAAACTTTCTTCATCTGGCACCACTGCATTCAAACTGCGCTTAGCTAAGCGTCCATGGCCGATTTCCCGACGCTTAGGAGAGCCAACGAAACCCGTTTCGCCAACACAATAGGGGGGAAAATTATAGTGCAACATAAAGCGCTCCCGGCGCTCCCCTTCAATAGCATCAATCACTTGAGCATCCCGTTCGGTGCCCAAAGTCGTCGCCACCAAGGATTGAGTTTCGCCGCGGGTAAAGAGAGCTGAACCATGAGTTCGAGGTAACAGCCCAGTGGTAATGCTAATAGGCCGGATGGCCGTAGTATCACGGCCATCAATACGTTCCCCACCAGCTAGAATCTGCTCACGCACTAAGCGCTTTTCCAAGGCACCCATAGCCTCTAGCACCTGCTCCCGACTCCACTGGGAATTATCCTCAGGTACCAGACTTCCAACAATGGAATTCCGTAATTCCGTCAAGCAAGCCTGGCGTTCCTGTTTCGAGCGTACCTGATAGGCTTCTTGCACGCGGGCCTCTCCAATGTCCCGGATAGCCGATTTCAAATCTTCTTCTTCAATGGGAGACTGCCAATCCCAAGCGGGTTTACCAGCTTCCTCCGCTAGTTCTCGAATGGTTTGGATCACCTCTTGCATTTCTTGATGACCAAACATGACAGATCCCAACATGATTTCCTCAGGCAGTTCTTGAGCCTCGGACTCAACCATCAATACCGCCTTTTCCGTCCCTGCAACTACTAAATCAAGCGCTGATTCTTCCATCTGGCTCAGCGTTGGATTGAGCACATACTGGCCGTCAATATAGCCCACCCGGGCTGCCGCAATAGGTGTGGCAAAAGGAATTCCGGAAAGCGTCAAGGCAGCAGAGGCACCGATAAGGGAAGGAATATCGGGATCGTTTTCACTATCTGAGGAGATAACGGTTGCGATCACCTGCACCTCATTAACAAAATTTTTAGGGAATAAGGGTCGGAGTGGACGATCAATCAGCCGGGAAGTCAGTGTTTCCTTTTCAGTGGGTCTTCCTTCACGCTTAAAAAAACCTCCCGGAATTTTACCAGCAGCATAGGTTCTTTCCTGATAATTAACTGTCAGTGGAAAAAAATCACGCCCCTCAACCGCCTCTTTCATTCCCACTACCGTCACCAACACAACTGTTTCACCATAGCGGACGACAACAGCTCCGCTGGCCTGGCGTGCAATACAACCGGTCTCAAGAATTAAGGGGCGATCACCGTATTCAATTACCTTTTTAATGGGGGTCACATTTATTTCCTTACACTAAATAGCTGGGAAAGAGGAATAACCAACCGCCATGCGGCCTCACTTACAAAAAGCAGCTCAACCACGATAGCGATGTGCAGATTTTGATCTGCTTGGAGAAGTAGCTAGCGGCGCAATCCAAGCCTACCAATTAAAGTACGATAACGATTTAAATCTTTTTTCTTCAAATAATCTAATAGCTTACGCCGTTGCCCCACAGCCCGCAGTAGCCCCTGGCGTGAATGATGATCATGGGTGTGCTGCTTAAAATGACCGGACAGTTGAGTGATACGTTCCGAAAGCAGGGCAACCTGCACTTCCGGTGAACCCGTATCATTGGCAGAACACTGATGTTCCTTGATAACTTGTATTTTTCTTTCACTACTTAAGGACATATTTTCATTCCCCATTCTCGCTTTTAGCTGATATTGACTGGCTATTTGATAGGTCTTCAATTTTACTCACAAATAAGATTCCCTAACAATAATAAGTCACCCAAAACAAACTCCTAACCCCTAATCCCTATCTATAGGTTAACCATTTTGGCTGAAAATCAAACGGCGCGGAGCAACACGACCATCCTCCATAACCCGTCCTACCCCAAAAAATCCCTTGTCACACTCCATTAAACGAACCCAGCCTTCGCTTGGGGCTTGCGGAACCCGTACCGATTGCCCCTGCCGCAGGTAGTAGGCTAAATCAGCAATTAGATCTACTGCAGGCCAATCAGCCAAAATTTGCCCTACGGGTAACAGCAAATTTCCGAGTGCCTCAGTATTAGTTTCGGCTAGCATTTCCAACTCTTCCAGGGAAACCATATCCGACGCACCAAAAGAGCCGACTTGGGTACGACGCAGTGCTATAACATGAGCGCCACATCCCAGCGCCTGACCAATAGCCTCAGCCAGGGTACGAATATAAGTCCCCTTAGAGCAAAAAACTTCAAACTCTAATTGATCATTGGATAATCCTGTCAATTTAATGGTATGGATAGTCACCTGGCGAGATTTACGCTCCACTTCAATTCCTTGGCGGGCAAGTTTATAGAGCGGCTGGCCCTGATATTTAATTGCCGAGTACATAGGAGGCACCTGCTCTTGCGGGCCAGAGAAGCTGGATAAAAATTTTGCCACCTCATCTTCATCCAACTCATTGACAGGATGGGTTTCTACTACCTCACCATCAGCATCCCCAGTGGTAGTCACTACACCGAGACGGCACCTCACCTGATAGCGCTTGTCAGCCTCTAGCAAAAACCCCGACAATTTAGTTGCCTCCCCCAAGCAAATTGGCAACAATCCATTTGCAAGAGGATCTAAACTGCCCGTATGCCCCGCTTTCCGGGCTTGATATATCTGCTTAACTCGCTGCAAAGCACCATTAGAACTGATGCCTGCAGGTTTATCTAAAAGCAACATTCCATGGACGTCTTGGCCCTGAAGGCGGCGTTTTTTCTTCATCCTTGTATTATTACGTTTTCGACCACTCAACTAATAAAGGCAGAGGGGATTATTCAGTTAAATTATCTGATCCCCCGTCTATATCTTTCTGAACCGCTTTATCAATAAGCGCGCTTAGGCGCCTACCACGCTTGATAGAGTCATCATAAACAAATTGCAAGCGCGGGACGACCCGTAACTCCACCCGCTGGCTTAAACCATGCTGGAGAAATCCGGTTGCCTTATTTAAAATCGTTAACTGTCTCTGAGTGTCTTCTTCTTTCCCTAGAAAAGTAACGTAGACTTTAGCCTGTCTAAAATCTGGCGACACTCTCACATGAGAAACGGTAACTAACTTTACCCGGGGATCCTTTAGTTCCGCCTGGAGTAGGCGAGCCAGTTCCCTTTGCAGTAATTCACCAACCCGGCGAGCGCGAGAAATTTCTTGACTCATATCCCTTGGTTATAAAGCGGGCTCTTTTCTTACTCTTTCATAAACTTCAATCTGGTCTCCCACTTTAACATCCTTATAATCCTTAACGCCAATACCACATTCGGTGCCTGCCCGAACCTCCTGGACATCGTCTTTAAAGCGACGCAGGGATTCTAGCTGGCCTTCAAAAACGACGATGTTATCGCGCAGTACACGGATAGGATTATTGCGGCGTACGGTACCTTCAACCACCAAGCAACCCGCAATAGCCCCCAGCTTAGGTGAACGAAATACATCGTCTACCCGGGCCAAGCCAATGATTTCTTCCCGGTACTCGGGATCTAGGATGCCGATTAAAGCCCCTTTTATTTCATCAATAGCATTATAGATTACACTATAATAATGTAAATCAACCCCTTTCTCGGCAATTAGACGGCGCGCTGTAGCATCCGCCCGAACGTTAAAGCCAATCACAACAGCGTTAGAAGCAACCGCCAGATTAACGTCTGTCTCATTAATACCACCGACACCCGCAGCGACGACCTTAACCCTTGCCTTATCGGTAGAAAGTTTAGTCAAGGAACTGGAAAGAGCCTCAGCAGATCCCTGCACATCAGCCTTAATTACGAGATTAAGCGCCCTAATTTCTCCTTCTTCCATCTCATTGAACATATTCTCAAGCTTGGCGGATTGCTGCCGCGCCAGCTTAACTTCCCGTTCTTTAGCTTGGCGATGCCCAGCAACCTCCCGCGCTCTACGCTCATCCGGCACTACCACTGCCTCATCGCCTGCATTGGGTGCCCCCGACAAACCTAGAATTTCCACCGGTGTTGATGGCCCTGCTTCCATTATCTCTTGACCAGTTTCGGTAAGCATGGCGCGAACCCGACCAGTTTCCACTCCACTGAGAAGAATATCACCCTTACGTAAAGTACCACTTTGCATTAATACTGTAGCTACCGGGCCGCGCCCTTTATCTAGCCGAGATTCGATAACGACACCGCGAGCAGGCCCTTCGGCGGATACCTTAATCTCCATTACTTCAGCCTGAAGCAAGATAGCTTCAATTAGATCATCAATGCCTTCCCCCGTCTTAGCCGAGACATTGACAAACTGAGTGTCCCCTCCCCACTCCTCGGTAATTACATCATGATTAGCAAGCTCTTGCTTAACCCTATCTGGATCGGCATCAGGCCGGTCAATCTTATTAACCGCCACCACAAGTGGCGCGCCTGCTGCACGAGCATGCTGAATAGCTTCCACCGTCTGTGGCATGACGCCATCATCCGCAGCGACCACCAAAATAACAATATCGGTGACTTTAGCCCCCCGGGCGCGCATCGCGGTAAAGGCCGCATGGCCTGGTGTATCGATAAAAGTAATCTCACCTTTATCCGAACGCACCTTATAGGCTCCAATATGCTGGGTAATTCCCCCCGCCTCAGACGTGGCAACTTTCGCTCGCCGGATATAATCAAGCAGCGAGGTTTTACCATGATCTACATGGCCCATAATAGTGACCACGGCAGCCCGTGAAACTTGTCTGCTTACTTCTTGCTCAGCTTGGACCAACTCCAACTCGAGCGTGTTTTCTTGCAAGCGCTTAGGTTTATGGCCCATTTCCTCCACAACGATGGTCGCCGTATCTTGATCTAAAACCTGATTGATAGTCGCCATAATACCCAATTTCATCAGTGACTTAATCACTTCGGCTGCCTTCACTGACATTTTTTGAGCTAGCTCGGCAACAGTGATCGTCTCGGGAATAGAGACTTCACGCACGATAGGCGCCGTTGGCCTTTCAAATCCATGCTTAGCTGCGGGTGCCACTTTTTGGGGCCGAAATTTTTTACGCTTACTGGTACCAACCTTGCCAGGAGCTATGTGTAGCTCTTTGCGACCGAACTTAGTTCCCCTTTGTTTTTGCTCAGATTCCCGATCCTCGGAACGGAATCGAGATTTCGCTTTCCGGCTAGCAGGCTTGTCCGTTCTGGCTGTCTCCAACTCGTTCTCTGGTTTCTTTTCCGCATCAAAACGGCGTTTGGCTTGCTCCTCGACCTGGCGTTTGGCTTGCTCCTCGGCCTGGCGTTTGGCTTGCTCTTCGGCCTGGCGTTTGGCTTGCTCTTCGGCCTGGCGTTTGGCTTGCTCTTCGGCCTGGCGTTTGGCTTGCTCTTCGGCCTGGCGTTTGGCTTGCTCTTCGGCCTGGCGTTTGACTTCCTCCTCGGCCTGGCGTTTGACTTCCTCCTCGGCCCGGCGTTTGACTTCCTCCTCGGCTATAAGCCGCGCTTCTCGTTCCTGTTGTACACGAACTTCTGCCTGCGCCTCTTCTTCCTCCCGATGAAGTTTCGCTAAACGCTCTTGCTCTTGCTCTAGTATCGCGCTGCGCTTGATATAGGTGCGCTTTTTACGCACCTCAACGTTGACTGTCTTGGAGCGCCCCCCCCCTGCATTCACTTGAATTTCACTATGGCTCCGGCGATTTAGGGTAATTTTTTTAGGCGTTGCAACCTCTACGCTAGCGCCATGGCTGTGCCTCAAGTATCTCAACAGCTGCAACTTTTGCGCTTCTGTAATCGCCGCATCTTCCCGGTCGACTCCAATGCCCGCCTCCCGTAGCTGTTCAAGTAAGCGGCCGACAGGAGTACCGACCACATCGGCTAGCTGCCGTACGGTTACTTCACTCATTGCCGCTCCTCCGTTTCATCACTCTGCTCCTCGTCAGCAAACCAAGATTCTCGTGCCGCCATAATGAGGCGAGCAGCTTTCTCCCTCTTCATTCCCTCAATCTCCATGAGTTCATCCACTGCCTGTTCCGCCAAGTTTTCTTTGGTTGTAATACCCTTGCTGGCCAGTGCAGAGGCTAATCCATGGTCAACCTCTTCCATGTCCAATAATTCCTGGTCTAGCTGTACGGTTTCAATAGTCTCTTCATTAGCGATTGCTCGCGTAAGAAGAACATCACGAGCTCGATTGCGTAGTTCCTGAACGATCTGGGAGTCAAACTCCTCTATAGCAAGAATCTCTTGTTCTGGCACATAGGCCATTTCTTCAATACTAGAAAAACCTTCATGTACTAGAATAGCTGCCACTTCCTCATCCACATCTAACTGTTCCATAAACATTTGCTGAAGCGATTTTGCCTCACTTTCACCTTTTTCTTCTGCTTCTTGTTCTGTCATTACATTCAACTCCCAGCCGGTCAGCTGGCTAGCCAAACGTATGTTTTGCCCTCCACGGCCAATGGCTTGAGAGAGATTCCCCTCAGCCACAGCAACGTCCATGCTATGGCGTTCCTCATCAACCACGATAGAGACGGCTTCCGCTGGCGCCATGGCATTAATTACAAAACGCGCCGGATCTTCGTCCCAAAGCACAATATCCACCCGCTCACCAGCAAGCTCATTCGACACGGCTTGAACTCTAGAACCCCGCATGCCTACGCAGGCTCCTACCGGGTCAATACGAGTCTCATTAGTTTTTACGGCAATTTTAGCCCGAAGACCTGGATCCCGAGCAGCACCCTTGACTTCAATACGGTTCTCGTTGATTTCAGGAACCTCTAACTTGAACAATTCAATGAGAAGCTCCGGGGCAGTCCTGCTAATAACTAGTTGGGGTCCTCGCCCTTCAGCTCGTACTTCCTTAAGGTAACCTCGCAATCGATCTCCTGGCCGGACTGCCTCACGGGGTATCATCTCTTCTTGAGGAATAATACCCTCGGCATTGTCTCCCAGATCCAGAATAATGTTGCCACGATCCATGCGTTTAACTACCCCCATGACCATCTCTTTAACCCGGCCCTGGTAAGCTGCGGCAACCTTAGCCCGTTCCGCCTCCCGCACCTTTTGAACGATCACTTGTTTAGCGGTTTGGGCAGCAATACGCCCAAATGCTATCGATTCCATGGGCTCTTTCACAACCCCCCCCACTTCGGCGCTAGAGTCCCGTTTGCACGCTTCGCTTAAACACATCTGGCGCTCTGGCGCTTCTAATTCCGCCTCATCCTCAATAACTTCCCACGACCGAAAGGATTGGTAATCTCCCGTGGTCCGATCAATAACAACTTGCACTGCAATATCTTCTTGATAGCGCTTGCGAGTGGCCATCGCCAAAGCCGCCTCAATTGCTTGGAAGATGACTTCCTTGTTGACGCCTTTTTCATTAGAAACAGCGTCTACTACCATCAGAATTTCTTTGTTCATTGCCGCCCTCAAGCCAGATACATCCTCAATATTCTGGTATTAATCGCGCTTTTTTAATGCCTTCTAGCGGCAATTCAAACTCTTCTCCAGCCACTAAAATAACCACGCGATCACCACGAATCCCCTGCAGTAAGCCTTTAAATTCGCGGCGCCCGTTTAGCGGTTCGCTCAGAGTGATGGATGCCTCCACTCCTGTAAAACGCTTGAAATGCTCTTCCGTAAACAATGGCCTATCCAGTCCAGGGGAAGAAATTTCCAGGGTATACGCTGACGCCATTGGCTCCTCTACATCTAGCAGGGCACTAATTTGATGGCTTGTTCGCTCACAGTCGTTGACCGTTACCCCAGATGGTGCATCGATATATATACGCAAAAGAACCCCTTTACCTACCGATGATAAGCGTTCTACACCTACCAATTCATAGCCAAGAGCGGCCACGACCGGTCCCACCAACTTGCTAATTCGTTTATCGCCCCACATACTGACAGAAATAAAAAAAGGGCCAATGGCCCAATTTTAATAACAACATCCTCCAAGGTTAGCGAGCCCTGTATACGACAAAACCCCGATTTCGGGGTTTATCGTTTAAAACTTGGTAGCGGGGGCAGGATTTGAACCTGCGACCTTCGGGTTATGAGCCCGACGAGCTGCCAGACTGCTCCACCCCGCATCTGTAACCTCGATGTTTCTATATGATATCTAATAGAGAAAGCGCTTTCAAGCTATAAGTAGATACGGAAAAACTGTGTTAAGCAAAAAAACTAAATTAATAATTACATCCTTTATCTAAAGGCAACATACTGAAGAATTTGCGTTTCCCGGCAGTCCTCAACAAAGGGGTTACTCGAGCGTTCCCCACCCCAGGCTCCGAGAGCGAGAAAATTATGGTGCGAATTCATCGAAATGCAAGTCATCTGAGTCCTCTCGCTCGACGCGCCGTTTCACTTTGTGACCTCACTAGGGGAACACGTTCACCCTCTATGGAGAATTCCCATGAAAACATCTGTTGAACAGCTCATTGAACAAGCATCAGAGCTTCTGGAACGCCTTGAAAATTTGCTGCCGGCTCAGGCATCAGAGCCCGAGTGGGAGCGGTCGGTTGCCTTCCGTTGGCGCCGCATCCACGCGCGGGGTCCGGGCTACTTAGAAGCGGTCCCCCATGCCCATAACATCCAGTTGAGCGAGCTCCGTGGCATTGAAGTGCAAAAGCGGCAAATCGTTCAGAATACCGCCCAATTTCTCTCTGGCTTACCAGCCAATAACATCCTTCTCTGGGGCGCCCGGGGTACAGGTAAATCCTCGCTTATTAAAGCACTCCTCAACACTTTTGCTAATCAAGGCTTACGTCTTATCGAAGTTGATCGGCACGAATTACTAAACCTGCCTGACATTGTCGCGCTTACTTCCCATCGCCCAGAACGCTTTATTTTATTCTGCGATGACCTCTCTTTTGACGCTAATGATCCTAGCTACAAGGCACTTAAGGTCGTACTCGATGGTTCTGTTAGCGCTGCGCCAGAAAATATCCTAGTCTATGCCACCTCTAATCGCCGCCACTTATTGCCTGAGTACATAGAGGAAAATCAACAAAGCCAGTTAGTAAAAGGAGAAATTCACCCCAACGAAGCAACGGAGGAGAAGATTGCGCTTTCTGATCGTTTTGGTCTCTGGTTATCCTTCTATCCTTTTAATCAGCAGGGCTATATCGAGATCGCCAGCGCCTGGCTCGATTATTATGGCATCACCCCTGAATTAAGGGAACAGGCCACCGAAGCGGCCCTCCAATGGGCTCTGCTAAGAGGTTCCCGTAGCGGCCGTACCGCATGGCAATTTGCCCGTGATTTCGCGGGCCGTCACAAACTCAGCAATGCTCCTTAAGTTCTCTCCCCCAAGGTTTGGGAGATTAGCTACAATCGCCTATACTAAGGTGCTCAAAGTAGAATCCTCCCTATGACAAATCCTAATCTCAACCGGCTTCAGCCTTATCCCTTTCAGCGCCTGGCCCAGCTGATAAGGGAAACCACTCCACCACCTTCAAAGCCTCCCCTTGCGCTTTCTATCGGAGAGCCCAAGCACGCTACGCCCAGCTTTATCGTCGAAACACTCGTCAGTCATTTGCATGGCCTGGCCACCTATCCCACTACCCGAGGCATGGCGGGCCTTCGAGAAGCCATCGCCACCTGGTTAACACAACGATTTCATTTGCCTGCCGGAGCAGCTGATCCTGAACACCATATCCTCCCTGTCAATGGAACCCGCGAAGCCCTATTCGCCATTGCTCACTGCGTAATCGATTCTAACCAGGATCCCTTGGTAGTCATGCCCAATCCCTTTTATCAAATCTACGAGGGAGCTGCCTTGCTGGCCGGCGCTCAACCCTATTATGTTAACTGTACCGCTGACAATTATTTTATCCCTGATTATCGGGCCATACCTAAACAGGTGTGGCAACGCTGCCAACTGCTTTATCTCTGCTCTCCTGGCAACCCCACCGGCGCGGTCTTAGATCTGGAAACACTCGCCGCCCTTATTGAGCTGGCCCAGCGTTTTGATTTTATTATCGCTGCGGATGAGTGCTATTCCGAAATATACTTAGATGAAAGCGATCCTCCACCGGGTCTATTGCAAGCCGCCATCCACACTGGCTTAGATGATTTTCGCCGCTGCTTAGTATTTCACAGCCTCTCCAAGCGCTCTAATGGACCTGGACTACGCTCCGGTTTTGTCGCTGGCGATGCTCACCTCATCGAACAATTCTTGCGCTACCGCACCTATCATGGCTGCGCTATGCCCCCCGCAACGCAAGCCGCTAGCATAGCTGCCTGGAATGATGAGCGCCATGTGATAGAAAATCGCCACCGCTACCGAGAAAAATTCGCTGCAGTTCTCGAAATCCTAGGCTCTGAAATTTCCTGCTCGCTACCCAAGGCAAGTTTTTATTTATGGCCGGAGACCCCAATTCCCGACACTGATTTTGCCCAGCAGCTATATCAGCGAGAAAATGTTTTGACTCTTCCCGGACGTTTTCTCGCCCGGGAAGCCCACGGCACCAACCCCGGAGAGCAGCGAATCCGCTTGGCTCTCGTCGCGCCCCTAGAGGAATGTGTTGAAGCCGCGTGGCGGATCAAAAATTTTGTAAATGCCCTGTAAAATTATACTAATGGAGTAACGTAATGAATGATTCTCAAGCAATTATTGAAGAAGCTTTTGAGCGCCGCGCTGAAATTAGCCCTCGCAAAGCAGAGACCCTGGTCAAGGATGCGGTGGAAGAAGCACTATACCTGCTTGATACGGGCAAGGCCCGGGTGGCGGAAAAACAAAAGGGTGAGTGGATAGTCAATGAGTGGCTTAAAAAAGCCGTTCTCCTCTCGTTCCGGCTATCGGATAATGTTTTTATGAAAGGGGGCTATACCAACTATTTTGATAAAGTTCCCTCCAAGTATGCTGATTACAGCTCACGGGACTTCCGCCAGGATGAAGTTCGCGTCGTACCCCCAGCTTCCGTGCGCAAAGGAGCTTTTATTGCACCCAGCGTCGTACTCATGCCCTCCTATGTCAATATTGGCGCCTATGTAGATCAGGGAACCATGGTGGATACTTGGGCCACTGTGGGTTCCTGTGCCCAAATTGGAAAAAATGTCCATCTTTCCGGAGGCGTGGGTATTGGCGGGGTATTAGAGCCCCTACAAGCCAAACCCACCATTATCGAAAATAATTGCTTTGTTGGCGCCCGCTCTGAAATTGTGGAAGGGGTCATCGTAGAAGAAGGATCAGTAATTTCCATGGGCGTATTTATTGGCCAGAGTACCCGAATTTATGATCGGGAAACGGATACCATCAGCTACGGTCGTGTCCCCGCCGGCTCAGTGGTTGTACCCGGCAATCTACCTTCTCAAGACGGTAAATACAGCCTTTATTGCGCTGTTATCGTCAAACAGGTCGACGAAAAAACCCGTAGCAAGGTCGGGATCAATGAGCTTCTACGGAATATATAAATTTCCAAGACATTCCCCTTGGGCAACTACGGAAACTTCATGTCTGCTACCCTAGCATTAGCAAAAGAGCTGATCGCTTGCACCTCGATCACCCCCCATGATGCCGGCTGCCAAACGCTGCTGGCTCAACGTCTCACGGCCCTTGGTTTCCAGGGTGAACGGATGAATTTTGGAGAAGTAGATAATATCTGGCTGCGGCGAGGCCAAAAACCACCGCTCTTTGTTTTCGCGGGCCATACCGATGTGGTCCCCCCGGGACCACCCGACCAATGGCTGACTAATCCCTTTACGCCTGAGATTCGTAATGGCCTGCTTTACGGCCGTGGCGCAGCTGATATGAAAGGCAGCCTTGCTGCCATGGTGACTGCCTGCGAACGCTTTATTAACGCCCATTCAGAACACGCCGGCTCAATCGCTTTCCTACTCACCAGTGATGAAGAAGGACCGGCAATCGATGGGACTGTCAAAGTAATGGAAACCCTGCAAGCTCGAGGTGAGAAAATCGACTACTGCCTGGTGGGAGAACCTACTAGCCAGAAGCAACTTGGAGATATGATTAAAAATGGCCGCCGAGGTTCGCTGGGTGGCCGTCTAATTGTACGTGGCATTCAAGGGCATGTGGCTTACCCTCACCTGGCCGACAACCCCATACATGGCCTAGCACCGGCATTAGTCACGCTATGTGCTCGAACATGGGATCAGGGCAATGAGGATTTTCCTCCCACTACCTTTCAAATCTCAAATATTCAAGGGGGAACAGGAGCGACTAATGTCATTCCAGGGGAGGTGGAAGTTCTGTTTAATTTCCGCTATTCCACGGAAGTTACCCACCAACAGTTACAACAGCAGGTGGAGGAAGTATTATCCCAGCAAAGTTTGAACTACGAATTAGAGTGGACCCTCTCTGGAAAGCCTTTCCGCACCATGCCAGGGAATTTGATGGCAGCGGTTTCTCAGGCGGTACGGGACATCACTGGACTTGATGCGGAATTTTCCACAACTGGCGGCACCTCGGATGGAAGGTTTATCGCTCCCACAGGAGCACAGGTCGTGGAGGTTGGTCCCATCAACGCCACCATTCACAAAGTCAATGAATGCGTTGCTGTGGCAGATCTGGAAACACTCTCCCGAATCTACAGCCGCCTATTAGAGATATTACTTACAGAATAAAATGTCGCGAACATTAAACGCGACGCTGCTCAGGTAAGCGTTATCCCCCGAGCGCCTTTTCAGGAATTCCTAATATCCCCGCATGGAAGGCCTCAATTTCCAGCAATAAGTCGTTTCGACAAACATCCCCCTGGAGAAACAAAGCTGGCACTCTGCCACCGAGGCGCCGCTGCAAACATTGGACAATGGGCGCCATCTCCACACCCTGACGTAAGTAAACCTTTAGCAAACTCAATTCATCCAGCGATTGAATCGCTAATCCATGCAAACGCCGCGCATTATCCGCCAGCGATTGCAAGTTATTAAGCGTTTCATCAAGCTGGGCTAGCGGGTTGTCTACATGCCGGGTTTCATGGCCAACGATGCTAGCCGTCCCGGAAATATAAAGATGGGCCTCAGCGCCCCAAGGTTTTAACGTGGCGCGGGAAAACGAAGGACTACGAGGAGCATAGTGGGATGGGTAGCGAAAGGCGCTCACTTGGCGCGGATTTTCTAATCGAAAACCGGGTTCATGCGCCGCCAAGAAATAGATCAGCACTTGGGAGGTACGGGTTCCCATGGCGGTAGCTGCCACTAGATGGCGCTCAAAATCCGGAGTTGTCTCTAGGATTCGGTGCCGTCCCAGGCAAAAGGCCCGGTAGCGCTCTAGTCCGTCTTCCTCCCGGTGAATATCCGACAAATAGTTCCAGGTTCGCAACAAGTAAGGATAACCTAGGTGTTGCTGGCAGGCCAAGATGGCACGATAGGCGTCATAAGTAGCTTGTTCCATCCCTGGAACCCGGCTTACTTCGAATTGTATATAGCCAAATAACACCGTATCGGTCCGACTATACCGGATTTCTCCTACATAGCCCGTTTCCGGGGAGCAGGGAGTATGCCAAACTTCCAGGGTAGAGTTACCACCCAGTTCCGGCAATTCCACCGTCACTAAACGCGCATCTTTGGTCTCATGCTCTTGGCCAAAGGAAATAACCGCCAAGAGACCCTCCTCGTTTAATAGGGTTTGAAGGCGGGCCGCATTTTCATACCTTACCTGGAACGGGGAATTAAGGCAGTCAGATACTCGTTGTCGGCGGTTATTTCCCATGAATGGCTTGGCTGCCAATTCCAGGCCAACTACCAAGCCGCCCGAGCGGCTCTGACGGCAACGCCTGGCTCGATACCGGCTCCCAAATCATGAAGCACCGTTTCCAAAGCCCCTAGGAAGATCAGCACATTGCGCGGATTAGAACTATACCCCATCAGGCCAACACGCCAAAGTTTTCCCGCCATTTCACCTAAACCCGCCCCAATTTCCAGGCCATATTCTTGCAACAACCGGGTGCGCGCTGCGGCATCATCAACACCTGCCGGAATAGTGATTGCGTTGAGCTGGGGAAGCCGCTCCTTTTCCTTAACTGCAAACTGCAACCCCATCGCTTCGATACCCGCCCGCAGGGCTTGATAATTGCGCTGGTGGCGTGCCCAAGCGTTTTCCAAGCCTTCCTCTTGTAACACAACCAGCGCTTCATGGAGCCCATAAAGGGCATTAATAGGCGCGGTGTGGTGATAAGCTCGCTTGCCATCCCCTCCCCAATAACCCATTACCAGACTCAAATCGAGAAACCAACTTTGTACTTTGTTTTGGCGAGATCGAACCCGCTCAACAGCCCGCTCATTAAAACTTACTGGCGATAATCCGGGGGTACAGGAAAGACATTTCTGGCTTCCGGAATAAATGGCATCGATGCCCCACTCATCTACCTTCACGGGACTACCCCCAAGCGATGTCACCGTATCCACTATCGTCAAGCAACCGTGGCGATGGGCTATTTCCACAAGCGTCTTCGCATCAGAACAAGCGCCGGTAGACGTTTCCGCATGGACAAAGGCCACTACCCTGGCGTCTGGATGGGATTTAAGGGTCTCTTCAAGCTTATTGGGATCGACAGCCGCACCCCAAGGATCCTCCACAAGGATAGGAACTGCGCCACAACGCTCGGCATTTTCTTTCATTCGCCCACCAAATACACCATTTTGGCAGATGACAACCTTATCGCCTGGCTCCAGCAGATTCACAAAACAGATTTCCATCCCCGCACTACCTGGCGCAGAAACAGGAAAAGTCAGTTCATTGCTGGTTTGAAAAGCATATTGCAGGAGGGCCTTCATTTCATTCATCATGGCAATAAAGACGGGATCTAGGTGGCCTATCGTTGGCCGGGACATAGCCTCAAGAATACGGGGATTCACATCGGACGGTCCCGGTCCCATAAGAATACGGGCGGGAGGATGAAAGGAAGTAATGGACATGGGTTCTCCTCTAGAAAATAATGGTTACTACAAATTTGGGCTAGGTTAGCAGTATCAGCATAGAAAGTAATGAATGGCCCTTTATTCGCTGCTTCTTAAATACCGGAAAGTCGTTTCGGCGAAAAAACAATTTAATTTTCTCACCTCAAAAATCATCCTACTCTCTACCTCGCAACAAGGCTCGATAGTCTACCGAGGATGGCGAGAAATACCAAGTTAGTCCCTGCCTCTTGCTCATTGAATTGATTAACGTAGTTGGGCAAGTGTTGCTATTGGCAAGGCAGTCCCACTGTATTAGCCCAGCAATACCCAGGTCGTTTCGATGCTGCTAGCCACTCGCAGAACCAATGCGTGTAACGAGACGAGGGTTAGACCCATCCGCAATCAATTAGGGCGAACGTCAATCAGGAGGCGCAATTAACATAAATCCAGCCTTTTCGAACCAGCCATTTTTCAATTTCCACGGCAACGAACACTACCATGGGCAAGGCAAAACAGAACGCCAATTCTTCCATGGTTAAGGGGGCCGTTCTAAAAATGGGATTCAAAAATGGCAGGTAAATCACGGCTAACTGTAAAGCCACCGTCATTGCCACGGCCCCAAGCAGCCATGGGTTACTCAAAAGGCCCTGGGTAAAGAGGGATTCTTTCTCCGAGCGAATAGCCAACACATGAGCCAATTGACAGAAAGTCAAGACGGTAAACACCATGGTTTGCCAGTGGGCATCGCCTCCATGATACGCCCAAGCTTGGGCCAAGAGAGATAATCCGCCAATCAGCAGGCCCACCCAAAGCATATGCTGCCACATACCATGGGCGAAAATACTTTCATTGGGGGGACGGGGAGGACGCCGCATAACTCCCCGTTCCTGAGGTTCCGCAGAAAGGGCTAGGCCAGGCAGTCCATCCGTTACCAAGTTGATCCAAAGAATTTGGATGGGCACCAAAGGCAAAGGCAAGCCCAGGAAAGGAGCGAGGAATAAAGTCCAGATTTCTCCTGAATTGCTGGTCATCGTATATCTGATAAATTTGCGGATATTATCAAAGATACGGCGCCCTTCCCGCACCGCACTCACAATGGTGGCAAAATTGTCATCAAGCAACACCATATCGGCCGCTTCCCGGGCCACATCGGTTCCCTTTTGGCCCATGGCCACCCCGATCCCGGCCCTTTTTAAAGCAGGCGCATCATTGACACCATCGCCGGTCATAGCCACAAACTCTCCCTCATCTTGCAACGCCTTCACAATCGTAATTTTTTGCTCCGGGGTGACCCGTGCATACGTTCTGATTTGCTTCACCTGATGGGCAAAATCTGGGGCTGGGGTTTGCGCCAAATCTTGGCCCTTGATCACCCAACCATCCTCCTTATCAATCCCCAATCGAACAGCAATAGCTCGTGCGGTTCCCGGATGATCTCCCGTAATCATTACCGGGGTAATACCCGCCAAGATGCAATCAGCCACCGCCCTAAAGGCCTCTTTGCGGGGTGGATCAATCAAGGCCACCAGTCCCAGAAAGATAAGATCCTTTTCCAGGGTTTCCGGCGTCCATTCCACCGGGATGTTTGTAAGGGACCGGAACGCCATGGCAAGCACTCGATAGCCTTGCTCCGCAAGGCGTTCTGCTTCCCTCAGCAAAATGTCCCTATCCACCTCGGCGACCTCATTAGCCATTTGCATCCGGGAGCAACGGGACAAGATTTTCTCTGGCGCTCCCTTGATAAAGGCAATCGCCTCACGCTCTGAGACTCGATGCACAGTCGTCATCCGCTTACGGTCAGAGTCAAAAGGGATATCGCCTATACGGGGTAGCTTCTTTTCCAGGGACTGCCGCTTATAACCCGCCTCATGGGCTGCCTGATAAAGGGCGACTTCGGTGGGATCTCCCCACACGCCCTGCTCTTTATCAAACATTACCTCATTACAGAGGGCCAAGGCTTGGGCCAGCCGATTCCAGGGAGGAGATTCCGAAGCTAGAGGTGGAATTTCATGCTGATATTCGCCGGCTACCCAAAAACCCTCTGCAGTCATCCGGTTCTCAGTCAACGTGCCGGTTTTATCAGTACAAATATAGGTCACCGAGCCAAGTGTTTCCACGGCGGGCAAACGCCGAATCAAAGCATTCCGACGGCTCATCTTACGAGCCCCCATAGCCAGAGACACGGTAACAACCGCCGGTAAAGCTTCCGGGATGGCGGCTACCGCCAAGCTTACCGCGGTTAGAAACATTAAGACCCCTTCCTCGCCCCGCAGCAGACCGGTGACAAAAATAACCCCGCAAACAATAAGCACGCCAACAGCCAACCTCTGCCCAAAGTGAGCTAAACGTTGCTGGAGAGGCGTTTTAACGCCTTCCTCTTGCTGTAACAGGGCGGCGATTTGGCCCAACTCAGTCTCCATACCGGTCGCCACCACGATACCTGTAGCATGGCCATGGCTGACAAACGTGCCCTTATAAGCCATATTAAAACGGTCCCCCAAGGGGACTTCATTTTCACTCAGAGTCTCGGGGGTTTTCTGAACGGCTTGAGACTCCCCCGTAAGCGCCGCCTCATCGATTCTGAGATTGGAAGTTTTCAAAAGACGGAGATCCGCCGGGACCACATTACCCGCTTCTAGCAACACAATATCACCCGGCGCTAACTCAGTGGCAGGTATAGTTCGAATCTCTCCATTTCGGCACACTTGGGCATCGGGCGACGCCATCCTTCTCAGAGCAGCAACCGCCCGTTCCGCGCGATATTCCTGAAATGCACCCACGATCGCGTTCAACACCACAATCACTACAATTGCAATGGCATCCCGAGGTTCACCGACAATACCCGAAACGACCGCTGCCACGATCAGGACGATGACCATAAAGTCTCTGAATTGGCCCCATATCATGCGCCATACAGAACGCCGAGTAGCTTCTTGGATAGTGTTTTTGCCATGAGTCGCCAGCCTTTCCTTGGCGGTTTCCAAAGTCAGCCCCTGTTCTGGATGAACGTCTAATCGCTGCAAGACTTCCTTTAAGTCTCGAGCATGCCAGTATTGGCCCTCTAAAGTATCGTTATTCATAAAATGAACAAAATCATAGATATAAAATTAGCGTATAAATGCTGCCAACCCCTAACCCAAACTATTACGAAATCTCTCCTATGCAAGCACGGATGCAACCGTTTATCCGCCTTAAAGAAGATTGCTTCTACCCCGTTCCCATTAACTTAATGATTAAAGCTTCCTCGGTAACATGCTATCTTACTGATTTTACCTTTCTAAGATTCTTATTTTTGCTTATAGTAGAGTTAACACCTTTCATTTTTATATTGTCTGTAATGCTTCTGCCGCAGTTTTCTTCCGAAACAGTTTTTACCTTCTCTAGCTCTGTATATAGTTGCTGTAGTTCAGTGCAAAGCTTATCTATAAGTTCCTCGTTTTTAGTCATTTCTCCCTCCTTGTTCTTTACTTTCAAGCACCACGCTAGCCAGAAATCCACAAAACCATACTTTTATATTCAATTGCAAATAGAGCAATATTAAATGGATAGCATAAATAGCCCCAGAAATAAACTTCTAAGATTGTTTCCGACCCCGGTAGAATCCGTAGCCCTAAAGGGACTTTATCTCAATCAGCAATTACATAAATTAGGAACATCCTCACAACCCTTTGTCTATAGCAATTTTATCGCTAGCATGGAGGGGCGGATTTCATTAGAACACCCACAAAAGAAAACTTTTGTTGTTCCAAAAGCAATTGCTAACCTCCGTGATTGGCGCTTATTTCAAGAATTAGCCGCCCAAGCAGATGTGCTGCTCACCAGCGGCCGTTACATTCGCCAGCTTGCACAGAATGTAGCCCAGGACATCCTACCGATCAGCGAGCAACCCGCTTATGCAGATCTTATCCAATGGCGTCAATCGCAAGGACTTGCTCCCCAGCCTGCCATCGTAATCGTAAGTGATAGCTTGAATATTCCCATTCCCGAGGCCTTGTTAAAGGCCAATCGCCCCCTTTATGTTGCGACTGGCTCGGAGGCAAACCAGCTCCGAGCCCAGGAACTCAAAGCGAAAGGCATCCAGATAATTACGGCAGGTACGGGATTACTCGTGGAAGGTCAAAAGTTGATCGCGGCGCTAGGACAAGAAGGGTTTACCACCATTTATTCGGTTGCTGGCCCTGGCGTTTTAAAAACATTATTAGCTGCTCAAATGCTTAACCGCCTCTATCTAACCCATGCCCTGCGAATACTAGGCGGGGAACCCTTTGACATTTTGGTGGAAGGGGAACAGCTTGACCCACCCGCGGACTTCAAGCTCCATTCTCTTTACTATGATGCGGTAGAGAAGGAAAAACCTAGTCAGATATTCGGTGTTTACGAATCCGTGGCTAGCAAAGTGCCCGGAGCCAAAGGCTAAAAATAGCCCCTCCTCTAGACCCCTACCATTCCACCACCGCTTTGAGAGGAAGATGATCGGAGGCTACTCGCGCCAGCGAGGAAGTCTCCACTTCCAAGGCTAATAAACGTTGATAGCCATGGAGCCAAATCCGATCAAGCGCAAGGATGGGGTAGCAACCAGGAAAAGAAGGAAGATTGGAAAAACAGCCAAATTCACCCCGTAGCCGATGCAGGCTCCGACTCCAAGGCCACCATTCATTGAAATCTCCCATAAGCACTGTGCGCTCTCCATCTGGGGTAAGCCCCAAGTTGAGTAGCTGTTGTACTTGAAAGCTGCGCTCCCGCGCACTCAATCCTAAATGGGTGGCTACTACCCGGATTTTTTGCCCCTGCCATTTGAGATTTACATCAATAGCCCCACGAGGCTCACGCCGCGGGACGCTCAATTCATGGCGCTGAACCTTTAGCCATTCTGTGCGCGTTAATAAAGCATTACCATAACGCAGCGAACGCCGCAAAAATATTGGACCCGGAATAGCCCTTAACCCAGTTTGATGGGCAAGATAATCCAGCAAATCCTGACCCTTTATCGAGCGATGTTCAACTTCCTGCAAAGCAAGCACATCGGCCTTGAGAGATCGGATGACGGAAGCTGTTCGGGCAGGATCGAAACGGCGGTCCGTGCCAATACAGCTGCTGATATTATAAGTCGCAAACCGCATTAAATATTAGACATTAGATTTTTTCTTTTCTTTCGGCTTTCTCCCACCGCAACCAATATCTCCCAAAAATGGTGATAACAAGCGGCAAGAAACCGAATAAAATTAAAAAATAGAACTGAGCATCCCAGGTTTATACAAGGCAGCCATTAAACCCTCAACAAAGAAAACCATAACAAATATTCCAGGCGCCATCCCCAGCAGCGAGTCAATGAAGTAATCTCGAATTTTAATGTGGGAGGCACCAGCCACAAAATTAATGATAGTAAACGGTGCCAACGGTACGATCCGAAAAAATATCACAGTCAAGCCCCCCTTCTAGGATAACTTTTCGCTAAGCCAATGAATATTATAAATACTCCCAGGAAAGCTAATTTACGCCGTCTTATTAAGCGATTGGAATGTTTGGTTGGGATCTGATGTTTGGGGCCAACAAGAATTTTTGAAAGCAAATAAAACACCTTCCCAATATAGCTACCTTAACGTGGTTAATCTCATTACCCTAGTCACGACGGGACTAAATTGCGACGACTAGGTTCAAATAGCAGCAGAAAATTTATTCAAAGCATCACTATAACAAACTGGAGCCGTTAATTTGGATTTCGCATCTGTTCACCACAGTAGCCAGGTAGTAACAAAGTAAAGTAAGAGGGTTACCCCTGCTGCGCTCAAGGCATAGGGAAGCTGGGTCTGAATGTGCTCAAGATGATCGCAACCTGCTGCTAATGAAGAAATAAGGGTAGTATCAGAAATGGGAGAACAATGATCGCCGAAAACCCCGCCCCCCAAAAGAGCAGACAATATCAAGGCTGGAGGTAATTCGGCAGCTTGGGCAAGAGGTAATGCAATGGGAATCATTATCCCAAACGTACCCCATGAGGTGCCCGTGGTAAAAGATATCAGTCCTGCTGCTATAAAAACCAATACTGGAATAAGGGGAGGAGGCAGGGACGATCCTACTATTTGAGCCACGAATTTCCCCGTTCCCAGAACGCCCATGCTAGCGCTTAAAGCAAGTGCCAACAATACCGTGGTGACTACCGGCAGAAGTTTTCCCATTCCCTCAAAGCCTAACGTAATGAGCTTCTGATGGGAGAAAACTCTATCTTTAAGTAATAAAAAATAGGCTACTAGCGTAGCCAAAGCTGTACCCCAAAAAATGGCACTCGATCCCGAACCCGCCAATAAATCGCCATTCCCGGTATAGCCGAGGAAAAACAAAACGGCGCTCACCATAACCAACAATGGCAGCAACATATATCTTACTCTCGTAGGGGCAATAGGTTCCTCCTTAATATCTTCTCCCCGGCGCTTTTCTGAAGACCGTAGCGGCCCATAAACACGCTGTACAATGGCAGTATAAAAAACCAAAGCTAAAGTAATAAGGGCATAGAAGTTGAGCGGTATACTCATTACCAAAATAGTAATGGGCTCAGAAAATCCCTGCTCTGTCAGTAATCCTAATAAATAGGCCCCCCACCCATTGAGCAATATCAAAATAGACACCGGCGCACAAGTAGAATCCACAAAATAAGCCAGCCGGGCACGGCTCATCCGAAATTTATCAAATAATGGCCGTGACAGTATTCCCGCAACCAACATACTCATATTACTCTCGATAAAAATAGCGACTCCAACGAAAGCAGTGAGGAGTCCCACACGGCGTGGTGTCTGCGTAAAACCCACACGAGTCAGTGCTTGAACACAAGCACTGACTCCACCTGACTGATTCATATAAATTAATAGCGCTCCCACTAGTATACTGAACAGCAGGATTTGGGTATTACTCTGACTTTGAAATACAGCGGTAATACGTTCTAATAATCCGATAAATCCCAGCGCAGGATTGTTTCCAGCAAGTAAGGTTTCGGAGAGATAAAGGGCTACCAGCAGAGAGAGAATAACCTCCCTTTTCCAGATTCCTATTAAAATCGCTGCCAGTGCAGGAAGTAAAGTTATCCAGCCCACACTGCCTTCTAAAAAAAGAAGATAAATTCCGCGAAAAAGATGCCTACATCAATCAAACCGCCACCTATATCGCTTGCTCTTTCTCAGGTGGCGGTGTCTGTTCCAGGGATTTGAATAAATCCTGTAACTCTTTTGCGAAGCCTTCCATCTGTTTTTGAATTTCAGGAAGTGCCGCTTTTAGCTTCTCTTCGATAGACTTCAACTCACGTTGGACCCTAGGTAAGGAACGTTGTAATTCATCAAGGGATTGATCAATTTTGTTTGAAAACTGTTCAGTCATGACTCCAAACCCCTCCAAGGCCTGTGCCAGCTCACTCGCTTCAGACAACATTTTCACAGTCTCATCATAGCGTACCTTCCAGTAACCGTTTTCCTTGGCAAGCACAGTATCAAGGGGGATAGTCACCGGACGTTCATTACTTACAGTCACGGTAGTTTCAATCCAAGATTGATCTCCATCAATAATAACTTTACCTAATTTAAAATTAGTGATAGGCAACAACGAAGATATTAAATCTTCTTTATTTAAGGATTCTGTCAAAATATATGTATGAATGGTTTTAACATCATTCATTTTTACCGCCGTCCAAAATTTTTCAGCTACTTCATAAGACGATAACTTTTCAGCACAAGCTCCAAGCGTAGCCACTAAACATAACCCCAATAGTAATGTAAAAAAAACTGCTTTTTTCATATTAAAATCCCATAAGTAATAAACCGCCATCTATTTTCTATAATGACTCAAGTTTAACATCCTGTACCTCTATGCTTGCTACACCCTCGCGCCAAACTACTCTGCCAATATTTACCCACGGCCGATTTATATTCTTATTACGCAGATTACTTTCCCAGTGCACAGGAACATTTATTCGCTTCATTTTTATGATAAATTCAGTATCTTGTAAATCTAAACCTAGATTCTTACCCCAAAAAGCAGTAATTTTTTTAATAAATTTATAAAGGCGTTTTTGTTCTATATGAGGAGTTACTGCCACATTCGCCCACATGGATTGAACTCTTCCCCAGTTTGGTGCAACTAGCCGTCCTTCCCTGTTTACAAAGGGAAGCCATTGCTCTTGTCCCAGTTCATTTTTGTAGGTAAGTGCCAAAATGTGGTTATAACCCTGAAAATGATCGTGCATATAAAGCGCATGCGGCGTTATTCCTAAAAAGGCATGGGACAGAAATAATACTGCATTGCTTATCGGCGATAAAATTTGACCGATCTCGCTTTCTGTTCCATGCTCGTTGAGGCGATAAAATATTCCATAGTGGATCGTGCTATTTAGCTGCAAAAAAATAACCAATACTAGAAACTTGGTAATACGATTAGAGCGTTGTTTTTTTGTTCCAGCATAATATTCATAAATTTTTTTGAAGCTATATGTTTCCTGCAGGGTGTTTTCTGAAGAAACAAAGCAGCTCTCATCGCAGGCAAGCCGAGTACGCTGATCAGCAATTCGCCGATATATTTTTTTCCCAAAATGATAAATTCCTGGAATTCTTATAAAAATTCCTGCAAGAGCAGGATATTTCATTTTCAATAAAATTTGCCGATAGGCGTCTATACCCACGTACAGATGCCCTTTTTGATCAAGAGCATAAATGTCTTTTAGCAATTGTTCTTCAGAAATGTTATTCAGTTCAGGATATTTTCTTGCATGCTTTTGCAGTCCTTCAAAATTGATAGCCTTAAAAACATCAAAATGCTCTATAATAATTCTGGTGCGATTGCAAAGTGGGCATTGTTGATCATAGAAAACAACCAATTTTGGCGTCTTAAGCTGTAATGTTTCCTTTAAGCCCTGCCACCATGAAAAAGGAACCATCAAAAAGTAATAAACCAACATTCCGAAGCCAAAAGGATAAATATTAAGGGATAAAATAATACCGCTATGGAGAGAGATCCCCGTAATCATCAAAGGCACCCGAAAAGACCGGAGATAAAAAGTAAAAATAAAAATAAATTCAAAAATTATAATTAAATAACCAATAACTTTTTGCAGAATCTCTTGATTCAAAAACCACGTCATATCGATCGCGGAAATATAATAAGGCATCGTCAAAGGTAACCATGCCCCTAATCCATTACGCCAATGCTCCGCAAATAATTTATGAACGGCCGAATCAAAGTAAATGAATCCTAAAGAGATAGCGAGAGGAAGATAATAGCTAAGGACAGAAACGGTGCTAACAGGATCATAGTGTAATCCTGATTTAAAACATTTAAGCCTTACTTTAAGATTGTCTAAGGAGAGTGCTCTTTCCGTGGGCAAGAAAATAAGAAGAAAACCCGATCCAATCATAAACTGATCAAACCCTCCATCAAAATCTCGCCACATAGGGGTAAAGGCGGTAAAGATCACCCAGAAAAAATAGTTGACAATAGCAGCGAGACGCGTATGGTAACCCACCGTTAAAAAAAGGGTATTAATACCCCATAGAATTAGAAAAAAATAAATGGAAGGCGAAGCGACGTCAATAAAAGGAATAGTATCAAAAATAAGATGGCGGAAATAATAGAGAAAAACGATTTCTTGAAAAATAACCAAACCCAAAAAAATACGAAAAACCCCAAGCCCTAACGCCGGAACTTGTTTTTCAAGTCCAATTTTGACGAGACGGAATACTTTTTGATACATTAATTTTATTAACCCCGATAGCGTTTTAAAAAATGATTTCCTATTTAATTCCAATCTAGGAAATCATCATCCACCATAGTTTTATGGTAAATAACGAAAAAACCATGCCATAAGGTTTAATTGACTAACGGCAAAAGAGAGTCAAGTTTTCCTTTAGAAAAAATAACACCTGAATAAAGCCAATTCCAAAGGAAATGAAGGTTTTTTGGTCTCCTTGCCGTCCATCCCTGCTAAAGCGAGCTCCATACATTCCTATATACATTTCCTTAATTACCTTCTATAACTTAGATATTATATTGCATAATAAGCAATACATGCTTCTCGTATCTATTAATGACGAAGAGCTTTCATTTACTCCCTGGCTTTATCCATGCAAAATCCTATCTTTGAAGAAACCTGCAGGGGTATGGATGAATATCGGATAAAGAGGCTAACGAGCATTAAAATATAAATGAACAACTCAAGGATAATACTATGAGCGTGACAAGTTCTATTGCGCACAAATCTAAGGAAGGCGTTCGTCGCCTGGCCTGGCTGTACCGTCCCCGGACCTGGAAGGAAAAAGGGATTCTCTGGACAATTGGTCTTGCCCTGGCGACCTATATGGTCGTCGTAGTGATTCTAGGTATCCTGTGGTCATTCGAGCCAGCAGCTTTTGAGGGTCACGCCCATACCGAAGATGTAACCAAGGTAATGGCCGAAGAAATGGCTAGGGAAATAGGCCTGCCCCAAGATAAGCAGAAAGACTTGCCTGCTGGATTTATCGCTACAACCGCAGCAATTCATGTCGCCAACGTTTTGCTGGAAAAACCCGGCGGTTATCTTAGTAACGATGTTTTCCCCCCCGGAGTCTACCTAGATAATGTCCCCAATTGGGAATTCGGCGTATTAGTCCAGTTACGGGACTTTGTCCGTAACCTACGCAACGATTTCTCCCGCGCCCAAACCCAATCCCTTGAGGACAAAGACTTGCAGATTGCCGATCCCCAATTTAATTTCAACTCGGAGTCCTGGATACTCCCCTCTACGGAAAGTCAATACCGGAAGGGCAACAAGGCCTTGCTCCGTTATCTAAAACGGCTCTCGGACGACAAGGAAAATGATGGCCAGTTCTTCGTCCGCGCGGATAACCTACGCTCCTACCTGGAAGTAGTGGAAAAGCGACTAGGGGGGTTAACCCAGCGTCTAGCCGCCGCTGTGGGGGAGATGCAATTTAATGTTAACCTGGCGGGGGATCGACAAGGCCGATCAGCCAAGCCTGAGCCCCGCGAGGTCCGGGTCAAAACCTCCTGGTGGGAACTCGACGACGTTTTTTACGAAGCCCGGGGGGCTGCCTGGGCACTGGTGCACTTCCTTCATGCTCTGCGAGTTGAATTCGAGCATGTCCTGCAGGATAAAAACGCCGAGGTGAGCCTCGCGCAGGTTATTCGCGGCCTAGAAAATTCCCAGAGAACTATTTGGAGTCCGATGATACTCAACGGTGACGGTTTTGGCATGCTAGCTAACCACTCCCTGGTATTAGCCTCTTATTTAGCCGCAGCCAACGCTGCCCTTATTGACCTTCGCAATCTGCTAAAGCAAGGTTAAAGACATTCCGCACTTCCAACCAGTACATTACCCCCGGCAAAGCCGGGGGTTTACCCTAATTAGATACCGATTAAACCGCTGTTAAAGCCGTTTACCAGCGATGGTTGGAATCTTATCGGTGCGGGTTTCTAGTTTTAGATAACTGATGAGTCGAACGGCACCTTCCCTATGTAGCGTCTCATGTATTTGCCTGACGATGCTGAGGATATCTTCGAGTTCCCCTTCAATATTCGTTCCCGAGGCATGAGTTTCCAAAATAAAATCATGCTCTTGGAGTACTTCAATCACACGGGAAATCTCTGCCCTGACGGAGGTCTCACTCCCGATCGGAATTACTTGTAATTCAGCCGTTGCTTTCATTAGCTCATCTCCTACTCATTATGGCTGCTGCAGTACCCCCGGCAAAACCGGGGGCAATTTACAGGCTACCCAACTCTTCAATAAGCACAGCTAAGCAGGAAAGCGCTACCAGCGCAGCACAACGTAATGTTGCATATTGCCTGAGCGAATCAGCAACAAAGCACGCTTACCCTCCTGGCTTTCCTGGATTGCACGATTGAATTCCTTCGCACTATGGATCGGCTTACGATTGATCTGGAGAATCACGTTACCCGTCCTGATCCCCGCCATGGCGGCGATGGAACCACGCTCAACCCCAGTGACGACCACACCCTCGCCCGCTTTGACATCAAATTGTTTTGCTAACTCCGGAGTCAAGGTCTGAACTGCCAACCCCAATTCTTCCGCACTTTGGGTAGGTGCCTCGGTAAGCGTTTGCTCTTGGCTGAGTTCACCAATAGTGATTTTCACCTTCTGCTGCTTACCATCGCGAATAATAGTAAGAGTTTCGTGGCTACCAGGCGCGGTAAGCGCAACCCGGTTACGGAAACTGCCAATATCTTTAACCGGCTTATCCTGATAACCGACAATTACGTCCCCTTGTTTGAGTCCTGCCTTTTTCGCAGGCGAGTCCTCCGATACCTGGGCAACAAGAATACCCTGGGACTGCTCCATATTGAAGGATTCCGCCAGCTCCGCCGTCAGGGGCTGAATGACAATCCCCAAATAACCCCGGGTCACTTCGCCTGTTTCAATGA
This sequence comes from Nitrosococcus watsonii C-113, assembly GCF_000143085.1. Classification (NCBI taxonomy): domain Bacteria; kingdom Pseudomonadati; phylum Pseudomonadota; class Gammaproteobacteria; order Chromatiales; family Chromatiaceae; genus Nitrosococcus; species Nitrosococcus watsonii. The sequence goes on along the minus strand of NC_014315.1, from coordinate 995,343 downwards.
GCTGATTGGCGATAACTTTGGCCAGCTTGCTGGGAATGGCAAATCCTATACCCATATAGCCCCCGCTGCGGCTGAAGATAGCGGTATTAACACCCACCACTTCGCCGTTCAGATTTACCAGTGGACCGCCGGAGTTGCCAGGATTGATGGCGGCATCCGTTTGAATGAAGTCCTCGTAATCGCTGATACCTAAACTAGTGCGGCCCGTGGCGCTCACCACGCCAACGGTCAGAGTATGGCTCAAGCCAAAGGGATTGCCCATGGCTACCACCCATTCCCCCACTTGAAGTTTGGAGGAATCACCCCATTTCAGGGCCGGAAGTCCACCGGCGGCGATCTCGATAACCGCAATGTCCGATTTGGGATCGGTTCCTACGATTTCACCCTCGAACTCACGATCATCTTGAAATTGGACCCGAATTTTGTCAGCGTCTTCCACTACATGGCTGTTAGTCAGAATATAAGTCTTATCCGACAGCAAGCCCTTTTTCGATGAAAAAATGAAGCCTGATCCTTGACCGACGGCACGGCGCTGGTGGCCCCTAGGCGCCTCGCCCCGGGGCGAAAAGGGCTCGCCAAAAAAGCGCCTGAAAAACTCATCGCCAAAGGGTGGAGGAAACGCCTGCGAGCCCTGCTCCTCACGGATACTCTCCACCTGAATAAAGACCACTGAGGGCGATACTTCACGGGCCACGGCGGCAAAGGCTTTGCCCGTCTGCCGCAGACTCTCAACGCCACCTTTCTCAAGAGCCTGGGCTGGTAATGCAAAAAGCACCACTAGCAATAACAAAATCATCCGATATCTATGCATTTTTCAATTCCCTAAAAACATCTACTTGTAGTTTATTGTAGGAGCATTTAACACTTTTATCATTCCTTTACCTCCGGTGTAACCATTCCTGCTTCGGCAGAAGCATTGCTCTCGGCGGTTTCCTTTGGCGTCTCTTCTGTCTTAGCCTGCACCAGATTTTCCCGCCCTATTTCTTTAATCGGCTCTAAGACGAACGCGGCGACTTTAAAATAGGGCTCCCAATCTGAACGCTTAAGCAGGTAATAAGCTTCTTCCTCGGACTTGAAGAAACGATAAATCAGAGGATCGCCAGATTCACGGACTAGTTTAATCTCCAGTTCAGGCTCAGCTTGTTGATACTCCGACTCCACCTCGGAATCCAACAGGGATTGGATGCGAAGATCGGCCAGCTTATCCACCAAGGCACGGGCTTCTTCCTCTTTGGTTTCTTCCTCCGCGCCCAGATCGGCTACCTTCAGCACTTCGCCATCCCGTTCCAGGACGAAATCTGGCATTTCCAGCCGAATTACCTGATTAGCATCCAACTTGAGAATATCCTTGTCAATCCAGTCGCTAGCCTTAGCATTCGCCTCCCAGGTATTAAAGACTACGGCATAAACCGCCTCTTCCCCTGCGGGCCGAACATGGACCTTGCGAAATCCAGGCGAAGTGCCCACATAGAGCACCACCTCGCTTTCATCTTTTCCCAGTAGCGTCAGCTTCCGTTCAAAGGCATTTTTGTCCACCTTAAAGCGCTTAGCTGCCTCTGGGGTAGTCGCCACCGGCCAGCCCCTCTCCAACCCGGCAAGCTCGTCTAGCAACCGCTCCACGGCGTCCTGGTCAGCCGGAAAGTCCCCGCTTTCCGGCAACCGCCATTGGTCATCTTGTTGCTTGAGCACCAAGCTATTCTGCCCATCTTCAATCTGCAAACCTTCCACCGCCTTAACATCGAAAGCGAGTAGCGACTCTTGCGGCTCAAAGGCATTGTAATCCTCGCTCATCAGGTTGACCGCCACTGCCAAAACCAATTGGGCTAATAGCAGGCCGCTCAAAATGATAATCCACTTTTTCATGCTTATTCTCTCCGCTTATCTGGTTTCACCCAATATGCCTGCATAGCGCTGCCGAGTCCGCCGATTGGCTTGCCTGCGAAACAGCCACACCAACAGCAGCCCCAACAGGGCAAGGCCATAGTTGAGGTACTCCCAGAATACTTGAGCCTCCCGCTCCAGGGGATAAAGCGTACGCGAGAATTGGGCTCGGCCACGAATAGCGAGTAAACCTCGATCTTCCAAGGACCAATCAATCGCGTTTTCCGCCAGCTCGACGGGTTTAAGATAATGCGTACCCAACCCGGCGGCAGCCAGATCCAGCATTTCATCGCTAAGGAAGCTATTAGAAGCAAACAGAATAATACGAGCCGACTCAGGCGAGCGTTCAATCACCCGCGCAATCACCGGCTCCGGCTTCTCTTTGCTCTGGGCCTCATCTTCTTGAGAGCCCGCCGCCTTTTTCTCCTTACCGGCGTCCGGTTCTTCTTCCGCGGCCATTAAAGGCGAAGGTTTATCCTTAAAAAAGGAATCAAAACGGCCTTCCACCGCCACCCCCAACAACCGCCTGCCCGGGTTTTCACCAACGGGAAAGCCCAGTTGGCCGTGGGCACGGAAATCAGGCTGGATATTAAGGCTATCGGAGGTCCAGGATCGTTCCGAACTCTCCAACAAGGGGATGACCTTACGTCCCTCATTTTTCTGCGAATCGACAGCAATGGGAGAAGCCCAGGTTAGCGTGACCTGATTAAGACCGGCTGTGATGGCATTATCCTGAGGCATACCGTCACTGCGGATATCCACAAAGTAGGGATAATCCACCAACTGTGTCTCCTTCACCACAAAGCCTCCAATATTCCGATCTACCGGAATAGGAAAGGCCGCGTTTTGTGGGTCAAGCACCATTTGTTCTTCAAATACTAAGCCCTGATGGGCTAACCAGTCTTTCAGCCCTGAGCTGTGGGGCTTGGCGGCCAATGCCTGTTGGGTATCGACTGTAAAGGGCGCTGTAGCCATTACCACGGTGCCGCCTCGCATTAAGAACTGATCCACGGCAAACAATTGTTTCTCATCCAGCGTCTCCGGAGCCGCCAGCAGTAATAAATCGGCATCCAAAGGCACCTGTCCATCCTTAAGATCGGCGGCAATAACATTGTGTTCTTCCGCTAGGGTGTCCCGCAACAAATTGAAGCGCTTACCGCCTCCACCCATCATACCAAGCTGGGGCAGAGAGGGCGTTGCGGGCGGTGTATGCAAAGCTACGGTCTTCAGAAAACCTTGGGAAAAACGCTTGAGCGCGGCATTGAGACTGCGTTCAAGCCCGGCCTTTTTAAATTCTTCCGGCAGAGGTACCTGGATGATGCGCTTCCCTCCTTCAAGGGTCATATAAAACCAAAAGGTATTGCTATCAAGCAAACTAGCAGCCATGGGACGAAAACCAAACTCGCTCTCAATTTGCTGGGCAAGAGCGCCCCCATCAGCCTCTGGATCGCGAATATCAACGGTTAACTTGCCTCCTGACTCCCGTTGCAATTCATCCAGTACTGCATCCAAATCCTGACGGAGCGTCTGGAGCACTTCTGGTAGTTTTTTATTCCCTGAGATATACCCCTTGAAGCGCACTGGATAGGGGATATTTCCGAATAGATTGCCTGCACTTCGATAAGCATAGAGCACCTTCTTGATAGCTTGAGTCAAGCTATACTCGGGATTACCCAAATCCACACTGAGATCAGTTTGTCCCTGCACCTTGATCTCGATGAGATCCCGAAAATCCAACACCTGATACTGATCCCCGTACTGGATCAAAATATCGAAGTAAGAGTTGACTACCGAGGATTGATATTTGCTTGCAAACTGGAAGGGTACCGGCTTAATACCGTACTTCTCGTTGGCTTCCTGTTCCAGTTCCGGATGCTCCCGGGGATCGATAAACTCCACCCGCAACCGGCCTTCACCCGCCACCGCATATTCTTCCAGCAAATCACGCAGGCGCGGCACCAAGGGCGCCAGCAAGGGATGGGTTTGGGCGCTAAAATAGCCACGAATCAACATAGGCTCTTGCAATTGCGCTAGGTAACCCCGGGTCGCTTCAGAGATAGAATAGACGTTACCTTGGGTCACATCGGCCCGGACCCCACCCAGGGGCGCGAGCCACAAATTAGCGGTCAGAAAATTAGCCACGAACAGCCCTGTTACAAGACCCCAGCGCCGATGGGTAGGGTTAGTAGGGTTGCCCGCCCATCGCAGCCACTCCAAGACAAAAACATTGAGGGTGAGAAATATGCCGACTAGGCTCAAATAATAGTAAAGATCCCGCAGGTCAATCACGCCCCGGGTAATAGAGTCAAAACGCGAGCCGGAGCCCAGCAATTGAAGAAACTCCGAGACCCGATTGCCGAACAACCCCGTTAAAGCATCAGAGCCCAACAAATAAAAAACGCCGCAGACCACCGTGGTTAGGATCAAGCTCACGATCTGGTTCGGCGAACGGGCGCTCACAAATAATCCGATGGCCCCATAGGCTGCCGCTAGAAACAGGGTAGCTACATAGCCCCCCAATACCGGTCCCCAATCCAGGGGACCAAGGAAGCTTACGGGCAAGGGCAACGGCAGGGTGAGCAGCAATGCCACAGCCACCAGTCCTAGGCAGGCGAGAAACTTACCAAGCACAAACTGGTAACTTTTTACCGGCGTGGCCAACAAAAATTCCAACGTACCCGTACGCCGCTCTTCCGACCACATCCGCATGGTGATGGCTGCCACCAGGAAAATCAGCAATAAAGGCATCCATTCAAAAAGGGGCCGCACATCAGCAATATTACGGGCAAAGAAAGTCTCCACCCAGAAAAAAATAAACAAGATCACTGCCAGAAAAGCACCGAGAAAAATAAAGGCAGTGGGCGAGGAGAAGAAACCGGCAAATTCCTTACGGGCGATTCTCAATATATTTCCCATCCTGGTTACCTCCCATCCTGGGCTGATATTTCACCAAAGAGAGTTTCCAAATTCCGACTCTCGGGTTGCAAAGCGTAGAGCTTCCAGCCTGCGTTCGCAATCTGGCTAGCTACCCGGGGTGCGGTAACAGTCAACTCGTCCCGGCCAGCCAGATCCAGGGCGTAGCGATGGCCTGGCCCTCTTTCCTCTATCCGCTCCACCGATTGAATGCCCTTCACTGCTTTGAGCACATCGAGGGCTCGCTCTGGCTCCGCATCAACGGCCACCAGTAACCGCCTGCCCGCTTGTAATTCATCCATGGTGGCATCCAGCGCCTTACGGCCATTACGGATAATAATGACCCGATCGCAGATGGCTTGAACTTCCTGGAGGATGTGGGTAGAGAGGATAACCGTGGCTCGTTTCGCCAAGGTACGGATTAACTCCCGCATATGCTGCACCTGGGTAGGGTCCAAGCCGTTCGTGGGCTCGTCAAGAATAAGCAAGCGGGGAGTATGCAAAATCGCTTGCGCCACCCCGACCCGCTGGCGATAACCTCTGGAAAGGGTGCCGATAGTATCCGCCGCCTTGAGGGATAGTTCGGTACTGGCGATGGCTTCCCTGATTTTCCCGTCCCGCTCTCCCGTTGGAACCCCGTGCAGGGAAGCCGAATAATCCAGATAGTCGATGACCGTCATCTCGGGATAAAGCGGATCGTTTTCTGGCAGATAGCCAATGCGGCTTTGCACAGCTTCCCGGCAGGTAGCAATATCCAAACCATCTATTTCGATGGAACCGCTGGTGGGCTCCAAATAGCCGGTCAACATTTTCATGATGGTGGTTTTACCCGCCCCATTATGGCCCAGCAGGCCGACGATTTCCCCCTGGCCAATCTGGAAGGACACTTGATCAACCGCGACCAAGTCGCCATAAGTTCTTGTCACCGCTTCTACTCGGATCATCAAAGCGCTCCTCTTTATATTATTTCTTAGGACATTAATGCTTGGAAGATTAAACTGATGGTCTGGCTTTCTCAACGGAATAGCCTGATAGAACCTGACCCGCTACCAGAATACGCCCCATCGGCGGCTATTTCTCACCCGTCCCAGGGCCTGGCTCTGCCAGCCGACGGGTTTGACATTCTCCACCGCATCAAAGTTTCTAGGGCGGCTCAAATTTAAACGATAGATTGCTAAGCGCTCGATTTATCAATCAGACTCGCTTCTAGCTTCCCAGGAAAGAGTTAGGTAGTAGGATTTTCCCTACCTTATCTTGAAGTTGGAAGCACATAGGGCGGGATGCGCTCCGCTTCCCCGCCCTACCTTTATTACTAAAGCCATTGGGGACCAAGGCTGGGTAGAGGAAGGCATTCCCGTGCTAAGATCTTCAACCCATTACTTGGCAGTATCAGTTTTCAAGGATACTGAAGTGATGCCTTTAATTTTGCTAAAGTCTGCAAAGCTAAACGCAAAAAATTCATAATAACTACTACAGCTGTCTAATATTGCGGAATACTGGTAACTCAGCGCATCAAGGCCAAGAATTTAAGGAGGCAACATGAAAATAAGGAGCAATAAATGTAAAGAGAAAACCGCTCCTCTTGCCTCCAATGAAGTTAGGCTGACTGCTGCAGGTGATCCGTTTACTTCTATTCTGGCACGCCGTCTCAAGCGGCGCACTCTGCTAAAAGGTGTCGGGTTAGCAGCAGCCTCCCCCATGCTAACCTGGGCCTCTCCCCTCTTGGCCTTAGAGCAGGTTCCAGCAGATTCTGAGTCAGCGTTACGGTTTGAAACGATTACCGGCAGCGGCGCTGATCGAGTGACTGTGCCCAAGGGCTACCAGGCCCAGGTGCTTCTTTCCTGGGGGAAAGCCCTATTTCCGGAAGTACCGGATCTGGATCTCCAGCACTTGGAAACGCTGCTGACTCCCAAGGGAGCGGATCTTCAGGCGAAGCGGTTTGGCTATAATTGCGATTTCAACGGTTTTTTTCCCCTCTTTCAGCAAAATTCCTCCCGGCGGGGATTATTGGCAACCAACCATGAATTCACCTCCGAAGAGCTTATTTTCTCCGGCTGGCCAGGTAATGACAATCCCGAACGAGCCAATTTTGTGCGCAAATTCCCGGCAATGGTCGCCGCCATGAAAGCCGCCCACGGCGTGTCGATTGCCGAAGTAATTAAGCGTGATGGCCAATGGCATTTGGCGCAGAATTCCTCCTTTAATCGCCGGATTACGGGGGAGACTCCCATGGAGCTTACGGGTCCCGCCGCCGGGCATGATTTGCTGCAAACTGCCGCTGACCCTTCCGGTAAAAAAGTTTTAGGCACCTTGAATAATTGCGCTGGCGGCAAAACCCCATGGGGCACTTTACTGACCTGCGAGGAAAATTTTGATCAATACTTCGGCAATCTGGAGGGCTTGGAAAGCCTAGCGACGGAAGAAAGTCCAAACCAGGCAAAATTAAAGAAATACGCGGCGCTTCATGGGCGTTTGTCACCTCCGAGAGAACTGAGTCCCCGGGGTTGGGAGCTAGTGGATAAGCGCTTTGACATAGCTGAGAATCCCACCGAAGCATTACGTTTTGGCTGGGTCGTTGAAATTGATCCTTACCACCCCAAATCCACTCCCAAGAAAAGAACCGCTCTAGGCCGGTTTAAGCACGAGGGGGCCAATATGATGGTAGGACCGGAAGGCCAGGTTACCGTTTACTCCGGCGATGATACGCAATTTGAATATATCTATAAATTCGTGAGCGCCGAGGCTTATGATCCCAACAATCGCGCCCATAATTTAACCCTCCTGGATAAGGGAACGCTCTATGTCGCCCGCTTTAAGGAGAATGGTTCAGGGGAATGGCTGCCCTTGGTGTTTGGGCGCAACCCTCTCAATAAGGACCATGGCTTTGCCAGCCAAGCGGAAGTTTTGATTAACACGCGGCGGGCAGCCGATCTGCTTGGAGCGACTCCCATGGACCGGCCTGAAGATATTGAGGTTAGTCCGGTCAATAGTAAAATTTATGTAGCGCTGACCAATAATATTTTGCGCGGCCTGGAGCTGGAAACCCTTAATGGCCGCCAGATAGTGGGGGCAGTGGATGGCGCAAATCCCCGCGGGCCCAATAAAATGGGCCATATTCTTGAAATGGCCGAGGATTCCGATGATCCCACTGCCCTTACCTTTAGTTGGGAGGTTTTCATTCTTTGCGGCAATCCAGCTGATCCAGCGGCTAAATTCTTGACCTCCCTGACCGCTTCCTCTGTGGTAGGCCCCCAGGATACCTATTTTGGGGGGTATGCTTCTGCTGCCAAGATTAGTCCCCTCGCCTCTCCTGATAACCTGGCCTTTGATCAGGTGGGAAATCTCTGGATTGCCACGGATGGCGAAACCCATGGATTGAATTTGGCGGAGCCTATTAATAATGGCCTTTATGCCGTGCCAACCGCAGGGAAGGAAAGAGGACGGGTACGCCAGTTCCTAAGCGGCCCCAAGGGGTGCGAAGTATGCGGACCAGAATTTACTCCGGATAACCGGACGCTTTTTGTCAACATCCAGCATCCAGGAGAGGGCGGTACCTTGAGTCAGCGGCTTAGCGACTGGCCGGAGGGCCACGGCCAACCGCCGCGGCCCAGCGTTATCGTAGTGACTAAAACCGATGGGGGCAAGATTGGAGGCTAAATATCCGTCTGGAAAACTTCGGAATTAAACATGGATGTTGAATGACCCCCTCGCCGAGTTGCGAAGTGAAACGGCACAAGAGGCACGAGGGCCAAGTAACTTGCCTTTGGCCATGAATTGGCGCTATGATTTTCCCTGTTGCCACAAGCGCAACCTACCCTCGGTAGGAGGGGACGTGATGCGCGTGGAGGGTGGTACCCAACTGATAAGCCTTGCGCGCTAAGTCGTAGCCAGCTTATCGGCACCCTGAGAAGCGCGAATTCTCCAGGCTGATGAGGTTTTGTAGGAACAAAATCGACATCAGTCATGGCGAAACTCCAAAAAATATATAGAGAACTATTCCCCAAGACGGGCACTGCTAAAATTAAGCATGCAAAACAACTATGGTCTATAGAGAATACGGTAGATCCGACCTCCCTGATCATCACTAATATAGAGGGAACCATCCGGGCCTTCGGCAACGCCCACCGGTCGATGCTCAGCGGCGCGGGGAGTCTTGTGCTGGCTGGCGAAACCCTCGGCAAACACTTCCCATTCGCCTGTGGGGTCCTTTCCCTTAAAAGGGACAAAGACAATATTATAACCCCCCTGGGGCAAGGGTGCCCGATTCCAGGAACCATGGAAAGCAATAAAAGCCCCGCCCCGATACCGCTTCGGAAAGTGTTCACTGGAATAAAAAAGCAAGCCATTGGGCGCCCAATGGGCAGGCAAGGCTAGGAGTGGAGGTTGTTTTTTCTGGCAACGATCCACGGTTTTCCCATCTCCGCCATATTCAGGGGCCAGGACTTTCTGGTTAAGGGCGGGATCATGGTAACAGTAGGGCCAGCCAAAATCGTTGTTTTCCTGGATGCGCACCAGTTCCTCCGAGGGTTTTTCCGCATTCTGGCTATCATTGAATTGAGGCCACAGACTCAGCTGATCGCGGCCATGAATCACGCCGTATAGCTGACCATCCTGGGGACGCAAGGCTAGCGCGACCGTATTACGAAGCCCCGTGGCAAAACGGCTGCCATCTTGCTGCTTTTGGTTGGGTTGGCCGGCCTCAAAGCGCCAGATTCCAGCGCGGGTGGCAAGTTCATCGCAAGGTTCCTTCCCTGGTGAGCCGGCGGTGCGGTCCTGTTTCTGACAGGCGTTGGAGGGCGAACCGATATTGACATAGAGCTTGCCTTCAGGACCGAAAGCAATGCTTTTAGCCTGGTGGCTGGCGGTAGCAGGGAGCTTTTCAACGATAGTCTCCGCCGGTCCCGCTGGTTCTAAATCTTTATTGCGCCAAGGATAGCGCACAATTTTTTCGTGAGTCGCAAAATAAAGATAACCATCATGGAATTTCACATCATCCCCGGAACCGCTGCCAAAGCGCTTCTTTAAGTCAGCGACGCCATCACCTGAGGTATCCCGTAGCGCCAGCACTCCACCCGAGGATGTTTTGTTCGCGTCAAGAGCGACCAAGACATCCCCATTGGATGCTACGGTAAGATGACGGGCTTTCCCTACTTTATCCGCAACCACAAGGGCACAAAAACCCTGGGGCAGGGTAAGCCCTCCATTGTCTGGATCGCAAACCGGCTGGGCCAGAGTGACGGAAGAGAAAGGAAGCCAGAAAAATAATAACCATACACCCCAAGCCAGGGTATTATTACGTGATTTCGCCATAGGTCTGCTCCAAGAATATCTTCCACTATTATTCGGCTGAGATAACGCTAATAATGGATAACCAGACAAAATAATAGGCCGACAGTCAAGAAATTGCCACTTCCAAGGGGAGAAGGAAGTCAGACACGGTATCCTCAGAATACCAATGCCGTCATCGATTGGGTGGGTTTTTCCGCTTCGAGTAACTGTTTTAGATTACAAACCACGTTTTGGCTCCCCGCCTTTACAGCAGAAGCAATCACATTCTCAAAGGGCCTCATAAAGAATTCCAGCCTCAATTCGAAAGTAAACCGGATATGGGTCTTTTCAGCAGCCACTGGCTCTAAATTATACCGTGCCTGATAGCGGGGACTTGAAAGACTTCCAAACTCTATCTGCCACGGCGGCTGATGCTCGGTTACCTGGAAAATCGATTCTGTTCGGCGCCCCTTATCTATACGTACTTGCCTGGCCATGGTTCCCATCCTTACGGGGCCGTTGGTTATCTTCTCTAGCTCCACTACTTCGGGGGACCATTTGGGATAGTTCTCAAAGAAACCAGCAGAGACGTACTGAAAAGCATCATCCACTGGACAATCAATGAGAATGCTTGATTGGACTTTAATCATTGCTTTCTCTCCTCTATATTTTAAGATTAGCAAAAGGGGGTTTGGTTTCAAGAAAATTCCCCTTATCCGAGCAACGCTATTAAAATAGCGGTATCCAGCAGGCAATTTGGAAGAAAATTCTATGATGAATAAAGCGGTATTAAACGTTAGAGTCCTCTCCTATGTAATGATTTTTGGGTGGGGTTTGTTGATTAATGCTCATCGTTTAGCGCTTGCGGAAGAGCTGCCACAACAATCCATACTGCCCCTTGATTTAGCGAATAAAGCGGTACTTGCCGCGGTGAACCATTGCAAAAAAGAGGGCTACCAGGTGAGCGCAACGGTGGTGGACGGAGCGGGAGTCATCAAAGCCCTACTGAGGGCCGATGGAGCTGGCGCCCATACCGTCGACAGCAGCCAGCGTAAGGCTTACACAGCCGCGAGCCTACGGGAATCGACTCAAAAGCTGGCGTTGCTTATTGCCCGAAAGCCCGAAATTCAAGCACTAAGGGATATGAACGAATCTATTCTGATTTTGGGTGGAGGGCTACCTATTAAGATGGAAGGTGAAGTCATCGGGGGTATTGGTGTGGGGGGAGCTCCCGGCGGGGCTTTGGATGAGAACTGCGCCCGCGCTGGCTTAGAAATTTTAGGCGCGGATCTTTACCAAGAAAAAAATTAACGATCTCCTTATTTTCCCAGCAATATTTCCTTAGCTTGGTTAATTTTCGCGGCAAGATAATCGGAGCCGCCGCGATCCGGATGAACTTTCTGCATGAGTCGGCGGTGGGCAGCCATAATTTCTTGCTCGCTGGCACCCACCGCTAAGCCCAGAATTTGATGGGCCTCTTCCCGGGTCATTTCCGTTTGCCCCGAGGAAGTATTTCCCTGTTTTTGAGCACTGGCCTGAGCTTGCCAATCCTCTCCATAAACCCGCTCTAGGTAGGCTCGCACGAGAGCGGCCGATTTTTCATCCGCGGCCTGACACTCCAACAGCAATTGGGCTAAATCGGACAATTCCAGCGTATCCATTGATCGGCCAGCAAAAGTGCCCGCCAGCACTTCTCCGCTCATTTCCCCTGTTTCGTGATCCAGAGTCATGCGCACAAACCGGGCCTCGGCAGTGGACTGCTGGGGGGCGGCGCTGCCAGCGCCCTGATTGCCAAAACCCGCGTTAGCGCGGTGGTGAGCCCATAGCCGTTGCAGCAAAGGAACAAAACGAAGCAAAGGCAACAACCGTGTGACCCCTGCTGCTAGAGCCCCTAATAGAGCTATGATCCAGGGTAGTCGGCCCGTGGCCATAAGAAGCAGGAAGATGCCGACGATTAGCGCGATACCGGTCCGGCGCATAGCCCGTATCACTACTGGACGGGGGGTATTAGCGATCCAACGGCGCAATAAAATAGCCCCGATGAGGCCAAGTAAAGCAAGCAGAACGATAGGACGCACCTAGGCTAGTCTTTTTTGATTTGGTGAATGAGCTGCAACGTGACTCCCCCTTGGCGCTGGCTGAAATTTTCCAGGGCAGCCCGCCCTCCGGTGGCATAGACAGCCACGGCATTTAATAAGTCCCGTAATTGAGCCGCGCTAGCAGCATCAAAGCGGCAATAGGCCCCTCGGGTTAATTGAGCGACCTGCCGAAAAGCTCGTTCCGCTACCAAATCATAGCCTTCCTGAAAGATAAAAACGGGAACACCCAAGATGCCCAGCTCACCCGCTATATGGCAGAGACGGTCTGCCCTTTCTTCCATGCAATCACCTACAAAAACCAGGGCATTGACCTTTTGTTTCCGGGTTTCATTCTGGGTATGCTGCAACACTTTTTCAATTTGAGTGTGACCGCCCCGGCAGGCAACGGCGTTCATTTGCCGTAAAAGCGCATCGGAATGGCGGAGCCAAGGGCTGGCGGAGAATTCCTTAAAACCGCGATAATAACATAGCTGTACCTCCAGCCCACCCAAGGCAGCTGTTTCCTGGAACATTTGGGCTTGAATATGGCAAGCTCGGTCCCAGGTTGGCTCCCGGCTGGCGGTGGCATCCATGGCGAAGATTAGCCGGCCATGGCGGCTACCAGATTTAATCTGGGGCATGGCAGCGACTTTCTTGAGGAAGGCGTCCACCTCACTGCTGCTGGATGGTTTTCGGAGTGATTTGCTGGTTTTATCTGTCATCTGACTTTAATTATTTATCGTATACAAAAGAGAAACTCTTATTGTCATTAGGCGCCAAATAACAGTGTAGGTTTCAATAATGAAATTTATTAGGGACAATAGTGTCACACACATACATTCCAATAACCCAAAGGGATCTTATCAAAAGGCCCATTTCGATTGGCTTCGACTCCGCTATCAATTGGATGGGGCTGCTCGTGATCGCTCTCTTGAAGCTCAGGCTTTAACCCAACTGTCAAAGGGGGAACAGCTTCGGGTCCTGGATCTGGGGGCAGGTGCTGGAGCTAATCTTTGCTATTATGCCCACCTTTTGCCTTCCTCAACCCAGTGGTGGCTGGTAGAACGGGATAGTGAGCTTTTAGGCCAATTCCCTCAATTCATTATTGATTTTTTGGGAGAAGAAATAAACACCGTTCATCCTCTGGCGGATGATTTTTTAGCGCCGGATTGCCCCATTTATAAAAGCTCCTTCGATCTAGTGCTAGCCAACGCTGTTTTCGATCTCTTAAGCGCCAGCCAATTTCAAAGGCTGCTTCAGTTATTTCGGCAAGCATGGGCGGAGAAATCTCCCTTGTTTTTATTTACGCTCAATCTGGATCGAGGCATCCGATTTTACCCTACTGATAAGGAAACAGAACACTGGTGCTGCCGTTACGAATCCCTCATGCACCGGCCCCAGCATTTTGGCCAAGCCATGGCAGCTCACTGTGGACGGGAGATGGAAAAATTGTTTCTGGAAAACGGGTTTAATGTGAACAGTGCTTCTTCGGCGTGGAACATACTACCTTTACAGAAAGAAGCGCTCTTGGCAAAACTCGATTTTTTTGAAAAAGCGATGGCGGAATCAATCCGCCCCCACAGCCAGCAGTGGGATTTATTTCAACGCTGGCTAGGGGGAAAACGATATCAGGTTTACCAGCAGGAAATTTCCTTGCACGTTCCTCACCGGGATTTTTTGGCTAGAATCAGAACTTGATTTTTGCACAATAGCTAGAGACGCCAATTATATTGAATCACTTTATACCCGGCTGCATTGGTATAATTATTACTGAAAATCAGTACGAAGAGGTATCCTCATCCCTCGTGCTAGGTAACGGAACCCTCCTGTTGTGAGGGTGGATAATCCATCTCCGATGGTCTCTGGGAATCTAACCCAGTTAGTGGTGGCATATTGATCGAACGGACATGAATGTCTCGTTGGGGGAACGGTATTTCAATCCCCTGTTCTTCCAGGGCCCGATTGATAGCCGTATTCAGTTCGTGCATTAAGGGATAACGATTTCCTAGTTCCCGCACAAAGGCCCAAACGATAAAGTCTAAGGTGCCTTCCCCAAAACCCACAAAATAAACGCTAGGAGGAGGGTCCTCCAATACCAAGGGATTAGCGTTAACAACCCCTAGAATGATCTGATGCGTGAGGGTAGTATCCGACCCATAAGCAACTCCCAACTTCAGCGTGATCCGGGTAATAGGATCAGAAAGAGTCCAGTTTACTAGCCTATCCGTCACAAAAGACTTATTAGGAACAATCAGTTCTTTACGATCAAAATCCGTTACCGTAGTAGCGCGGATTCGAATTCGAGAAACCGTGCCCGAAATATCACCTACCGTCACTACATCGCCAACCCGAATGGGCCGTTCAAATAAAATAATCAGGCCCGAAACAAAATTGGCAAAAATTTCCTGCAATCCAAACCCTAACCCCACGGTAAGGGCGGCCACCAACCACTGTATCTGGGACCAGCTGCCCCCAACAGCATCAAATACCAAGACAATACCGGCACTCCCGATGGCATAGCGCAATAAGGTTGTAATGGCATAACGGCTGCCAGGCACTAAAGAAAGCCGGCGCAGCACCAGTATTTCCAAAACACCGGGAAGATTTCTGGCCGCGCCAAAGGCCACCAAAGCCAAAACCAGGGCTAGCGCCAGATTAGCAAGCGTAAAAGGTTTTTGCACCTCTTCGCCTTCCACAACCACGGTATGATGCCACAAGGTAACGTCATTAAGGATACCCAGCGCAGGAAAAGTAGGCGCCCAAATAAGCCAAAAGCCAACAATAACGGATAAAACCACCACCGTCCGGAGTAGCTGGCGGGTTTGAGAATCAACCGTTTGAATGTCCACTTGGTAAATGTCCAGTTTAGTGGGGACCCCCGCACCAGAGCGGCCTGCCGCCTCTCTGGCAGATTGGGTCACTCGTTCAATTTCCCGCCTCTCCCGCATTTTAAGCAAGGCCAGCTTACGCTGCGTCACCTCAAGCCAGCGGATAGCTAAATCATGCACCAGCGCGGCGGCGATGATCAGATATAAGGTAACAACCATCTCATTTTTAAGATGGAGCGCGGTATAGAAATACCCTACCACCGCCAAGCCCGCTAAAAAGATAGGAAGAAAGACAATAGCCGGATACCATACATAACGGAAACGAGACAGCCAGCTTCTCGGTTGCTCTTCTAAATACCGTTCGGCAATCCCCCCTTTAGGTCTTAATATCCGTTGAAAAAAGACCGCGAGTGCCACCATGCTCACTAATAGTCCTACCCGGCCAAGACTTTCAGCATACATCTCATTCGCTTCGGCACCCGCCACTGTTGCCACGAACAAGGCCGGCAGCATCACCGGAATCGCCCAGGTAAGATTTTTCCGCCAGAGTGTCACGGTTTGCTCTTGCCAACCAAAATGATCGCTGGCAACCCCATGGCTGCGGCACAAGAGGCGAAATCCATGCATTAAAAACAGGGGCAGGGAAATAGCGGCCAGTCCAGCACCTACCGCTTTAGCAAAGCCTGGAGCTTCCGGAGAAACTCGCAACAGCCATCCTATAAAACCTACCAGCAGGGGCCAGGGCGCCGCAGCCAGCAGGGTAGCTATGAAGGCTCTGAGAGTAAAGCTGAAACGATCCGCATAGGGCATGGTTATTCTCTCTGTAGCAACTTTTAAAATCCTGCTTAGGTTATAATGCAGCTGAAGTAACCCAATAAAGATCAGTATTACCACGATAACCAACAAGGGCTCTTCCATAGCAATAGAGCCCAATGCCTGGGCGGTATCCCGCCAACTCTCTAGAGATAACAGCCAAGCCATTCCCGCTAGCAAACCTTGTCCCGTTTGGAAATCTAAAGGAGCAGCGCTAGGAATCCATAGCAGATGTTCATCTAAAAATGCTGCATACTGCCTGGCCCTCTCCACGAGTTGCTGCTGTACAAACTCCAAATTTCCCACCGAGCGCAGGTATTGACCTTGAATAGCGCTAAGCTTATCCAATAAAGCCCGCCTGTCTTTCAGCAGATTACGCACCTCTACCTTAATTTCTTCTCGCGAGGAAGGAGCTAAGTCCGGCCCCACTTGTTCCGCCATTACCTGGTTGGCGGCATCTTCAAGCTTGCTGAGTTGCCGGCGCTGTCCATCTACTCGAAGTTGGCTAAGACCAACTTCAGCCATCTCCACCCGGTGCTGTTCGGTTTCCTCTCGGTAATGGCTAAGGTCCGGTAGACTACGGCGTTGATCCTGCAAAAACTGCTGTAACGCTTTATTCAATCCAGCGATTTCTAAACTTTGCCGGGCATTTTTAAAGTCCTGCTCCAGCTGCTTTAAGTGGGTTTCCGCAGCTTCGCGTTCAGCAGTAATGCGGCTCAAGCGCGCAGCTAACGTGGCAAACTCTTTACTGAGGCGGCCATTCTGCGCAGCCAGCTCCTGAATAGCAGGATGTTTACCAATAGCTTCCTGCTCTGCCCGGGCAGCAGCTTCCTGAATTTGTCCTACTTCTTCTCGTCGCCGCTGTCTAATTAATGCTTCAAGAAGCTTGATCCGCGCCTGGGTTTGCCAAACCTGCTGTGCCGTCAAATCCCGTTGTGCCCTCAGTAACTGCAACCGGATATTGTGACTTGATAGTTCCTGCTCAAGCATGTCAATTTCATTGAGGCATACCTCTAGCCGTGCCCGCAAGGCTAGCTGACGGGCTTCAGAAATAAGGGACGTTTCCCCCGGCGGTAATGCTTTAAGGTCATTTTCTATAAGCTCCTGCTGCTGCTTGACCTCTATGAGCTGATCTCGGGCCTGCCGAGGTCGAGATTGTTGCTCTTGCAATTGCTTGTCTAACCCAGAGAGGGAGCTTTCTAGGGCAGCGAGTTCAGTCTGCTCTGCCGCTAGCTGTTGTTCTAATTCGGCGAGAGGGGTTCCCGTAGGTATCTGTTCCAAGGCTGCCATTGCCTTATCGGTGCCTGGAGAAGCGAGGTGCCTATTAATTTCTTCTAGTTTGGCCGGCGCCGCTTCAATAGCCTGCCGATAAACCCTAGCCTTGTCCCCATAGTCCTGAGCTGCCTGCAAACGCTCTTTAGTTAACTGGTATAAATCCAGTAGCTTTTTCTTTTGTGCCTCATCTAATCCTTGATCCTCTTCCAGCCCTCTCATCTTATTCCGGACTTGCTCTAAGGCTACGGAGGAATTTAATCCATCCGGCGATGTCACTGAAGCAAGTTCTGCCAATAAAGCAGGAGGGAGGAGAAAAATAAGCGCTAAAAATAGCCTTAAGACAAAAAGAATATCCTTATCATTTCGCATTCCTATCAGCTTCCTCATACCCACATAATCCAACCAGCTAATGTCGTATACGCTGTCTAATTTTTCCAGCCGTTTGACGTATTTTTTGCAACCACCGTCTCGCCCATGCAAATTCAATGGCCAAAATGCCTAAACCAATTGGGATCACAACTACCGCGGGTCCCGGCAGCACAATCATTGCGACCCCTACTAAAAGTACCGAAGTACCGAGAACAAGCACCACAATCCGCCGGGCTTGCCGATAACTAAGAACGGCTAAAACAACTAAGTCGTTAAACAGCGGCGCGGCACCCTCATCAGAATCCCGAGGTGAAATCAACAAAGAAGCAAGCATACCCAGCGTGAGAATACTTCCAATAATGACTAGGGAGACAATATTTGGAATAGGGTAATAATAAATTAACGTTATTTTTATGGCGAAATAGATCAAGATAAAAATCAGGCTCAACTTAATGTAGCGGAATCGCTCCACATGGCCCGCAATTGTAAAATAGAGGGCATGAAGGCCAAGCACTGAAAAAACATTACAGGTGAAGACCAAAAAGGGATCTTGGGTGACGGCAAAAATAGCTGGAATAGAGTCGAGGGCAAATATTAGATTAGTGCTTACCACTAGAATCAGTGCAAGCAACAAGGGCGTTACAGCACGGCTTCCATTTAGGGTGCTAAAAAAATACCCCCCTTTAAAATCATCTACAACAGGATAGAATTTTCTAACCAGGATCAGCAAGGGATTACGGCTTATGTTGACATTGCCCTGGCGGGTCATCAGCATTTTCACGGCGGTTGCCAGGAGCAACCCCCCAAACAAATAGGCTATCCAGGGGAAACGCGCCATCAATGCAACGCCTAATGTGATCATGATGACACGCAGTCCAACCGCCCCCAAAATCCCCCATAACAGCATACGTTGTTGCTCCACTACGGGAATTTTCAAATATGAAAATATCATGGCGATGACAAAAATATTATCTACCGACAAGGATTTTTCCATCAGGAAGCCCGTCAAGAATTGGATTGCGGCTTCCCGTCCGCTAACATTGTGGGAGGCCAGATCACTCCATCCAAGCCAGTTATTCTCATACAGAAAATATACAAATACATTAAAACAAAGCGCCAATGCCACCCAGGTAACTGTCCACACCAGGGATTCTTTGACGCAAACTATGCGTGCCCCGCGATTTAGAACAACAAGATCTAAGGCCAATAACCCAATAATAAGCGCGACAACGCCGATCCAAATGGAGACTGTCATTACTGATTATCCCCCATAGTCGGCTAAACGCAGAAAAACTTTCATAACTAAAAGCCGCACGAAACCACTCCCTTAAGATCAAGAGAAGAAAGAATAACGCTCATTGGTGTCTTCCATGGAAGGTGAACTCTCCCCTAGCAACGATGCGAAGCGAAAGGACGCAGGTCGCGCGAGGGCCAAATTCCTCGCGTTCTGCCATGAAATCCCGCTATCATTTTCTCGCTCTCGGAGCCCAGCCCAGGGTGGGGAACACCTGAAGTGAAAGCACGTGGAGCGCCCAAGAACCCAAGATCCAGATGATGCCTTCGTCGAAGACTGCCGAGAAACGCGAAGTCTCCAGGCGGATGACGTCTTGTAGGCACAAAATTGAAATCAGTCATGGCGGAACTCCAAGTATAGTGTATCGCCATAAACAAGACATAGCGGACGGAAGGAAAGGGTGCCTAGGAAAAACGTGGTTACTAGATGATCCGTATTAACGGGAGATATTTAATCAGTGAGAACGGCAATAGCACTAATATGAATCTCTCTCAATACAAGTTAGAATAAAGTGAAGGGACTCTTAAATTTCCTTTGGGGCAGAGACTGGGGGGCGGCATTTACTTTATATAGGGTTTTATCGGCAAAATCCGACAGAGCCAGGCGTACACTCACGTTGATCAGGCCATACAGCATGATCTAACTTTGCCCCTCGTAAGGAAGCTCCCTCTAAATTAGCCCCTAGCAAATTAGCATAGGAAAGATCGGCATAATCTAATTTGGCATAGCCCAGATTAGCATCTTGCAAATTAGCACTTCGCAGCACAGCATTAGAAAGGTCAGCATAGGCCAGGTTTGCGGAAGCCATATTAGCATAGGTCAAAGTAGCTGAAGCTAGAGAAATTCGACGCAAATCAGCACCTGTAAATGATGAGTTGTGAAGATTGGCTTCGCTCAGATTAGCCGCTACCAAATCTTTCCCTGGAAGAAGGCAGTTACTCCAATTGACACCTGGACGTGGGAGCACATCACAGCCCTTCTCCGCTCTAATAGGCGATAAAGAAATTATTCCTCCCAGGAAAACAGCGATCACCAAGACAACTACCCCAATGAAACGGTATTTAACATGGCTAATCTGATACGCTTCTAATTGAGTTCTGAGCTGGGTTCGTGCTATGCGGTATCGAATGGTTTCAGGAAGCTCAGGAGAGCGCCGATCTTTCTTCCCGCGCTGCTCAAAGCGAGAACGCCGCTTCTTAAATTTACGGCGATCATACCCCGAGCGACGGTCATCCCAGAGGTACCCCGCTTCATCTTGTTTCACTAAGCCCGGAAAAAACCCAGTCTTACTTTTATCATGTTTTGCTTTCACCGAACATTAGACATAGTAGCTAAAGATTAGTTTTTAATATAAAAAGTTACCCGGTTTACCCGACTTGGAGTTGCGAGAAGGGCAGTAAAAGAAAGTCGCTGCTCAGGTAGCGCGTGATCAGGGTATTCTGGTGATGGATAATGTATGTAAGCTTGGATAAGCTCTAGGCGAAAAAAATAAAATTGACCTGCCGCTGCTGATCAGGCAACTACTGCCTGATAATGATCGGAGGGGTTAATCCTATCCGCTCACCCTGCTATGGAGTGAGGACGAACGACAAAGCCGGTAATGGGTTGACCCAAAACGACTATTTCTAGGCAAGAATCAACACCGCTCTTACTGCTTCCTTAATGATAACCATTACAAATATGTATTTACACGCATTATATTACAAAGAAGAAATTTTTGCTTTAGTCTGTTCCGATACAGTATTTGACTCCGAGCTTGCATTATGTAATAAATACACTAACTCTGCTTCATTTTGAGATAATCCACAGCGGGCAACTAATTGGTCAATATCGGCACCGCTGCGCACCATCTTTATTGCTTGACTATAGGCGCGTGCTTCAGGCGTATGTAAATTAATTTGATCTTGCCATTCAGCAAGCTTTTTTACCCGCAGCTCCAATCGCACGACTTGCTTTCCCAACTCGTCCCCAGCAGTGCAAAAAACCTCGAAATCCCGCTGTAATTGCTGAAGATGGGTAGTCTGTTCCTCCAGTTCCCGGCCAGTCCGGTGCAAAATAAAGTTCAAATAAAGCACTAAGATAAGCAATATTCCCGTCACGGACAAAAGCAACCAATCTAATTCCATCACTACCTCAACTCTGACATACTCGGATTAAGTATGATTTTGAAATTTTTCATATCTGTCTTTTTACCAAGCATGGAGGGTGGCACGCTCTCCACTGTTGATCTGAACCCAATTCCGAGGGGAACCCCTACCTCCAATGTGCGCCGGCTAAAAGATTGCCCCACTATGTCACATACAGGCCGGTCCCGACGCCTTCCCTCCCCCGATGATGTCCCGCGTGATGGCTTCAATGTCCGCTTACTCGTGACAGGCCCCTCAAATGTGCATAGAACTCCCGCACACTAACAATATCCAGGGAAAATAGAGCGATCAGCAGCTTAATTCAGCCACCCACTTAGGCGAGATCGCAGGCGCAAAACGGCTTGACTGTGAATTTGGCTAACTCGTGACTCGCTCACCCCTAGTACCTCGCCAATTTCCCGGAGATTGAGATCCTCAACATAATAGAGCGACATCACTAATCGCTCCCGCTCCGGCAACCCCTCAATAGCCTCAACTAATGCCCCACGGAAGTTTTGATCCTGCAATCCCTCGTAGGGACCCTTTAAGGGAGCGCTTAGAGGCTCCGCCTCCTCACCTTCGTTGAATTCGTCCAGGCTAAATACCCGATAACCGCCTGCATCTTGCAATAGTCGATGATATTCATTAAGTGGCAACCCCAGCTCTTCAACGACCTCATAATCCCGCGCGTCCCGACCTTCACGGTTTTCAACTTCCCGCATGACCTCGGCAACCTGTCTCGCCTTACGATGGACCGAGCGGGGCGCCCAATCATTACGGCGGATCTCATCCAGGATGGCACCCCGAATACGGATTCCCGCATACGTCTCAAAACTTGCCCCTTGGGAAGCATTGTAATTGCGAACGGCCTCTAACAAGCCAATCATACCCGCCTGAATAAGGTCATCCAATTGCACACTAGGCGGCAGCCTAGTTAACAAATGATAAGCAATACGCTTAACCAACGGTGCATACTGAGTAACCAACTCATCATCTCTCATCTTCTCTTGCGTACGAGTAGCGTAAGCAACAACCCCATTCATGATAATTCCCCTTTACTATAAGAATCTCCGGCATAAGCTTTAGCCGGCCCATCCACGGCATACAGACTAGATTGCACTAGGCGCTCTACAAAAAATTCTAGATGTCCTCCAGGTTCTCTCCGCATTGGCCAACGAATCGTCTTCTGGGCTAAATGCATGAAAGCTACTGCCGATTTGCTTCTGGGATAACTACTCACCACCGCGCTTTGTTTTTTCACCGCTTTACGAAGGCAATCGTCATAAGGTATTACTCCCGAAAACTCCAATGTCACATCCAAAAACTGGTTAGTGACTTTGACAAGCTTGTCATACAATTCCCTACCCTCCTGAATACTGCGAGCCATATTGGCAAGAATATGAAACCGATACAGTCGATGATCCCTGCTCAATATCTTGATTAAGGCATAAGCATCGGTAATAGAAGCGGGCTCGTCACAAACGACCATCAACACCTCTTGAGCCGCCCGAGAAAAACTAATCACACTGTCAGAAATGCCAGCGGCAGTATCGATTAGCAAGACGTCCAGAGCCATACCGAGTTTACTGAAAGCATGGACGAGACCCGCGTGTTCCGCCGGACTAAGACACACCATAGCCCGTGCGCCTGAAACCGCCGGCACAACCTTTATTCCCGCCGGCCCAAGGAGAATAATGTCCTCTAACGAACATTCCCCATTAACCACATGGGCCAAGTTATAAGCAGGTTGTAACCCTAATAACACATCGATATTCGCTAGCCCTAAATCAGCGTCTAGCAACATCACTTTTCGGCCTTGATTAGCCAGGGCTACTGCTAGATTGACTGAAACATTGGTTTTACCAACGCCCCCTTTACCGCCGGTAATCGCCACTACCCGAACGGGATGAGCCATCTGCCGCAAGCCGCTGGCCTGATCAATTCGTGCTTCAGACATGAGCATAAGCGCCAGCCCTGCTAGAAGTTTGAGCCAAAACCTTATCTGCTAATCCCTTCTCCTTCTCATGAGCATATTCGCTGAGTAAATGAACAACATTTTGGGCGCAAGCTGGAGCAAAATCCTCCGGCACCCGCTGTCCATTGCAGACATAGGCTAAAGGTAAATGATGACGAATAGCAGTGGACACCATTCCGCCGAGGCTGGCTGCCTCATCAAGTTTGGTAAGAATACAGCCAGCAAGATCTATCCGATTGAATTTCCGTACTACTTCATCTAGCACCGAGAATTGGGTAGCGGCGGAGAGCACTAGGTAGTTCCTGATTGCTAGGGTACCGCCCGCAAGCATGGAAAATTGCTCGGTAAGGTGCATATCCCGCTGGCTCATACCTGCCGTGTCAATAAGCACTAATCGCCGATCCGCCAAATATTCCAAGGTTTCCTGTAATGTCTGCCGGTCATGGGCCACCTTGACTGGAATACCTAGAATGCGGCCATAGGTATGCAACTGCTCCTGGGCGCCGATGCGGAAACAATCAGTAGTCACCAGAGCAACACTATGGAGGCCATGGCAAAGGGCAAAGCGCGCCGCGAGCTTGGCCACGCTGGTAGTTTTTCCCACACCCGTCGGACCCACAAGGGCGATGATGCCGCCATCGGACAAAATATCATCGTTAGCAATAGGAATGAGGTCAGTCAATCCCTTCAATGCCTGCTGCCAAATTTGATGGGGAGCACCTTCATTATTCACCTGAGCAACCAATTGTTGGCAAAGATCGGAAGCTAGATCCAAGTTCATTAATCGACGGAGCAGTTGCGCCTTAGAAGGATTGCGGCGTCCCATTTCACCCCATGCGAGATCCGATAACTGTGTTTCTACTAGATTGCGTAAATTTTTCATCTCTTGGCGCATCTCGAGGAGAATTGGCTCCTGAGACCCGCCGTTCTGGGCTGCAAAAGAGGTTCTTTTTTCTGGCAGAGGCTCCGCCCCATCGTGGCGCTGAGCATCCAGAGCTTGCTTGGGCGCAGTGTCTTCATAATCCGTGGCAGCAACAATCTCCACACCCTCTCCAACCGGGCGATTGGATAAGATGACGGCATCTGCTCCCATCGCCTCCCGTACCTGCCGGATAGCTTGACGCACATCCGGAGCCGTAAACCGCCTGATTTTCATTAATTGCCCACACTGGCGACGATACGCACCTGTTTATCTTCCGGTATCTCGTTATAGGACAACACTTTAAGCTCAGGGATAGCGTGCCGGACAAAGCGTGCGAGCCAGGGCCTTAATACGCCCTGAACTAATAAAATAGCCGGCTTTCCAGCCGCCTCTTGTCGCTGGGCGCTGTCTCTCAGCGTAAGGTGCAATTTTTCTGCTAAACCCGGTTCCATATTCAGTCCTCCCCCTTCATTAGCTGTCTGTAAAGACGAAAGCAATAATTGTTCCAGGGCAGGAGATATGGAAATAACCTGGAGTTCTTTTTCTAAGCCATTGAAACATTGGGTAATAAATCGGCCTAGGGCAATGCGGACCATGGCTGTCAAGATGGCGGGGTCTTGACTTCGCAGTCCATGCTCCGTCAAAGATTCGACGATGGTGCGCATATCACGGATAGGAACGCCCCCCTCCAGCAACTGTTGCAGTACCTTTTGCACGATACTCAATGGCAAGATCTCTGGAACCAGTCCTTCAACCAGCTTGGGTGCCGTTTTAGCCAAATTTTCTAGCAGCTTCTGCACTTCCTCCCGGCCCAATAATTCATGAGCATGGGTTTGCAGAATTTGACTTAAGTGGGTAGCGATTACCGTACCGGCATCCACGACCGTATAGCCATGCATCTGAGCCTGTTCCCGCTGGGCTAGTTCAATCCATAGGGCTTCTAGGCCAAATGCTGGGTCCTGGGCCGGGGTTCCCTCCACCTTGCCAAAAACCTGACCCGGGTTAATCGCCATCTCCCGTTCGGGAAAAACTTCTGCCTCCCCCACCGTGACCCCAAATAAGGTTATTCGATAGGCAATAGGCGCTATATTCAAATTGTCGCGAATATGGACGGGCGGAATCAGAAAACCCCAATCCTGGGAGAGCTTTTTCCGCACCCCTTTGATACGTCCCATCAACTGCCCCCCTTGAGCCTTGTCTACCAAGGGAATCAAGCGATAGCCAACTTCAAGGCCGATGGGATCCACGGGCGGAATATCCTCCCAGGACAGTTCCGGCGTTTCCGAGGGAGCAACCATAGGAGGAGGGGGAGCCGCTTCCGCTTTCTGCCGCTTGCTCAACCACCAAACTCCAAAGCCGCAGAGCAAAGCCAACCCCAGGAAAGCCAGATTAGGCATTCCAGGAATAAGTCCCATGCTTCCCAGCACAACGGTGACCACCGCCAATGATTTAGGATTCTTGAATAATTGGGCCAAGATTTGGTTGCCCATATCTTGCGCATGGGAAACCCGGGTCACCAGAATACCCGCGGCAGTAGATAACACCAAGGAAGGAATCTGGGCAACCAAGCCGTCGCCAATGGCCAGTAGAGTATAATTCCGGGCGGCTTCGCTAAAAGAAAGATCATGCTGCAAGAGGCCCACCGCAAGCCCTCCCACAACATTAATCAGCAAAATCAAAATGCCAGCAACGGCATCGCCGCGAACAAACTTGCCGGCGCCATCCATGGAGCCATAAAAATCCGCCTCCTGCACAACTTCCTCGCGCCGAAGGCGGGCTTCTTCTTGATCGATCAGGCCGGCATTCAAATCCGCATCGATGGCCATCTGCTTGCCAGGCATGGCGTCCAAGGTAAACCGGGCGCTCACCTCGGAGATACGGGTTGCCCCTTTGGTCACCACCACAAAATTGATAATGACCAAGATCAAAAAGACCACCAAGCCAACGGCGTAATTCCCGCCAATTACGAATTCGCCAAAGGCTTGAATAACCTTACCAGCCGCATCCGAACCTGTATGTCCTTCTAGCAATACCACCCGGGTGGAGGCCACGTTCAGGGCCAACCGCATTAAAGTGGCAAGCAAAAGTATCGTGGGAAAAGAAGAAAAATCCAGGGGCCGGCGAGCATAAACTCCGGCTAACAGAACCACCAAAGCCAGCGAGATGTTGAAAGTAAACAGCAGATCAAGGAGCGCCGCCGGTAACGGCAACACCATCATGGCAAGCATCAGAAGCAATAATATGGGCGCGCCTAGACCATTACGGCCCGCCTCGCGCAGGTGTCCGCGAACAGCAGCAGTATTCATAATATCAATCCCGCCTCAAGTCTTCAGGAATCGGAAGTTCATTTGGAATAGGTTGGGGTCGGGGACCACCCCGGCGTTGGTACTGGCGCAGTTGCAAGACGTAAGCCAGCACCTGCGCCACAGCACGGTAAAGTCCGGCAGGAATTTCTTGGTCTAGCTCGGTACTGTGGTAAATGGCGCGGCTTAAAGCCGGTGCGGAGAGTACGGGTACGTTATTACCTGCCGCTACCGTTCGAATTTTAAGGGCCACCTGATCAACCCCTTTAGCAACTACTCGTGGAGCACCCTGTTTATCTTGCTCATAATTCAGGGCTACCGCGTAATGGGTAGGGTTGACCACCACCACATCGGCCTGGGGCACCGCTGCCATCATGCGGCGGCTTGCTATTTCCCGCTGAACACGGCGAATCCGTCCCTTGAGCTCCGGGTTGCCATCGGTTTCTTTATGTTCCTCCTTGACCTCCTGCCGGGTCATCTTAAGCTGACGGATATGATTCCAGCTTTGGAAGGGAGCATCGATCACCGCGATAAGCGCAAGACTGGCTGAAAGGCCCACTAAACTCCATCCCATCAAGTGGGCTAGTTGAAATACGGCGGGAACAAACGGTTGCCTTCCCAAGGCCATCAAATCGGAACTAAAAAGCCAAAACAGCAGACAAGCCACACCACTTAGAAGCAGGAATTTAATCAGTGCCTTGAGTAGCTCCATGCCGCCTTGAGGGCCGAAAATTCGCTTCATGCCCTTGGCCGGATTTAATTTCTCCCACTTAAAACCCAAGGACTGAGCACTAACACTCCAACCCCCCATTAAAAGAGGGGCGGCCAACGCCGCTATCAGTGTTAAAGCCAAAAAAGGCGTTATTATTTTGACCGCTTCCCCTACTCCCCACTGGAATTGTAAAATAACAGCCTTCGGCTCGAAAATTTGGGCGCGCTCCAACTGCAAACCTTGCCGCATCAGATCAGCTAACCCCTGCAACAAAGACTCCCCTACCAACACCAGCCCTAGAGCAGAACTCAGCAGCAAAACTGTGGTGCTAAGTTCCCGTGAACGGGGAACCTGGCCTTTTTTTCGAGCATCCTCCTGGCGCTTTGCAGTCGGCTGTTCTGTGCGCTCCTGGGCGCTAGAGTCGGCCATTATTCCCTTCCTCTAACCAAGCGCGGATAAGCGTTAAAGCGGTATCGGTGAGATTGACTAAATGACTTGGAGCATTGGGCAAGGTAAATAAAAGCACCCAAAATCCCAAAAGGAGGGTGAGGGGAAAACCAATGGAAAAGGGATTAAGTTGAGGCGCGGCACGGGACATCACACCGAAAGTCAAATTAACTAACGACAACGCTCCAATGGCTGGCAAAGCGATTAACACGCTCCCGGCAAGCATCCAGCTTCCCCCTCCCGCCAATTGCCAAAAGCTCCCTAGACTTGCCCCCTCCACACCCAAAGGAAGGATATAAAAACTCTCCGCTAACACTTGAATGACCACTAAATGGCCATTTAATCCCAGAAAAACCAAGGTAATAAGAATAGTATAAAGTTGCGAGATCATGGAAACCGCCACTCCATTCTGAGGATCCATCAAGGAAGCGAAGCCCAATCCCATCTGGGTAGCCACGATTTGCCCCCCTATGGCAAAAGCCTGAAATACCATCTGTAAGACCAAGGTCATGGCAAGCCCAATTAGGAACTGTTGCATCACCAACAACCCTCCCTCCACGCTTAAAGCAGCTACTGAAGTGGCCGGGATTACAGGTGCAATCACAACGGTGAGCGCAAGGGCAAGCATTAAGCGTATCCGCACTGGGACGACCTTGCTGCCAAAGAGTGGCATCGCCATCAATAGTGCCCCGATACGGCAAAAGGGCCACAGATAAGCGCTGATCAGTTGATTTAACTCACTGCTGGTAAAATCCATGCTTACCCGATAAGCGTGGGAATATTCTCAAAAATTTGCCGGCTGTGATCCAACACTAACTGCAACATCCAAGGACCAGCGAGGCCAAGCGTAAGTAACACGGCTAAGAGTTTAGGAATAAAACTCAAAGTCATTTCGTTGATTTGGGTAGCTGCCTGAAACATGCTCACCAAGACGCCTACGGCTAAGGAAGGCAATAAGAGAACAGCCAGCAATAAGGCAAGCAACTCTAGACTATGGCGAAGAAGGGAAAGGACGATATCTGCAGTCATGAGGCTACATAAAAGCTTGAGGCTAAGGTACCCATCAGCAGGGACCAACCGTCGATGAGAACAAAAAGAAGGAGTTTAAAGGGGAGCGATACCAGCATGGGAGAAAGCATCATCATACCCATCGCCATTAATACACTTGCCACCACAAGATCAATAATGAGAAAGGGGATAAATAATAAGAAGCCAATCTGAAAAGCTGTTTTAAGCTCGCTGGTAATAAAGGCGGGCACCAATAAAGAAAAGGGTACCTGCTCAGGAGACTCGAACGCTTCCCGTCCAGAGATCTCCGCAAAAAGTTTAAGGTCGGTTTCCCGGGTCTGGGCTATCATAAAGTGGTGAAAGGGCTCTCGTACTCGCGCCAGGGCATCGGCCACGGAGATTTCTTCTTGAAAATAAGGTTTTACCCCTTCCTGATAGGCTTTATCCAACACTGGGCTCATAATAAAAAAGGTCAAAAATAGGGCAAGTCCAATCAAAATTTGACTAGAGGGAGTCTGGGCCAATCCCAGCGCTTGGCGCAGGATGGAAAACACCACGATAATGCGCGTGAAGGAGGTCATAACCATCACTGCTGCCGGCAGCAAGGTTAAAACTGTCATAAGCCCCAGGATTTGCAAGGTCACGGTATAGGTTTGCTCGCCATTCCCATCCGCCGTTACCGCCAGCGCGGGAACACCTGGCGCGGCCCAGCCTGTGGCTACGGGCAGCAGGAGCAAGCCAGGCAATAGCCAATACCACGCTCCCTGGTGGCAAGATAATTTTAGCCGCCGCATCAGCCTGCTCATGGCGACTCCCCCCGTTTGAGTACAGTACTCAAGTGCTGAGAAAAAGGGTTTTTTAACGGCTTCTGGGGCACGGCAACCGGTGTCTCTAGCACATGCAAAGTCCGGATCTGCCCTGAACAAACCCCCACAAGTAGTTGTTGCTCCCCTACCTGAACAAGCACCGCCCGCTCCCGCGTTCCAAGGGACACGCCTCCCAGAATCCGCAAGTCAGTTCCATTGTTACGTTGTAAACCCTGGACACGGCGCAGCAGCCACATCACCAAAACAATAGCGCCAAGCACCAAGACAAGGGCTATCATCATTTGGAGTACCTCTCCCGTAGCAATCGCTGAAGCAGGAATATTGGGGGCTTGAACGAACCCTCCCGGAACTTCCTCCCCCTGGAGCGGCCGGGTTTGGGCGGGGCTTCCCGTAGCTAGAGCGACCTGACCGGAAAACACCGATAGCAAAAAAATAACAGCCATAAAAGCATAAGGAGACTTATTCATTTGAGCCTCTTAACCCGTTCTGGGGCGCTGATTACATCGGTCAGGCGAATGCCAAATTTCTCATTCACTACCACCAATTCACCATGGGCAATCAAGCATCCGTTGACTAAAACGTCTAAAGGCTCTCCGGCAAGCCGATCAAGCTCTACCACCGAACCCTGGTTTAATTGCAGTAAATTCCGGATGCTAATTCTGGTGCGTCCAATCTCCATGGCCATGGTTACCGGGATATCCAAAATAAGTTCTAAATTGATATCCTTGGTAACATTTCCCGGATCGGCTTCCAGCTCTTCTAATACCGCCTGGGGGCCCGACATCGAGGCGACTTCTTCTTTCTTGACCTCGGAAGTAACCTTTTCCTCCTGCCCGGAGTCCAACTCGCCAACTTGTGACTGGGACGGCGCATCCGCCCATTCATCAACTGCTACGGAATCTTGATTTTTATGATGGGAACTCATAGATAAACCTTATAAGGATCTATAATTCAGTGGATAATTTTTCAGTAAACGACTCAGGAGAAAGTAGACGCTCTACTACTTTTAGAGCGCGACTACTATTGTGAATCCCATAGCGGACCCGGAATACGGGAACACCATCGGCAAGGGCGGTGACGGTGGACGGCAGTTCAATGGGTAAGATATCTCCCGACTTGAGCGCTAATACCTCCTTTAAGGAAAGCCGGATTTCCGTTAAGGTACAGGACAATTCTACTTCGGCATCCGAAACATTTTTCCTTAGAGCCTGATTCCAGCCACCATCTGCCTGAGTGAAATCATCTTTTTTTCCAGTATCTAGTAGTTCACGCACAGGCTCCAGTAGGGTATAGGGCAAGGCGATGTGAAATTCTCCGCCCCCTCCCTCAAACTCCACATGAAAGGTGGAAACCACTACTATCTCACTGGGGCTAGCAATGGTGGCAAGCCGGGGATTAAACTCCGTCTGTAAATACTCAAAATTTATTGCCAGCACCGGCTCCCAAGCCTGCTTTAGATCAGTAAAGGTTCTTTCTAAAACCAACTGGATAATATGCATCTCGGTAGGGGTAAATTCACGGTTTTCAAGGCGATTATAAAATTCCCCAGAACCGCCGAAATACCGATCTACCAGCATAAATACCAATTTAGGATCAAATACGAACAAGCCCGCCCCCCGGAGAGGATGTATCTGCACTAGATTTAAGCTGGTAGGCATAAAGAGGGTATGAAGATACTCAGAAAACTTGAGCACCTGCACTCCTCCCACCGTAACCTCGGTCGCCCGCCGCAACAGGTTAAATAAACTGAGGCGAAATTGGCGTGCAAAACGCTCGTTAATCATTTCCAACAGGGGAACATAAGCCCTAGCGATACGGTCTTCACTGCTAAAATCGTAAGGACGAATCGTCTTTTCATGTCCCAGAACCCGTGGGTCGTCTTCACCCCCACCACCGGCAATACCGGAAAGCAAGGCATCCACTTCATCTTGGGAAAGAATATCAGTAGCAGCCATGGCTTTACTGCATTACGAAGCCAGTGAAAAAGACGGCCTCCACGCCGGAGACGCCCGCTTGGGCCTCCAAAATTAGATTAATCTCCTCCCGTGCTGCCTCCCGCAGCCGTTCTTTACCCTCCAGGGTACGCACCGTTTCGTAGTCCTGTTGGCTAAGTAGAAGCAGCAGCGTATTACGAATAGCAGGCATGTGCGTTTTCAACGCATCAATGACTTCTTGATCGCGAGCCATAGCCTCCATTTTAGTCTGGAGAAAGCGTATCCGGTGCTGGCTTTGGTGCTGGAAATTAACGACGAAAACAGGGTCTAGAGAATGATAGATAGCGGGCTGGCTAGATACCTTAGCGGCTGCGGAAACCTCGTTAGTAGCCACCTGCGGGCCTATCACGCCAGTTAGGTACAAAGCCCCCGCCACCGCTATTATCAGGAGGATAAGCAAGGCGCAAATGAGAATAATCAGGGATTTTTTGGAGCCTCCACCATTCCCGGTTTCCGCATCCAAGGTATCGCTTTCAGCCATGGGGTTTATTCCTCTGCTTACAACTAAGAATTATTTATTCTTAATGTAAGCAAGCCCCATACCATCTCTTCCAATAGCAGAAAAACGTATTAATTTAAATAACTTGCCGTAAAGTACCTGGTGGCCGCCAAATAAATGGCGATTAATGACAAAAGCGGTTTGGCAAAAAATTGACGCTCAGTAATGGCTATCTTCCCACCTTAATACGGGAGGTGGAAGAGTACGGGAAATTGCTTTCTAGGTTCACTTCCCCTCTTCCCTCCTATCAGGAGTCAATGCCAACGATCTTTGGTGAAGGGTTGCTAAGCAAAGAGCTTTAAGGATTTCAGGCAATGCCGTTTCTAGGGAATACCGAGGACGATAACCGAGTTCTCTTTGTATTTTGGCACAGCTATACCATGCCGAACCCATTAACTTGTATAATACGTGGGAATTCAAAGGTACTTCCCTCTTGAGAACCCACCCGGCAAAATCCCCCGCTTTAGCAATCATTCGCAGCAACCCGGCCGGAAAACGCCACCCCGGAATAGAACGGCCTAATGCTTGGCAAAGCAATATATAAATTTGGCGAGAGGAATAAGTACAACCATCCGTCACGATATAAGTTTGGTGGCTCGCCTTGGGATTTTCGGCTGTGAGCAATAGCGCCTGCACAACATCATTGACATGCACCATGGAACGGCGGTTTTTCACTTCCGGCAGTGGTGGAAACCATCCTCGCTCAATCGCGGCCATCATCCGGGGGAGATTCCCCTTGCCATCACTGCCATAAACCATGGGAAGGCGCAAGTTGCAAACATGCATACCGTAGGTACGGCCTGCCTCTAGCACCACCCGTTCAGCAGCTAGCTTCCCTCGACCATAGGCAGTTTGGGGGAGTTCTGGACTAGCCTCATCAAGATGACTGCTTCCTCCCTCACCCATGGCTTTGACGCTACTCACAAAAATAAATCGTTTAACTCCAGCCCTTACAGCTCGTCTCAGAAGTTCTTTCGTCCCCTCCACCCCTACTTTTTGGTGGAGCCGCTCTGCCTCGCCGGTCTTATCGTTTTCGGCAAAGCTGCCGCTAGCCAAGTGAAAAACAATATCAATCCCTTCACACAAATCCCCCAGCGTTAAGGCATTGCCAAGATTTCCCTGGACTACCTCTAGTGAACCCGGACTCCATATTGCCTCAGCCTGCTCCGCATTTCTTGCTAATATCCGGATAGCTTTTTTTCTCGATAGTAACGCTGCCACCAAGTGCCGACCAATAAAACCCGTTGCGCCGGTAACAAGCACCTTCATTCTAAAATCAGACACCAAGGAAAACAGCGGAGACTATGAATACAATATTAGCGGCTATGGGCACGTTTTGCCATTCCCTGTGAAACGCTGGTGCTGTCCGGCTTAACCCGATAGGCCGTCGTGGCTGAAGTGCTCGCCATTTTCGGGGGTCTCCCAGCCAAGTAAAAAGTATTCCTTATTCTAAACCCAGCCTTAGCTCTGCCTTCAGCGGCAAGCCGCCGTAGTAAGGCCAACCCGGCTAGCACGCAAAAACGGCCCCACACGGCACCGACTACTAACCCCATAAGCGATAAGGGATATTGGTGGCGAAAGAATTTCCGATAAAAATACACCATGCCCTTGTGCTTGTACCAAAGCACTTGGATAGGCCAATCCTTACTGCAAGTCCCCTTATAGTGAACCACCTCCACACTCGGGACGAATAAAATTTTCCAGCCCGCCTGCCGGAATCGCATGCACCAATCTAAATCCTCGCAATGGAGAAAATAATTTTCATCCAGCAAACCCACATGTTTGAGGCCCTCCCGTCGAACCAGCATAAAGGCACCAGAGATAGCTTCGAGAGAGAAGGACTCCCTAGGTAAAGGCTGGCGGCTCAAGACAAACCCTTGAAATCTAGGGTGATCGGGAAATAGCCTATTCAAATGAAGCACCCGGACAAAAGTTCGCCATGGTGTAGGCACACTACGGCGGCAACCGGCTTGCTCGGTTCCATCTGGATTACGAAGCAGGCAACCTGCCATCCCTGCCTCCGGCTCCCTAGCCATGGCCTTAAGCATACTTGAGAGCGTATTTGGGCGGATAACACAGTCTGGATTTAGCAACAGAACATAGTCTCCTAACACCTGCCTGAGAGCAATATTATTTGCCCGGGCAAATCCTAGGTTGCGGCTATTTTCAATCACCCGCACTCGTGAATCCCCGTCCACGATACTCCGCAAGCACGCTAGACTACTATCGTGGGAACCATTATCCACGACGATTATCTCTAAAGGGATATCCACCTCCAACACAGAGCGCACCGCTTCGGTTAGCAGCCAACCGCCATTGAAGTTGACTATAACGACGGAAACAAGTGGATGGCGCTCCGCTCCGCTGAACTTGTTCCTACCCTCTCCATTTATACTTTTCATGAATAGCCTTGCCCGGCATAGTTTTCTTTTATATTACCCGTGATTAGTTTAGCAGACTAAAGCAAACAAATCGCTATGCTAAACATACTATTATCCCGTTAAATTTCTAAAAGGCTTTAAAAATTAAAACGCTCTAACTGTAGGGTTTCATTTACCGAAAGCACGTTACCGATAGTCACAACCGCTGTGGTATTCGAGGTAAAAGTGATGGAAAGAGCACCACTGGCCACTCCATTGACAGTAGCTCCCGTCTCATCAAAGTAATCAGCAAGATTTGCGCCAGACATAAGAGCTGGGCCTGTAAAACGATAGGCTGTTCCTGAATAGGTAGCTGCGGAATCCATAGGACCGGCCGTCAGAATCCAGACTGGCTCTCCCTGGCTATCATCGTAGGTATACCATGCCGCGGTTAGCACGCTCTCTTGAATATTAATAAAAAAACCGTGTCCGCTCTGCTCTGCATTCCACCATAGACCACTGTACTTTGAAATATAAGGAACCTGGGGACTTTGAGCAGCTGCTGGATAGGCCAAAAAAGGCTGCGCCTTAAGGCTCAAGGTATTTGGAGAAATTAGAGAATCGCCATTCAGTTGAATATTGATGGAAGCTTCGCCAGGATGGATAAAATCAATATCAAGGCTACCTATTTCGTTTGTAGCCACAGTACTACCGCTACTATCAAACAATGTATTCAAGGGCGACTTTAATGGCGGGCCATGAAAAGCATGTAGTGTACCAGAATAGCGACTCCCAGCAGCCATGGAGCCAGCGGAGAGCAGCCAAAATGGGTTCCCCACTCCATCATAGGTATACCAAGTAGCTACTAACCTATTATTGCGAATACCGAAAAAAAAGCCATGCCCAACTTGCGAAGGATTCCACCATACACCAGATAGGGGCGAGAGTCGCTCATCGGCTACAAAATTCTCAAGCAGCAAGGTTCCGGAACCATATTCATTATCTTTTCCCCCAACGGCACGATCTGTACTAGCCTGTTGTAGCAGCAGCTTAAGATCCTGAGCGCTACGGTTGGGATCTTGGGACTTGAGCAGCGTCCCTGCTCCCGCTACATGAGGCGTTGCCGCCGAAGTACCGAAAAAAGCGCCCAGAGCGGCGGTAGTGACCCCATCGGGGGCAACGATATCTGGCTTGATTCGGTCATCCCAGGTGGGGCCAAGGGAAGACTCAGGCGCTAATTGCTGGGTGCCTATATCCATAGCGCCGACCGCAAATACACTCCGGCCATCACTAGGTAAAACCAAGGTGCTGGCGGTATTTTGATATTCCATGAGAAAAGCTTCTCCCTGGCTGCCGCCGACAAATAGCCGCAGTAACCGCTCACCGGTTCCAGGACTCCCGCGCACAACAAAAATATTATATTCGCCCGTCTCTGGCGCAGCAAAAAAAACCTGCTCTAGCGGCTCCTGGCCTAATTGCCCAGTCTGGAAATTCCTAGATGAAGCACAGGCATTATCGGGGGAAAACCGGACTGCGCCTGGGCAAAAAATATAGAGGTCATAATCCTGATCGGCATGGGGATAGGCCGGATCTTCGCCCCAATCGTCCCAATTGAGGATAACGCGAACGCCATCTCCCCCACGCAACTGGACGCCTAGACCCTCGTCTTGGGCATTAAAGTCGTGGGCACCATTGCCATCTAGGTCGTTAAAGAGACCGCTCCAGTAGTTTTGCTGCTCATTCCCCGCAGCAGCGACAAATAAGATATCCGCTTCATCAAATAACCGGCTTGCAGCCGCGGAAACCGGACTCCTGCCATCCAGCGGACCGAGATTATCGAAGCCCAAGGAAAATGAAACGATGGAAACCCCTTGCGCCCGCAGCCAATCTAGCGCCGCCATGTATTCTAATTCAGTACTCACGGCAATCAGCGTAAACTCCACCTCGGGGGCCATATCGTATAGAATTTCAGTTACCGCGGTGCCATGACGAGTCCCCTCGAACCCTTCCCCTAGATTAAAGTTTTTTGTCGTAACCTCAGCGGGTAATTCAACCCCCAAAAGATCCTGATAGCCCTGGAACCCCCTATCCAAGACAGCAACCCGCACTCCCTTTCCCGTCACCCCTAGGGAGTGGAGCTGATCAGCAAACGTGGCCTGGACACCTTCACTACGGATGCTTTGCGGCACAAGACGATTCTCCTCACGAGGTTCGGCCCGGCGGGGCAGCCGCACGTACTGGACCTGGGATAAGGCCGCCAGCTCGGAAACCCGTGGCAGGGGCAATAACACTTGCAAATGCTCACCGCGCTCGATTTCCACCTTACCTCCTAACGCCTCGATGGCTAAGCGCGTTTCGGCGGTAAGAGGCCCAGCCAAAAGAACATGGACTTGCACGGGTCGAGCCTGGGCTGTTCCCTTAGGGCTAGCCACCGCTTCCAGCATCTTTTGCAAACGATACTCAATACGGGGATGAGAGGAGGAGGGTGCGTCTGGGGTGGGAGAAAAAACTTCATTGCTTTCTAATCGGCGGTCATTACTGCCATCTCCGTATGCCGAAATAAGTGCTAGGCCCATAAAAATCATACAGACCTTCATTAAATGGATCACTCGACGGATAATTCCTTTGTTCACTTGGGCTTAGAGTCTAAAGCGGTTAGATAGAGAGCTAATCCCAAGTATTTTCTTGGCAGAACCGCCATAGCAACGGCCATACCTTCAACGCACCCCCCAACTGGCGTAATAGCGTTCTGACGAGGACTACCTGATCTGTCCGCCCACTATCCGGTGCAGCATCGGGAATGAGTCGATTTTCACGACTGACCAAAGCATTGCTCCCCGCTTGCAATAAACGCTTTATGTCCTCAGCCCAATAGGAAGGCTGACCCTGATAAGCATCTAACTGGGCTTGCAAGCGATTGACCTTACCTACCCGTGCATGAAGCAAATTTTCCTCAATTCCCGCCTCAAGCACAGCGACATCCCCGTTCGCCAAGCCAAGGTAAGTTTCTGCCAAGAAAGTTAATCTTTGCCATGCATGATTAGCATAGCAATTTTTCATGGCATTACTAGTAATGTCAGTGAGAAACCCAAGCGCACCTACATTCTCAGGCTTATCCAAAACCGCTTGATTCCAAACCCGTTCAGATTCAGGAAAATGCAGCAGGCTCCAGGGGAATTCTAGCGCCAAGGAAGTAGGATACAAAGCTTTAACCAAACCCCCAAATAAGTGATCCTCATTGCGGAAATAAGGGCTTGTACAAGGCAGCATCTGTTGATTATCAACCCCGCTCAGAGTGCTGAGCAATGAAGTGTCAGGTAAAAAATGAAAGGAAGAAGTTCCCAGCCACAAGTACCGGCTAGCACGTAATACTTGATAACTTTCTAAGCTCTCCACCAATTGCGATCTTGCTTCTCCCTCAAGCTCGTATATCCAATCAGTAGAAACAGTGCCAGGATCACCCAAAATACCGGATTGGGTTAAAAGAATCTTAGAGTCGGCCCGCAACGCATCCATCTGCTCTCTTCTAAAATCCTTAAAGCTTTGCTCCTCCAACTTAACCGCAGAGAAATGATGGGCCGCTGCCCCCATCGAGCGCCCAAGCACATCGGCATGTTGCTCGATAGGATCGATAGGAGATAC
This sequence comes from Nitrosococcus watsonii C-113, assembly GCF_000143085.1. Lineage (NCBI taxonomy): Bacteria > Pseudomonadati > Pseudomonadota > Gammaproteobacteria > Chromatiales > Chromatiaceae > Nitrosococcus > Nitrosococcus watsonii. The sequence continues at coordinate 957,809 of NC_014315.1, read as the reverse complement.
GGTGGTGTTTGTTAATAGATCATCCCGATCCAGGAAGAAACGGACTTCTCGCGGTCTCTCCGAGACTTCCAAACGATTCTGGTGGTCCGGCGCCAGGCGCGGTTGACAGACCATATCATCGTCTATCGCCAGGAAGCGTTTCCCAGCGGTTAGAAGCATCATGTAATTCCAGAGCCTGCCCCCTGAAAATCTTCCATTCTCGGTATTTTTACCTAACAACCACTGGATTGACTCCTCATGTTCTGGAAAAGCCCCGAGCAAAGCAGCAATAAGTTTTTGCTGCTCACTCCAGCCATGATAATAAATCTCTAGCCCTTCTTTCTTTTTGGCCTGCTCTATGAGAGCTTGGTTTTTAGTGATATTCTCCAGACTTCTGGAATCATCCACCACAAAATACCGGTAGCGTTGTCCATGATGGTGCTCATTTTCAGCAAAACTCTTGATTAAACGGGCCAATGACTTTGGCCTATCGCAAGTGCGTGCCAAAATTCCAAATAAAGGAGACTGGCTAAAATTTCTCTCTTTATGCTGCAACTTTGTAACTAATGTTTTGGCCGAAATCATGAAGCCCTGTTCAATGAATTTATTAAAAATTTGGCTTATTTCAGACTGGCGTTCCGCAAGCGCCGGATTCATTCTCTTCACCACGGCCATATGTTCTTCCAGTGTTCTAAATTGCCGGCAAAACTGGAGCACTTGAAAGACCTCTGAAGAGACCACTAACCTGCTATCGGTATGCCTGCTCTTTAAAAGTAGCCGCCGCTGTGGTAGAGAAAAAACGGCACAATGATCAAAGGCCCATAATCCCCGCTCCTGATGGGTGGTAGCGGTAGCCGCCGTGTTGTAATCCTGGCTAAAATTCCAAGAATAATTTATCTTGCCTCTTTTCTCAATTGCCATTATCCAGACTCTTCAAAATGTTAGCGTAAAATTTATTTAAAAACGTCATTAAAAATTCACTCATTGCTAAAAAAATAGGCTCATCCCTTATCGCTTCTAATGGCAGATAATTATCCCAAGCCCAGCCTACTCCATATTCTCCATAGCTGGGGTGGCGGCATCGCCCGTTGGACCGAGGACTTTATCCAGCACTATCCGGAACGGCGACACCTCATTCTTTATTCCGTCAGTAACCGTAATATTTTTGGGCAGGGGTTGGAGCTGGTAGACTCGGCCTACCCGGAGAGGCCCCTTGCCACCTGGGAACTTACCCCTCCCATTCCCACGACTGCCCTTACCCATCCTCAGTATAAAACCCTCCTCTCGGATCTCCTCACCGGCCTGGCCGTGGAGACCGTGGTGGTCTCTTCTCTGATTGGACACTCCCTGGATGCCCTCGACACTGGACGGCTTACCCTGCGGGTGCTGCACGATCTCTATCCTTACTGCCCGGCCATGTTCGGTTATTTTGGCGCTTCCTGCGAACGCTGCAATCAAGACAGTTTAGCCCATTGCCTAGAGTCCAACCCCCATAACGAATGCTGGCATAATTCCACCGCTGAACACTGGCTAGCCACACGCCAAGTTTATGCGGCTGCCATCCTGCAACCCCAAGTCTATCTGGTGGCTCCTAGCCGCACGGCGCGGGACCGGTTGTACCAACTTTATCCTGAAATCGCTGCTAAAACATGCCACCTCATCCCCCATGGCACCGATTTAGAGCGGCTACGTCGCCCGGTCCACACCACGCCTAGCAACAACGCTAGAGATGTGGAGCACGAAAGCCGCAAATTACGCATTGTCGTCCCTGGCCGTCTAGAATTCCACAAAGGGCTACCCCTGCTGCAGGAGGCCCTCCCACGACTCACTAAGCAGGCCGAATTCCTTCTCCTCGGCTGCGGCCTATTCGCTCAATCCTTCACGGATATCAAGGGTATCACCCTCGTTCCGGACTACAACCTTGCTGAACTCAGCACCTTAATCCAGAATTTCTCGCCAGATTGCGCCCTGCTCCTCTCCACTCTGCCGGAGACTTTTAGCTACACCCTCAGCGAAATGTGGGCCTTGGGTATCCCTACCCTCGCCACCGCCTTAGGCGCATTCAGGGAACGCATCCAGCACGGCATAAACGGCTTCCTATACCCACCCACCGCTCAAGATTTGATCGCCCTGGTTACTTCTCTAGCGAAGGAGCGAGTCTCCCTTGGCCGTGTTGCCCACCACTTGGATACTCATCCTATCCGCCAGGCACGGGATATGGTGCAGGATTACCAAGCTCTGTTGCCAACCCTCAGCAACTCCCTAACCCAAGGAAATTGGCTACCCCAGGGAATTGAAAATGCCCAAATCCGCAACCACTCGACTCATACCCGGCTGAAGCAGGAAACCTGCCGCCAAGCCGCAGAACTGGCAGAAAGCCGTCATCAGCTTAATGAGATGAGCCAAATGCTCAGCTACCACCAGGCTCACACCAAAACGTTGGAGCGGGAGCTGATTGCCTTACGTCATTCGAATTCCTGGCGAATGACCGCGCCCCTCCGGGCTTTGCGCACTCATTTTCATCCCAAACCACCCTGGGCAGCAAACCAGAACCCCCCCCCTATTGCCAGCGGAAGAGAAACCTCAACCCTGCAACCTACTCAAAATATCTCTAAAAACAGAAGCCTACTCCAAGAACGCGCCCATACGCTTAATTTATCGCAACGGCTCACAGGCCGTATCCACCTAAGGGAGCGTCTTGGAATACCCGACGCCGCCCGTATCATGCTGGGTCTTGCTCAGACAGATCAACCGGAGGCAGTGCAAGATTTTATTAGCGCTGCTAGCAGACAGATGGATAACCAACGGAATTTATATTTTTTATGGTGCGAAGGAGACGATATCTCTCCTCTCCCCGCCGGGCTGAAAGCAAGAGGGCTAGCGATGGCGCCCCGCCGACTATTTTTCATACAGGCCACCGCCGCTTCGCTGCCAGAATACCTCATAGCCGCAGATCTAATCTATCTGCCTATGGCAGGCGATAAAAGCCAGCCCCACCTCACTAAAATCAAGCAGTTCCGCGTACCCGTGATTAGCACTCTCACCGACCATGCTTTAATCACAACCCTAAGCAACCATAATATTTTCTGAACTTATAGGCTTGAGAAGAAACGGCGCCGGACCCAGCGCCGAATACTCAAGGCCCATAAAAACTTACCCAGCACCCAGCGAAAGGTCGAATCAACATCGGGACAAGCCAACAATCCTGGCACCCAACCATTCTCCCGTAAAAATTCATGAAGCTTTGTCCGCTGTTTTTTGGAAACAAAGGCGCCCATTACCTCTCCCGTGGTTAGCATACGCTGCTTATTGGAGAATCCCCCCATTCCGAAAGTCTCATTATGATTAAGCTGAAAATAGGCTTGTGCCAAAAAAGGCGGGGGGTGTTGAATGATATCCGACCAAATATCCATGGCAAGTGGCCGAAACTCGCTGGACGAATAAGCATGGGTGCGCAGAAAATCCACCCAAAAGGGGACTGCGTCTAATACTCCAGCCTGAAAATGACGAACATACGCATCATATATCCGATTTTCTTCCTCGTCGGTATGACGATAAGCCTGAATACTGTGCTCACCCTTCTCATAACCCATCACACTACCGGAAGGGGAATTGCACAGCATTTCTAGAGGCGCCACAAAATCCAAGAGAGAACCCCTCTCGTTATTCTTATTAAGATTGGGGCCAAAAGCCTCCTTCCGAATATTTTCTGGCTGGATATTAAGAAACCGATTCAAACCTAAATAATAACCGTGCAGCGCCACTGACGGCAGCAGACGAGCCAAATTGTCCTGGATGGTCCCTCGCCAGCCGATATCAACAATTCCCACCGAACCGGCGACATTTTCCAGGCCCATGGATTCCAGGTAAGTAGACAATTGGCCCTGCTTAGCCTTCAGATGGGCTTCAATTTCTGCGCTGACCTCAGGATCGCCGAGAAAAGCATGAATGCGGGTATCCTGCCAGGGATAGGTAATAGGCCGGGTTAGCTCCAACCCATGGCGAACAGCCTGCTCAGTGAACTCTACCGGCTCCAAACCAAGGGATTTCAACAACGCGCCTAAAGACTGAGTACTGTATTGATTCCACAAACGCATCAGCTCCGTCGTGGATAAATTCTTTAGGGAGGCGGCAAAAGTAGCAAGTCGACTGACGGGGAGCACACTGGCGGGGGGCGGTGAAAAACCTAACCAATCCCATTTCACCAGCCGGCGGTAAATTTCAATAAAAAATTCACCTTCCCGAGTAAAGAAATATAATTCTTTTACCTGATCCGCTACTGCCCGTTCCATGACCCAAGTAGTAAAGCCTATTAACAGCAGGGAGCATTTCCGGCCATAGTCATAAATCTCCTGCCGTTCACACGGGAAGGGAGGCGGAATAGCAAGTAAATCTCGGGATGCCGTTTGGAGGGCATCCGCTCGAGCATGAAAGGAAGCCTCTCGCTGCCGACGTTTTTCGTGCTCATCCCGGGGTTGAAAATGGAGCGCCACCACACCCATTCTTTTTGCCGCCCGCACATCCGCCTCAGCATTGTCACCCACATGCAGATGCTGGCCTGGGGTCACCCCAAAGTGTTGGTGCAAATGTTGATAAAGCCGCCCAGAGCGTTTGTTTAAACCTACCTCGCAAGAGACCACCCCCTCCGCAGCCCAATGGGACAGACCATGATGAGCTAGCAGTTTCTGGATGGCCGCAGCCGGCAGATAAAAGTCCGAAAGAAAACACCGCCTAGAGACAGGATAATGCTCTAGGGTTGCCGCAATGGTGGGATCCGGATAGGAAACAAATTTTTCCTGGGCCATTTCCACCCGCTCCAGGGTCAAGAGCAATTGCTCCTGAGTTTCGCGGTTTAGGGGAAAGGGAGTTAGTCCCGCCAATGCCAGCCAACGCCGGTAAACTTCCCGATGGCGGTATTCATCATCTTGCCCCGCTTGTCTGCTCTTATCTCCCAATTCTTTTTCCGCCTGTTGGCGCAGGCGTAACAAAACCCAAATATCCTGGTTCTCAGGATGCAGATGTTGCGCGTAATTCAGCGCCACATACCGGCACACTTGCAACTTCACGCTATCGGGGTGACAGCGCCGGCGCAGCAAAGTATCCCAAACATCAATCGTCAATAACGCATAGGATTGAGCAGCTATCTTTCCCGTGCCATTGTTCATATTTTCACCGCCGCCAGCGCCCGCCGCAACCGATAATAAAAAAACCGTATGACCTTGCGTGGCAAAGGCGGCAAAAAAGCCAGACGACCCCGGTCCACCAAGGGCTCTGGAACAGCAACGGCCCCAGTGCCTGCCGGGCGAGACTCGGCAACGAGCGCGGGCCGCCGATACATGGGGGCTGGCTCCTGCGGAAAAGGCTCCGTGCCTTTTAACAGGCTACTGACCGTAGCGTGAAATTGCGCCAACCCATATTCCAACGGCCGGTTAGCCATATAATCTATCCCAGCTTGACTCATAGCTTCAGCCCGCTTAGAGGAAGCCAAAATAATCTTCATTCCCTGAGCCAGAGATTCCGGGGTCGGCTCGCATAGCAACACCGCCTCCTCGGGAAAATCATATAAAGTATTGTCCCGATACATCTCCACTACCGGCAGGCCAGCAGCCATCATCTCAAAGGGAACCCGGGAGGGGTTAGTAGAGCTAAGACATAGACCCACCGCACAGCGGTTGTAAAGCCGATTGCAATCTTCTAAGCTCAACAGGCCCAGGTTTTCGTGTTCGAACCAGGCCCGGGCGCTGCTCTTGGAACCATAGAGATAAATCCTAACCTCCGGCATCCAATGTTTAACGAGGCCCAACGCCTCAAGCCCTAACTCCACGCAACGTCGGGGCTTATCCGGTTGATAAATGAAGCAGATCGCCCGTTCCCGCCTTACCCTTGATAGCGGGCGATACTTCTCTAAATCAGCGCAAAAATCGAAATGACTAGCCGCCACCCCGAACTGGCGCTCTAATAAGGCCGGCAACCAACGGCCGATAGTCACCGGATAAAGGCCGTAGCGATAGGAATTCTCGGCCATAAGATAACCATCTCCCATGGAATTGAACTGGGCCTCGAAATCCTGGACGAAATAGGCTTTGACACAAGGAAAGGGCAAATCACGAACTACCTTAGCAGAGTACCATATGGTGGCGAATACCAGCTCCGCTGGCCGAATATTCGACCAACCCGAATGGACTTCCCGGAAATCATACCCAAACATCCGCTTGATACGCTTACGCAGATTGGGGCCAGAAAATTGCTCAGGATTTTCCAAGTATAGGGAGCAGCGGTGCCCCTGTTGTTGCAGATAATCCGCATGCTGAAGGAAAGTGCGGTGGCCTCCTGAACCTTCAAGGAGACTCGGAATAAGCCAGGCAATAGTGGCCATATTTTATCTATAATGAATGTTTAGTTCTATTTATCGCCGATGTTCGCAATACTGAAGAAGCAGATTTAGATTCCAACTTTTTGATCGACAAAGGTCCGGACTCGCATCCAGGCGCGTTGGGCTAGGGTCTGCGGCGGCGCGGGCACGGAGTTCAGTCTCAGACCAATCTGAGTTCTCCGGCTACGCGCAAATTCAGCCGCTCCACGCCGGTCTAATTCCCCCCCAGGCTTGCGCAGAATGAGATTGAGCACGGCCCGGGAAAAGCCAATCGGTTTGCTCGGCACTCGGGCGTGAAAGAAGCGGGTGAGCAATTCCTCATCCATGTCTATGGGGAAAAAATCCACCATCTCCTGCTCGAAGCCATCGGCTACGATAATCTCATCTAAGGGTTCCCCCAGGGCGATATCAAACTCATGATAGCTTGCCCCCAGACCCCATCTCACCCGCAGCTCACTTGCCTGAGCCCATGTTTGCTGCTGTATCAAAGGTTCAATCGTATCCTTGAAAGCCCGCCTGGGCACGTGCTGAATATATCGAAAGGCCAAATCGTCTGGCAGCAGATGATAAAATTCAAGCTCCGAGGTGTGCTTGTCTATATAGGCAAACCGGTTGGGAGTCTCGATAACAACTAAGGCTCCGCCTGGTGCAAGCAACTTCCAAAGAGTGGAGAGCGTCTCGATCCGCTCCAGGTAAGTTTGATGCTCAATGACAGCATAGAGAAGATAAACATCAGCCTTTTGCGGCAGGCTGCCAATAGCTGGCAGCAAATCTTCCGGAGCCACGCTCTGAAGTCGGACGTTAGAAAGCCCGTAGGCTTGGCAGCGCGCCTCGGCGGCCTTTATGGCACCGGAGTCGATATCGAAACCCACCACCTCGCGGCAGTGATGGGCAAGGGCGGCTGTGCTCGAACCCGATCCGCAACCGATCTCGACGACACAGGCATTAGAAAGATCGAGACTGCGTTTGAGCCAGGGCACGGTAAAGCGCAACGCATTATTGAAACGATGGACCAGTACTTCCTGTTTGCCTGCTTCTCCTTCGGGGGTTTTAAGAAAGGCTTGATCCCATTTGCTAAAAACGTGCTCGTGGAGCACTCTTTCCAGATCCGCTGGCAAATCCAGATTGGTTATTTCCATACCTTATGCCTCCCCCTTACTAAAGGGCCGCCAACATCCGCCTGAGATAGCGCCCTGCCCGGATGAAAAGATTTCTATTGAGCTTCTGTATTTCCGCCCGCGCTGTTTCAAGCTGGGCATCCCGCTGCGCAATTTCCTTGCCCATCTGTTCCATGGCCTGCCAGCGCTCATCTAGCATGGTCCCCTGAGCGCTAATACAATGTTCCTTTTCTTTTACCACGGTGCTCAGATCGTCAATCCATTGATTCCGACTAGCAATTTCGCCGCTCATCTGCTGGATGGTAGCCCAGCGATCTTCAACCATGGCCTTCTGTCCTGCAATTTCTCGTCTCATCTGTTCCATGGCTTGCCAGCGCTCATCCAGCATAGCTGCTTGGACGACAATCGCTCTCTCCCGCTCCGCCAGGTGAGCCATGGAACGAAAGACCCCCGGGGGGCAAGCAACTGCCTCCGCTAGCCGCTGTAACCGCCAACCGGTACTACCCCCGCCCGCACAATCTAGCAAGCACAGATTTTCTGTCCCCGCAAGACCATAAACCAAATAACATAAAAGGGAAATGGGATGCAGGCTCTCATTACCCATCAAGGCCAAGAGAATGTCTTCCCCATGGGCTTTTCCCTCCGGGCTCCCCTCCCCTAACTGTTTCCCCAATGAGAGCAGCGCCCTGGCCTGCACATAGGAGTTTTCGTGAATGTGCCGCCAGAGATCACCCTCGGAGAGGGTATTGGCACCATGGACCCGATAGGCAAGCAGATCCTCCCGAACCCAGAGAGGAATAGTTCCCTGCAAGGTAGCCCGTAATGCCCAATCCCAATCATGGGTATAGCGCAGGGGGGAAAAATCGCCAACCCGATTTGCCAGGGAACGGGAAAAAAAGAAATTAGAAGTAGTCATGGCAAGATTGCTGGCAAAAAACCAGCTTGCCGGACTTAACGTTTCCCAGCGCTTGCGCTGCGTTTTATAGCCTTGGGCGCGGGGATGATCGGCAATACCGCCTCCCGTTGGCCCAATGAAATCCACATCGCTAAAAATAAAAACATCGTTGCCGCTAGCGCGCCCGACTTCCGACAACAGCCGTTCAAGCCGGCGGGGGTCATACCTATCATCCGAATCCAAGATGGCAATGTATTCCCCTTGCGCCAGAGCCATCGCCTCGTTTAGCGTGGCATGGGCGCCTTGGTTGCGGTCATGCCGGTACCGCCGCAGGCGATGATCCTGGAAAGATTGTAAAACCGCCCAGGTGCCATCCGAGGAGGCGTCATCAATCACAATCAGCTCCAGATTTTTATGAGTCTGGCCGAGGACGCTTTCCACTGCCGAGGACACATATTCTTCGTGGTTATAGGCGGGCATAAGCACGCTCACTAGAGGCATGATCGTTTTCTCTCAGGCAGGATATTTCCCTTGACGGCCCCACAGGCCATGGCAAAGCCCCAGGGTCATCATTTTCACCTGCTGCAACCGGGGTGGAGCAAATAAAGCATAGAAACAAAAACGTTGTAGCAAACGGAACCCGTCCGCCAGTTTCCACCCCCAAGGCACCCAGCTTTGCCGGTAAAGCCAAAGCGCATTACGGAACAGATAATAATGCCTCAAGGGGCTACGCGCTACAACTTCACGGCCCAGAAAGCGAATTGACTTATTTCCTAGAACATGGCTCATTCTGGCGCCGCAAATACCATAAGCCCGATAACCCCTGCGCTGGGCGCGCAATACCCACTCGGTATCAATGTAATCAATAAACAACCCCTCCACCATACCTCCCACGGCATCCAACACCATCATCGGGATCAGGCTCCCGGAGGAAATTAAATGATCTACTTCCAGCACATCGCCCTCCTTTCGGCACTGGCAGCGGCTAATCATTAATCCCCGCACCCGAACAAACGGCGACGTTTTAGGTCGCCTTAAATCCTGGTAATTAGGACCCACGGCGCACACGGATAGCCCGTCCTGCTCCAGTTGCCGCCATGCCCCGTACAACCGGGCAACCATATCGGGAGCGGGCACACTGTCCTGGTCAAACAGGACCACATGGGTAGCGCCCTGCTCTTTCGCCCAAGCGATGCCCTCATTCTGAGCCGCAGCGACTCCCTGGTTTTCGGGTAACGCCGCACAATGGAGGCTAGCAATATTCAATCGCTTGAGCCATTGGCGCATATCTTCACTTGAACCATTGTCGACTACCACCACCGCTTCGACTTGGGAAAACAGGGCAAGGAGCAGCCGCTCCAGCGCCTCAAGGTCCGGTTCGTAAGTGACAATGATCGCAATAATGCTGGGACATTCAATCACCGCCCTTGCTAACCCACCCATGATAAGACTTTCTCCAGTTCCGCTCTCTTTTTCAATCCCTATCATGCTCCTGGCACGCTGCCTCATAAACCCGCAAGGAGCTCAGGCTAATTAACCCAGGCGGCGGAGAAGCGGTAAAAGCGCGCCGGTAGATTTCAGCAATCAAAAGGCTTGCAGAACACGATTGATCCGCCTGCTGGCGATTAGCCTGTTCCACACGTTCCTGAATTGACAGCAGGGATTCCGCCACTTCCGGATAAACCAAAGCCATTACCCGGTCCAAAATCCTGTCCATATCTTGCCAATCCTCCATGATCCAGCCAGCGCCAGACTCTGCCACCCGTTCTTGCAACGCCCCAATAGGAGGCACCAACACCGGTCGGCCGGCTGCCCAAGCTTCTGAGAGCGTATAAGAAAAAGTTTCTGGACCCGCCGAAGGAAAGACCACCAAAGAGATAGCGTAATGATCCAGCAGGACTGGCAGATCTGCCTGCCTATAAGGGCCATGGAGCGTTACTATCTGATCCTCGCTCTGGTAAGGCACAGGGGGGTCCCCCTGCCGATCCGTGTAGCCAATCACTACCCAGCGCAAGGGCAATTGCCGCTCCCGGGTTCTTTCCACTAACTGTTCCAACTGTCTAGCGCCTTTCACCGGCCCGATAGCGCCCAGCAGACCAATCGACTTTATATCATCTTGTGGGAGCAAGAAGCCACGGATATTCCCTCCCCTGTGCCTAGATAACCTGGGCTGCTGAAAATTAGGGATGAAAGTGACCGGAACCCCAGGAAAATAATTATTAAAAGTGCGCTGAGCCCAGACCGAGGGAGCAAGCACGAAAGCGGTCTTGGCTAAAAAACTTTCATGCCGCCGCCGCCATTCTCCAATATTAATAGCAGCGAAGGAAGCCTGTTCCCCGAGGCATTGCTGGCACTGGTCAATATCGGTGACGCCATGGCAGTAATGTCCCTTGCTATCCAAAAGGTTCACCGTTGGACACGCCAAAAGAAAATCGTGAATACTGACCCCATAGGGAATCGCCGTCCCGGCAAAAGCTTCCAGCAAACCATCGCGGCAACCGGCAATTTGATGAATATGACACAGCTTAACGTCCAGCCAAGCGCAAATCCCCTCCAAAAAAGCCGTCCAGGTTTCGTTATCCTGTCGCTGAAAGCAATAACCTTGCCCCTCTTTCCCGGAAAAAAGCTCTTTTAGAGTCCATGCTTGCCCCTGGGCAATCAACCCATAATGCCGGAATTCACCAGCAAGGCAGGCCGTTAAATGTTCGATATACATCCCTATCCCTCCGCCCCGGCCCTGGGAAACGGCGGGCCCGCCGTGGCCATGCATCACATGCAAGACAGCGGGCTTTCTGGAAGGAGCGGCCTTTTCTAACTGACTTTGAATTAACTGCCGAAGGGGTTTAAGGGGATCTCCTTTTATAAAGTCGTCGACTTGCTCCAGGTAAGTGGGGTGTTTATTGAGTAGCACCGCCATTTGCTTTTCCCCGACGGCGCTTTTTTCCTGGCCAAAGGAGCCTCCCCCCACATGGGCTACATAGGCATCGCTACAGAGCACATTCCGGAAACCGGCTTGCGCCGCCCGCAAGCATAGGTCATTTTCTTCTCCATACCCCCGGCCAAATGCCGCTTCATCGAATAAACCCACCTGCTGGATAAGGGCTCGGCGAATATAAAGGCAAAAACCAACCCCGGTGGGAATATCCGGGTAAACGGCAAGATCCAGGCGATCCATGGCCTCGTTGATCAATTCCGGATCGTCGGGCAAAGGATTTTCCCGGCAAAACTCCGGAAAAGAACAAATCTCCCCATGATTGGTAAAAGGAGTAATGGTACCTATTTTTGGGTCCGAGGCGGCGCAACGTTTGAGTTTTTCCAACCAATTCCTGGTTACCAAGGTATCGGAATTCAACAGCACCACATCGTTAGCGCCGAGGGACATTCCCCGGTTGGCGGTAGCTACAAACCCCTGGTTATATTCGTTACGCAGCAACAGAATATCTTCCTCCCCCGCCGCCTCAAGCTCCTCAAATAGAGTCTGAATACGGCTGTCCGTTGAGGCATCATCGATAAGCACCAGCCGGTAAGGCTCCTGAGTACAGAGGCGCAGGCGCTCTAAGCAGTCCCGTAGATACTCATAGGCATTATAAACGGGAATGATGATGTCAATAAGTTGGGAGCCGTCCGTTTCAACCTCGGGCCGTTTTAGATACCAGCGCTTCAAAGGCCGGAAAGGACGCCGCGCCCAACCGCGCCAACTCTCTTGATGGTCTAACCGAGCCTTTAAGTAATCGGCCAAGGCATTGGTTTCCGCTAGCTGCTGTTCATGGACGGTGAGCACCCGCTGCTGCTCCGCCAGTTGTTCATGAAGCCCATGCAAAACCTGCCTGCCAGCTTCTAGTAGCCGCTCTTTTTCTTCTAATTGGCGGTCACGATGAACCAGGAGACGCTCTTTTTCCCGCAGTAATTCCTCCCGCGCTTGTAGCTCCCGATCTTTTTGCTCCAGGCGTTGCGTTAGCGCCATGAAATCAGCGGACAAGGGCCATGAAATCTGCAACTCTAGCGTTCCACCTGCTTGCAAAGAGGCTAGCGCCGATTCTTCAAGAGACAATTCAAAAGAGGGGTCCTTGCCCATTAAAACCGCGTTGACTCCTAGAAGAGCGCTCCAGCCATGGGAAAATTCCATCTGGTGGGTATTAACGACCGGCAAATGAGCGGTATTCCCTGGCCATTGCCAAATACCCTGCTCTTCCTTATCGTAGAGGGCAATTTGGTGAATTTGCATAAACCCTGGGCGCTCAGCGGGAGCGATCCGTATCCCCATGGGAATTTCCGGTAGGGCAGGCATAGAAAACCGAATCGTCTGGTGCTCCTTACCGATGCAACCCAGCACATAGCGACTATTTTCTTCCTGATATTCAGCTCCTCCCGTACGCCAATAAAGCCGGCAGGCAAAGTGAAATTCAGGCGCCGTGGGTTCTGCCGCCAGTTTTTTTGCAGCCTGGACGCCCGGCGCTGCTTCAACAATAAATTGATAGGTTAAAGCATCGGGATAGGCTTGCAATAAACGGTAAATAGCAGGCGGCAGTGTCTCCACATAGTAGCTTCGAAATTCGCTCGCCCTGATATCACAGGGTATCCCTTCCATCGACAGGGGCACCAAGCCATGGCAGTTCAGAAATTCCAGCAAGGACTGGCGGGTAAAAAAGCGTAAATGGGTCGAGTCCAGTAATCCCTCTGGACGGTAACGAAACTCCCCCACTAGCAACTCGGCAATCACGCCCGCATGGGCGATATTGGGAATAGACAACAAAACCCGGCCATTTGGTTTTAACAAGGTGGGCAATTGGGAGACCACGGCACCAGGATTTTTCAGATGCTCAAGAACATCGGCGCAGACGATGTAGTCGTAGCGGTGATGCGTATCTTCCTTAGAGTCGGTGCTGCTAGTATCTATTGAATATTCCGTCTCATTTCCCGCTCCGTGGCCCGGAAAAAGCGCCGCTAGCCGCGCTGTCTCCAAATCAGCCATCCGTAAATACCGATAAAAGGGTTTTGCAAGTTGTACCTGGTCCCCGCTCATTTCCACGCCATCCACGATGCAGCCTAACGCCGTAGACAAATATTTCCCTAGAATGCCGGGTCCCGTGCCCAAATCCAATACCTGAGTATGGGGCCGGATAAGGCGAGCAATTTTAGCCAGGGAATCTTCTCCCTGGGGATCAAATTCTCGGATGTATAAATGTTCTTTTAAGGGTGGAGAAGAAACCGGCATTGACTTGCTGAATGGGGCGTTACTATTCATGGTGCGGGTAAAAAAAAGAGAAATTGAAAGAAATTTTAACAATGGTAACTAACTATGCTAGCCAGGGACGCGTTTTTTAACTATTAACCAACAGATATGGCTTAATTTTTACTGCTTGCGCCAACAAAAACGCCACCCCTTGCCAACACCATGGCCGCGCCGGTAACGCTTGATCCGCGCGGGATTACCGACAACAACGGCATGGGGAGGAACACTTTTGGTCACTACGCTGCCAGCGCCCACCACGCCTCCCTCCCCGACGGTAATACCTTGCAAGAGGGTGCTGCCTGCCCCAATCCAGGCGCCTTTGCCAATATGAATGGGTTGGTGGGTAATGGGGTTACGAGCAATGGAAGAGCTCCCCCCATGGATTTGATGACCCGCGGATAAAATCCGCACATGGGGGCCCACCAACACCTCATCCCCAATGATGAGGCCCCCTTCGCCAGAAAGATAGCTCCCCACATTGATAATGGCCCGATTACCTAGGATCAATTTAGTTTCCGGTGATAATCCCAGATCACCTAACACTAAGCGGACATAATCAAACAAAACCACCTCATCCCCAAGAAAAATCCCTCTATCCAGGCATGGACGGCCTATTCGCATGACACTGACAGTGGGGCTAATCCGGCAATTTTTGCCGAGTTTGTCGACCCCAGGGTAATGCTCGGCAAAAGGAGGAAAGCCCTGAAAATCACTCATCCCTACCCTAAATTTCGTATTTAAAAAATTCTTCCACTAACCACCAAAAATGCCAAGCTGGGGAATCCCGTGACATTGCCTCAGAAAAGTAGCCCGCCAAGACTTCCGCGAGTTGCTGGGGATCATGGGCGGGTAGGGGCGCCGTAATATGCAAACACCGCCGTCCCGTCTCCGGGTCCAGAGCCACCGTGAAAGCCACTACCGGGATATGCTCTCTTACCGCTAGCCCTATCAACCCGCTGGGCCACCAAGCCCGGCGTTGAAAAAGGGTAACAGGCAAACACGTCCCCACTTCGCGGGGAGGCACATCAATCAGCGCCGCCACCGCTTTCCCCTGGCGAAAAGCTTCCAGAAGACGAGGCACGCTGCCCCCTTTATAAATCACTTTGGTTAACCCCGCTCTTTCCACTTCCCTCGTCCGCAAGCGGGAATAATAATATGCTATCCGCCGTTTAACAAAGCTGCTTTTATCAAAGCGGGCGGATAAAAAGGCCGTAGCTATCCCGTGGCTGCGCAGATGGCGCAGCGACCACAATCCCGTTCCCCAATGGAAGGTAATGGCCAAGAAGGAGGGGTGCTTAGGCCAATTCGCTCCAGTAAGGTCGAGATATTTTCTCAACCAGCGATCCGAGCGAAAACGGGAAAGATACAAATCGCCATGATCCACTAACTGGGTTAACCGGTAAGTTGCGCACCAGCGGGCGGGATCATCTATAGGGATGATTTTCCGGGCCGCCGCCAGGGACTGCTCCGTCAACGCCCGATACAACCAGGATTGCTGGCTACAATAGCGGTAGAATCGGAAACACCAAGGCCAAGGAAGAAAAATGGCGGTTCCTGGCAACACTACCAATTCCAGCAGATCCTTGAATTCCCGCCGCAGCCTACTTAATAATCCCACAGCGCGTTTCTAAGGTGGATTTTCTCGCCACTCATGCGCCAGGCGGCACACCCCCAGCTCGCGAGTCTGGCCCACCACCTGAAACTCCCTTTCCACCACATCGAACAACCGCATTCCCTCGGGGTCCATGGCATGGGTGCAAAGTTTGTACCTACCCGGCAAAAGCGCCAGCCGGGGAAAAGTCAGCGCAAAAGCAAAACAGGTGGGCTGTTGACGTTTCAGCACAACCCCATCCACATCGGAGGTAAAGCCATAAATTTCGGTGCCATTGATCCGTATAATCCCCACCGCCACAGTCGGTGCCCTATCATCGGGAGAATAGACCTCACCTCTAACCTCAAGATCTTCCCCCATGGGAATCACCGCCAGCCCTCCCTCTTTTTCCCCTTGCAGCCATACAACCTTTACCTGGTAAGCCGCAGCCGATAAAGCGGCCTGGGGGCGAACTTCCTGGCGGGACTTCTCCTCATGGTAAGCCAGGTATGCTTGGGTCACCTGAAACGCTTCGCCATAGGACACCATACGCCCTTCCTTTATCCAGCACGCTTTCTGGCAAAGTTTCTGGACATGGAACATGCTATGGGAACACAGCAGCAAGGTTCCGCCATTACCAAGGTAGTCTTCCATCCAGCGGGTGCATTTTTTCTGAAACGACTCATCGCCCACCGCCAGGACTTCATCAGTAATGAGCAAATCAGGTCGTGACGCGGTAATCAAGGCAAACCCAAGCCGTACCACCATGCCGGAGGAGTAGTGTTTAATAGGCTCGTCAATATAATCGCCGATATCCGCAAACTCGATAATTCCCGCCAATTTATCCTGCAGTTCGGCATCGCTCATGCCCATCAAGGCGCCGGAAAGCTGTAGATTTTCTCGCCCTGTGTACTCGGGATGAAAGCCTGCGCCCAACTCCAGCAAAGCGCCAATCCGGCCAGAGACCCACACCTTGCCGGAAGAAGGTTTAACCACGCCGGCAATATGCTTGAGCAAAGTGGATTTACCCGCGCCGTTCTCACCGATAATCCCCAGGGTTTCCCCTTGATAAACTTCCAGGGAGATATCCTGGAGTACGGGATGACTGGCATATTCCCCCTTTCCCCGCAATACGGCCCATAGCGCCTGCAATCGCTCCCGGGATGAGGTCAGCTTCGGGTAACACTTATTGACGTTGTCCAGCTTTACCAGAAGTTGCGGGGCCACGCTATAAAAATTCCTCGAACCGGCCGGCACAACGCCGGAACAATCGCAATCCCACTATAAAGATCAGCCCACTGCCCAGCAATGCCAGGATATCGGCTCCACTGGGAACCCACTCCCCAAACATCAGCAAGGCCCGTAAACGGTCGAGGAAATAGCTCAAGGGATTAGCCATAATCAAGGTATGGAAAGGGTCTGGCACTAACGAGAGGGGATATAAAATCGGCGAAGCGTAAAATAAAAGCATGAACACCGGGGCAAGCAGATGTTCAATATCTTTCAAAAAAACTTGCAGCGCCGACAGAATCAGGGCTATCCCCAGGGTCAGCAACAAAAGTAGCCCCCACAACCCCAACACCAGCGGCAAAGTATTCAGAAACAACTCGGCACTAAGCATCGTGAGCACCCCTAACACCAGCAAAAAGCCTACTCCATGGACGATATAGCTGCCGCCCACCGCCGCATACACCAGCAGCTCATGGGGCAGGGCAATTTTTCTAATCAGCCCCGCATTATTAGTGATCGCCGTCGTTGCCCGCATAACCCCCTCATGAAAGGCGACCCAAGGCCATAGGGCAATGGCGACAAACTCCACAAAGCTGTGCTGCTCGAGCTCCGGAAAGCGAACCTTAAAAATAGTGGTAAAAACCAGGGAATACAAAGCGAGCTGGGCCAGCGGCTGAACCAGAACCCAGAAATAACCGCTGATACTGCCAAGATACCGGCTTTTAATTTCCCGCGCCAGAAAACGCCGGAAAAGGGCACGATGTCGCCATATTAACATACCGGCGACTCACCGATCAGCTCCCGCCAGCATGTCGATGCTTCACAAGACATCAAGCCCATGACCGCGGCTAAAAGAAAATAATGGGGAAACATGTTCCGCAGAATACTGCGCAATCCAAAGTGCGAGCTATACACGCTGACACTCTCCGCCCGATTGGGCGGAGGTTCTTGGGTCGCCCCAGGAACCTTCCTGCTTCAACGCGCCTTCCCTAGACATCGGCGCTGGCCGCTGTCCCCGTTCCGGTCGCTCCACAGGCTAACCCCGCCCGTCCGGTGGTTTTAAGAAGATGAATTTTACGATGATGCCCATAGTTCTGCAAGGCGCTTATATCACCGCCCGCATTGGGCGATGCTTTACGCGCTATTTAGTAATGATCTGGCCTTAATTGAAGTCGCTAGCAGTCCAATCAAGCTTCGCGACCATCCCTCCTAAAACTTGCCGTAGGCAGCAAGCGTCCGCACCGCTTTTTGCCAGGCGGGGCTACGGTATAACCGGGAGCGGGTTAGCGGATAGCGGCCATAGAGCCGAAGCAGGCGGGCGGGAATCTGAGGGTAAGGGTCCCCGTTCAGCTCATCCAATAAGAGAGCATAACCGTCAGGATCATTACAGACTAAGGCCATATCGCAGCCGGCACCTAAAACCGTCCGTACCCGCGCGCTCATATTCCCTACTTCCGCTGCGCCAGCCATGCTCAAATCATCGCTAATAATGGCGCCTTGAAAGCCCAGTTGCCCACGCAAGACGGTCTCCAGCCAGAAAGGGGAAAAACCGGCGGGGCGGGCATCCACTGAAGCATAGCACACGTGGGCGGGCATGACTGCTGGTAAGCCGGCTTTCACCAGATATTCAAAGGGCAAGAGATCCCTCTCCCGAATCTGCCGCCAGGGACGTTCATCCACGGGGAGCACCGTATGGGAGTCGGCCACCACTGACCCATGTCCCGGAAAGTGTTTACCCACCGCAGCCATGCCCGCCCAGGCCATCCCTCGGATATAAGCTCTAGCTAAGGCTATCACGGCGTCAGGCTCTGCGTGAAAGGCTCGATCCCCTATCACCGCGCTGACTCCCTGAGCTAAATCCAAGACGGGGGCAAAACTAACATCAACGCCAATTGCTCGCAACTCAACCGCCATTAGCCAGCCGGTTGTCATTGCTAAACGCTGGGCTTGGCGCTGATCCCGATCATAAAGCTTACCCAGGAGAGAGGCCGACGGTAAAAGGGTAAAACCATCCCGGAAACGCTGTACACGTCCTCCTTCATGATCCACAGCTACCAATAGACGAGGTTTCTTGAGTGCGTGAATCGCCTTGATCAACGCTGCGATTTGTTCCGGCGATTCATAGTTACGGCTAAATAAAATGACTCCGCCCACCCAAGGATGCCCTAACCACGCCCGTTCCTCCGAGTCCAGGGTTACGCCTTTTAAATCAACCATCAAAGGGCCTAGAGTCATCGCTTAATTCCCCTATTTTCCTCTTGGCCGCCTTACATCCAGCCGATCCCGCAGCCAATCTCCCAAGAGATTGATGGCCAATACCACCAACATCAGCGCTACTCCTGGGACTAATACCATATGGGGTGCGACCAGAAGATAACGGGTTCCATCCCGGATCATGCTGCCCCAAGAAGCCGCTGGCGGCTGTACTCCCAGTCCAAGGAAAGACAGTCCCGCTTCCGCCACGACTACCCCTGCCACCCCAAAGGTGGCCTCCACAATCAACGGCGCCAGAATCAAAGGCAACAAATGCCGCCCCACAATATGCAGGGTTCCGCTTCCCAGGGCAATGGCCGCTTGTATATGTTCATAGTGCCGAAGACTCAGGACCTGCGCCCGTGCCAGGCGCGCATAGCCAACCCATCCCACCGCGGCCAAAGCAAATACCACATTGTCAATCCCCGGCCCTAGAATGCCTGCCAGGGCAATAGCCAGCAAGATACCGGGGAACGCTAGAAAAATATCCATTATCCGGGCGATCCCATGATCCCACCAACCTCCCAGATAGCCACTTAGGGTTCCTACTAAGGTGCCAAGAAATCCGGCGGTAGCCACCACACCCACCGCTACTAGAAAAGAGGTCCGGGCGCCAACGACCAAGCGATCCCACAAGGGCCGGCCCAAATCATCGAAACCCAACCAGGATTCCGGACAGGGAGGTTTTAATATCCATTCTAAATGGATAGCATTAGGTTGTAGCCCCCACCAAGGTCCTAGTAAGGCAAGTGCCGCCCATACCAGCAGGATTCCCGTGGGCAACCACGCGCCCTTCATTCTCCAATGCCTAATCGCACCCGCGGATCGGCCCAGCCATAAATAAGATCCGTTAAGGTATTGATGGCCACATAAGACAGGCTAATCAACAGCACGCACCCTTGCACCACAGGATAATCCCGCCGTTGAATAGACTCTATCGTAAGTTGACCGATTCCCGGCCAGGAAAATACCACTTCGGTAATAACGGCCCCTCCTAGTAAAGCGCCTAGTTGCAGACCCAGCACCGTAATGAGCGGAAGCAAGGCATTGCGCAGCCCATGCCACCATATTACCCGCCTTGCCGACAAACCCTTGGCCTTTGCCGTGCGGATATAGTCTTCTCCCAAAACTTCCAGCAGAGCAGCACGCACCATCCGGGAAAGAATGGCGGCCAGGGCGCTCCCCAGGGTTAGGGCCGGCAACACCAAAGAACTCAGCCCGGCCCGCCCGCTGACTGGAAACCAGCCTAAGCCGATGGAGAAAACCAGGATCAGCATGGGTCCCAGCCAGAAATTGGGCACTGAAACTCCGAGCAAGGCAAAGGCGCTCGCCGCCCGATCCCAAATGGTCCCCCGGCGCACCGCCGCCAATACCCCCAGAGGAAAAGCAATCAGTATCGCCACTAACAGCGCCGCTAGAGCCAGTTCCACGGTTGCTGGTAAACGTTCGGCCAGCAATTCCATCACTGGCCGCTGAGAATAAAGTGAAGTCCCTAAATCCAATTGGGCTAACCCTTGGAGAAATTGCCCCAATTGCACCAGCAAGGGACGATCCAGCCCTAAAACTTGGCGTAATGCTTGCCGATCAGCAGGCTGCGCGCCCTCCCCTAACATAACCTCCACGGGATCACCCGGAATAAAATGGATGAGCAAAAAAACGAGGCAAGCCACGCCAAGCACCACGACCACCGCGCTTAGCAGCCGGCTTAGGAAAAAATATTGCATTGGAAAACCGCTTAGCTAATGAATACCCGCATTCCCGGCCTTACCTGCTTAAACAATTCAAGCACGGGTCCGTTATGGATGCGAATACAGCCATGGGAACCCGGCAGGCCCATAACCGCTGCATCCGGAACCCCATGGATATAAATATACCGGCGCAGAGTGTCTACCCTGCCGAAACGATTTTTACCCGCTTCCAAACCACCTAGCCATAAAATTCGCGTTAATATCCAATCCCGCTCCGGATAGGCTCGCCCCAGCTCAGGAGTATAAATCTCACCTGTTGGCCGCCGCCCCCGGAATACGGTATTCACGGGACAACCGGCACCAACTTTAGCGCGGATCTGGTGCCACCCCCGAGGCGTGCACTCGCTCCCTATTTCCTCACCTAAACCGTTTTTTGCCAGGGAGACAGGCGACTCAAACAATACTTTCCGTCTCCTCCTTAGAATAAGCCGCTGTTCCAAGAAATAGATACAAATATAAGCCTCTGGTTTTATGATCGTTTCCAAACTGCTCCCCCCCCAACCCAAAGTATGGCATGAAACACAAGCTACCAGCTTTTGGGTACAGGATTGCAAGCGGAAATATATTTGCTCTAAACAAATCCATCTCCCAGCTATAAGCTTAGTAAGGAGGCCATTAACCTTAATTATATGTGACGACACTATCTAGGAAGAGCGAAATACTATTAGGCTACCCAGAACCAGTCAGCTTACCTATACTTAAATATCTCACAAGCAGTTCAACAACGCCTATTCATAGACATTTTTTAACTAGATTCCTCTGCAAAAAACCCAAGACTCATTCATAATGAGTTTCAAGCAACGATACCCGGCGCTTACCACCCAATACTGTATAAAAGCATTTATTTTCATTGCGTGGAGAAATACTTCATGAAAACAAAACAGAACGAGACGCAGGAATTAGAAGAATCCGGACTTTCGGAGATAACCGAAAAAGCCGAAAAAAAGAGCTTCAATCGGTTAACCCTGGATGAATACCTGTTTTATGGATTAATTATATTTTCCCTTATCGGAGTTGCTATTTCGCAGTCTTCTTGGGGGACGGGCCACTTATATTGGCTGGCGATGGTACCCTTGCTCGCAGTTGCTTCCCTCTACGTGGAATGGTCCCATGCCCAACTAGGAACAGGCGTTAGGTGGAAAGCCTTACTGAAGACTCAGCTCATTCATTGGGGCTCGCTTTTGGTTGCCGTGCAATTGGCCTATATGCTTTTGGATTTTGGCACGTTAAACAAGCAAAGCATCGGTCAAGTAATTCTCCTTTTAGTAGCGCAAACCACCTTTCTTATGGGTATATACGTGGATTGGCGATTTTATGTGCTCGGCGCCTTTCTCGCGATCGCCCTGATAGTGGTTTCCTATTTGGAGGCCTATATATGGCTGTTGATGCTGATTGCAATCGGAATTATAACCCTTGGCCTGTACCTGCATAGAAGGTTTGAGATCTCGCCCCATAACCGCAGCCGCGATTAATCTTAAATAGAAAAAAGGGACCATCCCAAAAAGGCTGGCCCCTTTTTCAGTTTTAATTGTGCCTTAGCGAGCGGGACGCTTGCAGACCGCGCCCTTCACCTTGAAGCAGACCATCTCGGTCTTAAGGCTCTCTCGATGGTAGAGTCGTAAGGTTATGAACTTGCTATAGTTATACTAAATAACTTTGTGACATCATGAGTTTTTCGATATTTTCTCCTGAGAACTGCCTTTGTTTTTTGAGTAGAGCAAAGGATGGTTCAATGGGGTTGACATCGGGTGAGTAGGTTGGGAGTGGAAGTGAGGTATGCCCGGCTTTCTCAAAAATGGCTTTGATATCAGATTTTTTGTGAAAGCGGGCATTATCCATCACAATAACGCTTGGTTTTGTTAATTCTTTAAGCAAAAAATCCTTTAGCCACATATTAACCCAAGCTGTGTTGCAAGAGCCTTTGAATATAACCGGTGCCAGCCCTTGTTCTCTGCGCTGGGCGATGATGAAGTTCACCTCCTTGCGGTTGTTTCCCGCTACATCTCCCTAAATTTTTTGGCCCCCTGGTGCCCTCCATGCGGGCGATAGCTGTGTTTTTCAAAGCCGCTTTCATCACAATAAACACTGTTCTCCTGACCGTGACTTTTGAAGCGCCATCGGGCAAGATAATTCGCCCTTTGCATAGGGCAGTTTTCGGCATATCTACGCGCTTTTTTTCTGGCGCAGACTGGACCCAATTGCACGGGTATGAACGCCAAAGTGAGCGCCGCGCTCTGAAAGTTTAGCATCAGGATAATCCTGAACATGGCCCTTTAATGCCGCCTTATCCAGCTTTCGATAACGAGGCCCATGCCGCTTAGGGCATAAACCTTCACTCGTCCACCAGCGATATAGTGTGTTACGGGATATTTTGAATAGGCGCCCGGCTTCTCTCCGGCTTCCGCCCTCTTCGATAAAGCTCACCACATTTTTACGAAAGTCTAAGAAATATAGTATTTCTTAATAAGAATCAGACATGTTATCATTAGGGATGACTTATCAAACGCCCCATAGGATAGCTGTCTTATCCTTTATCGAAGACGGTGGTGGCAAGGTTGAAGCTGCCAGAATTTTCAAAGTATCCCGTGACACGATTTATCGTTGGCTTAGGCTTGATGAGATTGCTCCGAAACCACCGCCAAAAATGCGTCATCGCAAGATCGACAAGGATGCCTTATGTGCCCATGTTAAGAAGTATCCTGATATGTTCTTACGTGAACGTGCGGCTGTATTTGGTGTCCACACGAGTTCAATGGGGCATGCTTTATCAAAGATAAAAATCAGTAAAAAAAGAGCGCCGTTATTTAGAGCGAAGCTTTATGAAAAGGCAGAGGTTTTTACGCCGCCTGCGCAAGATGATTAAGAAATATGGCTCTGAAAACGTTGTTTACTTTTGAGCGGCTGGGCGCCAGCCGGGCAAAAACTCTACGCTGATGTCAAAGGAAAGCGGGAAAAGCGAACCAATTTACTTATGGCTCAGCGCGGCAAAGAATGGCTGGCACCGTTTGTTTTTACAGGCTCTTGTACAGGAAAAACGGTGAATGCGTGGATAGAGAAATTTCTGCTCAAAGAGCTGGATCTCCCCAGCATTGTGGTCATAGATAATGCGCCCGTGCACAACAAAAAGACAATGCGCTCACTTCTCAAAAAACATGGCCATGCCATGCTGGCTTTGCCACCTTATTCTCCAGATTTTAATCCCATCGAACAATCCTTTAGCGCCATGAAAAAATGCCGCGAAGGCATGCCCGTAGAAACAACCGTTGAAGAACTCATAATCTCCTATTCTTAATAAGATATACTATACTTTCCTTAGATCATTTAGATCATGGTGTGGCGGCTAGGTAAGTACCTTGAAAAATTCTCTAGTAACACGGCAAATCCCCGCAGAATCCAACCGCCTGCCCATAAACCAGCGTGCCTCTGGCCGCTGTTTTCCAGCACGCTCTCCCAGGATTGGGGAACCTTTATTTGCAGAAACGCCAAAACTCCACGGGTTGCTGGAGCGATCAGGCGCAGGGAACGGGATAATCAACCACCTTAGCCGAATATTGTTCCTAAACAGCGTGCAAAGCCGGATTATGAGGGCTCCCGCTATCTGGGCGCTGAAGGGTTTCCCCAGGGGTCTTTCCATGGGCATTCTCTGATAAACCGGATTCAAGCCCGTAATCTGCTAAAATCAGCCTCGGTTCTAACATCCACTTATATATAGACCATGGCGCTAAGCGTAGGCTGCCACCTTTTCCCCTGGGAAAAGGCTATGCTCATGCTCTTGCCTGCCCATGGCCCGCAACAAAGACACCCAGGAGCATCTCCATGATGGAACACGGCTTTGATTTCACCCCGGTACTGATTTTCCTGACGGCCGCGGTGGCACTGGTGCCCCTGTTTCAAGCCCTGGGGGTCAGTCCCATCCTTGCCTATTTGGCCGCTGGCGCCATCATCGGCCCCCATGTCCTGGGGTTAATCAAGGAAGTGGAAAACATCGGCCATGTGGCGGAATTTGGGGTCATTTTTCTCTTGTTTACCATTGGCCTGGAATTATCCATTCTCCGGTTAATGAACATGCGCCGAGAGGTACTGGGCCTGGGTACCGTTCAAGTATTAGTAACCGCCTTGCTTATCGGCTATGGAGCTCACCAGCTAGGCAGTTCCATGGAAGTCGCGATTCTAATTGGTGGCGGCTTGGCCTTTTCCTCCACCGCCATGGTAATGCAGTTACTGGCCGAGCGGGGCGAAAGCGCCAGCCGCACCGGCCGTGGCGCCTTTTCCGTGCTGTTGTTTCAAGATTTGGCGGTGGTGCCCTTTATGGCCCTATTGCCCCTCTTGGCGAGTGATGGCAGCGATATTGGAAAAGCCATGGCACTGGCGGGAATCAAGGCGATACTCGCCCTTTTGGTCATTTTTCTCATTGGCCGTTTCCTGCTCAGCCCCCTCTATGACCTGGTGGCCCGCACCCATAATCGTGAACTCTTCGTCGCTACCACCTTGCTTATCGTATTGGGCACCAGTTGGGCCACTGGCCGCATGGGATTGTCACTGGAACTAGGCGCTTTCCTAGCGGGTCTGCTGCTAGCCGAAACCCAATACCGCCATCAGGTGGAAGGCGATATCAAACCCTTTAAAGGACTATTCCTGGGGCTTTTCTTCATGTCAGTAGGGATGACCATTGACTTGCAGCTAGTATGGACCCAGATCGGCACAGTGCTACTATTGCTGCTCAGCCTGTTAAGCCTGAAATGCACGGTGCTTGTCCTCTTCTGCCGGTTGTTTGGCTTTCCCATGGCTACTGCCGTTCATATTGGGTTATTGCTAGCCCAAGGGGGCGAGTTTGCTTTCGTGCTCTTTGGCTTCGCCATGGTTCTAGGTATTATCCCTACGGAGATCGGCCAGCTTCTCTTAGTCACTGTCAGCCTCAGCATGGTGCTGACTCCCTGGTTGGCAAGCCTGGGAGCCTACCTCTCCCGCCGGCTGACTCCGCCTCTAGCCAATCAAGAGGAGCGCATTCAAACCGCTAGCGAGGATTTGCGTAATCATGTCATCGTGGGAGGGTTTGGACGGGTAGGACAAACGGTAGCCCGGCTGCTGCAAAACTATAATGTGCCTTATATTGCCCTTGATGTGGACCCTTTTAAGGTTGCCCAAGGACAAGCACAGGGCTATAGCGTCTATTATGGCAGCGCCGCCCAGATTGATGTGCTCAAAGCGGCAGGTTTAGAATGGGCTCATTTGTTGGTGATGACCCTGGATCACCATCCGGAAAGGACTCAGTATTTAATCAGCGACTTGCACCGTTCCTATCCCGATTTGGAAATTCTGGTGCGGGGACGGGATCAAATCCAGAGCAAGCAATTGCGCCAAGCCGGCGCCGCCGCGGTAATTCCCGAAGCCCTAGAAGCCAGCTTGCAGCTTTCTAGCCTGACCTTAAAATGCTGGGGGATTCCGCCGGAAGCCGTGGAACAGGCTTTAGAGGAAATACGCCGCGAAGACTATGCCCCCATTGTGGCCTTGCTCGCCAAACGGCGAAAAGCAACAGACAAATGAAAAAGCCAGTTATGGTTATCTCCTTCTTCCCCTAGGGATATTTGCCCCATGATTCATTACAAAAGGCCGACGGCACGTCTAAAAAAACAATCCCGAAGAAAAATCTACCACGGGCTTGCCGAGGTCCGGGATTACTTCAGCGCCCACGCCTTCAGCGCCTCCCGGCGGAAGTATTTCCAGCATGTTGAAGCTTACTGCATGTTTCTGGGCTCTGGACGGAGCGGGCACAGTATGCTTGGGGCCCTGCTCGATGCCCATCCCAACGTACTCATTGCCAATGAATTCAATCTGATGAAGCGTCTTAAATTTGGCTATCATCAAACCCAGCTTTTTTACCTCCTGATGAGGTATTCACAAAAGTTGGCTAAACGGGGGCGCATCGCCTCGGGCTATGATTATCGGGTTCCCAACCAATGGCAAGGAAAATTCACGCAGCTCAAGATTATCGGTGATAAAAAAGGCGGCGGAAGCGTCGAATCGATAAGAAAAAACCCTGCATTGCTAGATAAACTTCACCATGTCATCAAAGTGAAAATCAAATGCCTTCATTTCATGCGAAATCCCTACGATAACATTACCACCATGGCCAGGAGAAAAAAGGCCATGGGCACCGTAAACTCCACTGACCTAGCACGGGCTATAAGCTCATATTTCCGTAGAATGGAAACTATCCAGCAAATAAAAAATAGACGGCGCCTGGACATTCTCGATATGAGGCACGAAGACTTTATTCAAGATCCCCAGGCACAACTTGAAAAAGTCTGCGAATTTCTCCAGATCGAAGCTTCCCACGATTATCTCCAAGATTGCGCCAGCATTGTCTACACCCAACCCCATCGGAGCCGTCACAAAATTGACTGGCCCCCGAGTTTGATAGAGCGCGTACGGAAACACATCGCCAGCTACCCCTTCCTCGCTGATTATACCTTTGATAATTAACCGGAGCACTGGCTTGACGGGACCGAAGCTGTCTCCGAAACTCCTGTCGATTCCAGGGGAGCGTCTAAAAAATGAAGCAACGCATGGCGGTATTCGCGGACGTTGAAGGTACCAATATGACGGGTATCGGTAGATAGAAAGAATTTGGGGGAGCGAGCGGCGGCAAAAAGCTCCTCGCCATGATGATAGGGAATAATCTCATCCTCCTTGCTGTGAATAAGGAGCAACGGTGTGGGTGAAAGCTGGGCAATGTAATCGATGGGATCATACGACCCTGGCAGCAACCAGGACAGGGGATACTGAAATGGCCAGGTCAACCAAAAGCTACCAAGCTTTTCCCGGGCAATGCCCCGATAACGGGTAAAAGCGGCATCCACAATGACGCCATCCACTCGTTCGTGTAAATCCGGAATAGCGGCGCCAAAAGCAACCAAAAGAGCCGCCCCCAAACTTTGTCCCAACAAGAACACGGGTTTTTCCTCGCTTTCGGGCCGTGCTAACAACCACTGGTAACCCGTTTCGATATCCTGCAACGCACCGGCAATATCCGGGGAACCGGTCGAGCGGCCATATCCCCGATAGTCCAGCAGAAACACTTGATAGCCATGGGCAGGAAGCCACATGACGCTAGCGATATGGGTGCTGATATTCTCCGCATTGCCGTGCAAGAAGTAAACCGAGCCGCACAGTTTCCCCTGCGCATGAAGCAACCAGCCATGGAGGGAGTAACCATCCGGCGTGGATAGCGTAACGTCCTCATAGGCTAGGCCAAGCTGCTTGGGAGTAAGCATCTCCTCCTTGCCCGGCAAAAAGAATACCTGGCTGCAGCCACTCAAATGAATAAAAAAGATGACTAAACTCAATCGCCCCACTAACGACCTAGCGACGGATACCCGTAACCTGCTCCCCTCAGAAATAAATCCGAACCCCGCCTTGGAGGATAGTGGCATAAAAATCCCCGCTCTTCTCCCGTCCTATATTGAAAGTCAGCCCCCAGCCGGGCGGCCAATATAAATTCAGACTGGCGCTCCCCCGATAATAGGGATCTTCATTCTGGCCCGGGAAAAACTGACTCTGGGCTTCGACCCGAAAACTTCCCCAGTACCGTTGTAAATTCCAGCCCAGGGCGATGCCCGGCGATAGTTGGTAACTATCCGCAAGCTGGGTGCTTACCCGACCGGTACCGGTAGCTAAAGCATAGGCCAATCCATGGGCAATACCGTAACTCACTCCTGCCCCGCCTTTAAGATAAGCGGCCAAGGGGCGCGTCCCTTCACTGGTCAACTGGCGATCCGCACCAAAACCCGCTTGCCATGAAATGGGACGGAAGAAGCGATCCCGGGCAGACAAGGAAATAATATCCACCACATTGAGTTGTTCCAGCTCAAGTTGATTGCTTTCCCAATAATAACGCAACTCCGCATTTAAAAACTGAAGCTGAGAACCAAGTCGGTAACCTGGCGCTGGGTCCGAAAAATCATGATAGGCGGGCCGCAGCGACAAACCCAGATAAGGGCGGTGGCCTTGGCGGCCCGCCATAGCCATCATGCGGCCGGTCGGATGACCTTGATCATCCCGCACCTTGGGTCTGGGCGCAGTTGATAAGCTAGATGATTCCGGTAGCTTACTGCGCGCTTGCAGCAACTCATAAGACCAATCAGCGGTAGCCTCGCGGGCTAGTTCCTCCTTTTGGGCCCGATAGCGCATCAGTTCATAGGCTGTTTCCAAAACCGCCGCATACCGCTCCGGCGCTAAATCGGCAGTGGCTTTCTCAGAAGGAAGCTGTTGGCTTTCATTCATTGAAAATACCCAGTGGCGCTCGGAAGCCTTGAGTTGGCTTAAATGGTGGCGTAACTCGGTCGCCTGGGAGGGGCGAAAATAAACTGAATCGACCAAATTATTGGCGACCACAATACGCACCGTATCGGAAGGAATGGCCCGCAAAATGCTCACTTGGGGAATCAGCCTGGTGCCAGGACGGGCTACATCAATCAGGGCCAGCAGACGATAGGCACAGTTTTCGTCAAAGAAAAAATAATCAAACCTCTTATCTTTTATTTCCCAGACATGGCGAAGTAACTGGGTCACCTCATCAGGACGCAGATTCAACTCGTACTCCCACAGATCCCGGTTTTCCAGTTTGCTATAGAGGCGAAGCTTGTCGAAATAAGGCTCTACCGTGGTGATTCCCGGATAACCCCCAAAAATACCCCGGTAAGCAAACATGATTTCGCTGTCATGGGCTGCGGCATCCGCGGCATAACTGACCGTGCTGGCTAGAATCAGGCTGTCCTGATTGAGGCTGGGCGGATCTAGCCTCAAAAAAGTATGGCCAAACATGGAGGATGGACTATTGAGATAGGAGGAGGCGAATACCAGGGTAACCCGGACCGTATTCAGACGCTCCAGCCAGCTTGCAAGCTGTGGGCATGGCACCGCCGGAATACGGGAGAAAGGTTGACCCTGTTGTTGCAGCCAATAAAAGCGGGCAGGAAAGCGGCATTGGGGATGAGTCCCCTGGCCATCCCCATTGCGCAACGCCATGAGCGTTGCCGCAAGCTCCCCATGGGGATCGGTTTTCCCGTCTTTGGCAAGAAAGAAACGGGGATCGTCCGCCTGGCTTTTGTGAGCCCATCCCAGCACGGTCGGTCGGTAATGAAGCAAGGCCCACCACGCGGGGCGTTCCGAAAGCTGCTGTTGCTGGGCTGCCGCCAGCAGTTCCTCCAGGGTGGGAATCTCCGCCTGGGTCCAGCCGCACATACCATTAAGAAGACAAAATAAGCCCAGGTGGCGAAGCATGAAGGTGGAAAAAATGGAGTTATGGGAAAAGCTGGGATTATAACTAAGCGGTCTGCCAGATCAGAAGATCTTAGAAGCATGAAGCCGGTCGAGTGCCCGGCTTCATGGCTTCAGCGTGAGAAATTAACTTAGATATTTGGCTAGGGCGGCATCCCCTTTCATCACTTTTTCTAGCCCAGAGAGGGCTTCCTTAGAAGTGACATTCTGGTTGGGAAAGATAACACTGAATTGATTTTTTACCGTGGCCTTAAAGTGGTCCTTATCGGCTTCCTGAACCTTCATGAGCGTTATCAAGGCGTTCAGATGCTCGCCCTTGCCACGGCTCATATCTGTTGCCAATTGTTCCATGTTTTGATCAAAAAAATTGGCGGCCATCACATCAATGGGCTTGCTGGTATCACAGCCCAAGGTGCCCGTGGTCATCCCAAACGTTTGGTTACCAAAACTAGCATTAGTGGTTGCCGCCAGTACGTGTGGAGCAAGCCGATCTTGCCCTTTAAAGAGCACGGAACCAGCCCCGCAGCCTGGCCCGCTATCGGCGAATGCAAACCCAGAAATAGCAGCTAGCAGTAGGCCCAAAAATACTTTTCTCATTATTAATCTCCCTGGTTAGTGGGTTTATCAAGGGACGGCAATATTGAATTAAACCCATGGCTTATCACAACATCGCCGGCTTACTTAATCATAAACAGTATAGTGTTAATTTTTTAAATATCATGAAATCCAATAGCTGAAAGAAACGTAGGGCTGTTAGCCTTCCTAACTGAGTAGTAGCGCATCCCACCAGCCGCGAAGCTGGCAATTAGAAGATCATCCCGGCGCTATTCGGTATTTTATCCGCCTATTAATAATGCGGCTCTTTGCTCAACAACCCGATTCTGATTATCACTCATATTACAATAGCTCTAACCTCCGGTGGATTCGGAATAGTATAGCCGTTTCAACTCCAGTCTAGCCCCTTTTTTCGCACTTGACCTAAACGCTCGCGTCAAACATTCAGCCACTTAGGCGTTACCACAGCAGATTTGTCATTTTATTTTTTACGACTAGCACTGCTATGAGGTGGGGTGTTGCTCTGAGGTACTTGGCTAGGCGAGCTATTCGTCCACAAATTTAACATCTTTAATTTACAATATCCTAGAATATTGCCGATACAAAGCAAATTATTTTATTATCAAAAACTTAGTTACGTTTTAATAGGCGCCGGGGCACGCTCTGAGGCTTTTCCCAAACGAACTATTTGTCCATAAATTTAACACTGTAATCTACAATGACCTAGAGCGTTGCCGGTACAAAAGTAAAATATGATTGTTATTGATAGTCTTATTAAACTTCGGCATGAATTATGCTTGAATTTCCTTGCCTTACTTCCGAATCAGTAAGCCAGTAATGCTTTGGCTTAGCTTATTCAAATAGCAAACCACCTTCAGACATTACTGTGAGGCGGCCCACCACAACCAAGCATTTCCACATTTACAGACAATTCTACAGTTCTCATGAAAGTTTATGGGACAGCAATGACCGGGAACCATGTTTTCTAGTCCATGGATGGCAAACCCCTGATCGAGGAGAACATATGAAATCTAATACCATTATCGCTGCACTAACGACAGCGGCCCTCTTAATAACCTTAAGCAGCTTGGCCTATGCAGCCAGCCACCGTGAAGCGCCTTTAACGGCCCTGGATGAGAAAGCCGATATCACCGACTTCTTCGCTTTTGTCAGTTACGACGATGCGACCAAGGTTACCCTGATCCTGAGTGTCGATCCCCTTCTGGAACCGGGTAACGGGCCTAATTATTTCCCCTTTGATCCGGAGATTCTCTACGCTATCCGCATTGATAATGATAAGGATGCCATTGAGGACGTGACTTTTGAGGTTCAATTCCAAACCGAGATACGCGCACCCAATGTCTTTACCGGCTTTGTAGGGACCGATGGCGGTATTGCAGCGCCGGAAAACTCTCCAGCACCGGTGGCTTCAGGCACGCCCCTTATTCCCCCAGCTATCACCACTCTGGAGGGGCCTGGTTCCGAGGGGCTAAGCTTACGCCAGACTTACACCGTGACTCTGGTGAAGGGCAGTGGTCGAGGTGCATCCCGTACCAAATTAGCCACAGGGTTGATCGCTGTGCCTTCTAATGTTGGCCCCAGGACTATGCCCGACTATGACTCCCTGGCTATCCAAGGCATCCATAATTTAGGGGGAGGAGTTCAGGTTTTCGCCGGTACCGTGGAAGACCCCTTCTATATAGACTTAGGCGCAGCCTTTGACACTTTCAACTTTCGTGAGTCCGTAGCCCCTGGTGTCCTAAGCGCTGCCCAAGACGCCAATGATAATCTGAACTTTGCTCCAGATGAAGTAGCGGGCTACAACGTCAACGTCATTGCCATCGAGGTACCCATCACCTTGCTCACCGCTGACGGTGCTTTGCATGCCGCCAATGAGCCCGAGGCGGTCATCGGTACTTGGGGCACCACTTCCCGGCCTCGGGTCAAGGTCTACTCCACCCGACCCAGACAGGAAGCGCTGACTTCGAGAAGCTTTGTACAGATCCAACGAATGGGTAATCCTCTGATCAATGAGTTGATTATCGGCACCGGCTTCAAAAACGAGTGGAGCCGCAGCGCGCCGGCCAACGATGATCAATTCGCCGATTTCGCCCTGGACCCCCTGCTAGCGCGGGTGTTTAATGCTCTTACTGAGGGCGCTCTGGCTATCCCTGCGCCACCCCGCACTGATCTTCTGCCCCTGGTCCAGTATATGGCCCCCATCTGCCCCGGCTGCACCAAAGCTGATACAGGCCCAATCGCCGATCTGCTGCGCTTAAACACGGCCATTCCCCCCACGGCCGCGGCTAACCGCAGCCGGCTGGGCTTCCTAGCCGACGATACGGCGGGCTTTCCCAACGGTCGGCGGGTTTCTGACGATGTGACCGATATTGCCGCCCGGGTAGTAGCCGGAGGTGTGCTGGCCGCGCCCTTTCCCGGTTATGACCCCGAGGTTAATGGCCGATTAGGGGATGGAGTAAATAGCAACGATACAGCCTATCAGGAAACTTTTCCCTATGTAGGCTTTGCCCAGTCCGGGCGTAACAGCCGCCATATTGATCCCAATGAGATGGGCTGCGATGGTATCTGCCCTGAGGACTAATCGTCTGATAATCGATAATAACGATAACAGCCGTTAATACCGGACGGGACCGAACCGTCCGGTTTTTCTTGCAAAATTGAGATAAGGAAAGAGAACGTGAACAAAAAACGCTTAGTAGTCCTACTGGCCCTGGGATTAGCTGCCCCCGTGGCTGGGGCTATTCCTGTGACTATCATTCCCAGCGCTGCCGATATTCTCGGTGAAGCGAACATTGAAGAGAGTAGCGGTGATTTGCTGTCGGACAATTTCGTGGCAGGTGGACCGCCATTGCCTCTCAATGACGATATCTTGCTCAGTACCGCCAATGGCAGCACCGCCGCTGCTTTCGCCGCTGTTGACGAGGATCTGCTGCTTGTCAATACGGAAAGCATTGCCGGAACTAACGAGTCCGCTGATGCCTCCAGCACGTCATCCTTCTCTGGTGACTTCACCGCTCCTGGTGGAGCGCTGAAGTTCACGCTAGATTTCGATATTCAACAGTCGGAATCAGGTGGGCTGGCTAATACCTCGCTAGCCTTCTCTATCCTAGGCCCTTTTGGGGTGCTAATAGAGGAGGATCTCCTATTTACGGGGATGGCGGATAAAAACATACCCTTTATTAGCAATTTTAGCCTGAACCCCGGCGATATGGCCACCTTAGATATTCTATTAAGCTCTTCAACCCAAGCGGATGCCGGTACCTCTGCCCTTAATCTGGCTAATGCTACCTTTCTGGTGGAAACCGTCGAGGTATCAGCGCCCTCTACCCTAATGAGTTTACTGGTGGGACTTGGGATTCTGGGAGGAGCGAGGCACGGCCGACGGCGCTGGGAGGTTAGTTCCGGCGCCGGCTGACTTTCCCAGCAGTAGAGAATCCATCCTTAAAGGCTTAGTGAACCAGGAATAGCGCAAGCAGTTTTCGCCACCTACCTACCTGACGCTATTTCTGGGCCTTAGGATAGCACCACCACTCCTAGGCTGCGTTCTAGCAGCCATACCAGGGCAATCCCCGCGACGGCCAAGGAGCCACCTCTCAGCACCGCCTGACGGTAAAACCACGTCTCCCGCAGGACAAAGGCCAAAGGAATAAACAGGGCGACAATGGCCAATTGACCTGTCTCAACCCCCAGGTTGAAGCCAGCTAGTGCACTCGCCATGGTCCCGTCCGCTAGCCCCAGATCCGTGAGTACGCCGGCGAAGCCAAAACCATGAATTAGACCTAAGGCGAAGGCAATCATCCACTGGCGACCCCACCCCAGGGGGTAGAGGTTATTGAGGGCTGCCACCACCACAGTTAGCGCGATGGCTGACTCCACCCAGCGGGCCGGCAGGTCCAGCCAGCCTACCACCGCTAGGGTCAGGGTGATGGAGTGAGCTACGGTAAAGGCGGTGACGATAGCCGCTATGTTTTTCAGCGCCGAACCCAAGGAGGTCACCGCCCGCCAATGGTCTCCGTCCCGCCACAGCACCGCTGGCAGTAGCAAGGCCATCAGGAACAAGATATGGTCGAAACCGATCCAGATATGCCACACTCCCTCCTGCCAATACTCGGCTAGCACCGTGGTCCAGGGCCGCCCCGTAACGGCCAAGGTTAGAGCCGGGCGTTGGGGGGAGAGAATGGCGGTATCACTCCCCCCCTCGTGCTGTACTTGGAGCAGGCCCCGATGGGAAGGGTCCAGGTCGAAAAACAGCCGGTAATCCACAGTCAGGGGTCCGGGGGCAGGGCAGTCCAAGGTTAAGGGGAGGACCGTATAGGTCCCATCGCTGTGATCTACCAGCTGCTGAGCGCCAGGAGTGAGGAGGCAGTCTCCTTTATCGGTGGAAAGGGTTAGCCGAGCCAGAACGTAGGCGGCAATAGCCGGGTGGCGGGCTCGCACTTCCCCCCAGGTCAGTAGGCCGTTCCGGTCGACGTCCAGACCGATGGCATGTTCCAGATCCCGCAAGGCAATGTCCCAACGCCCAGTCCCAGCCGCCGGATTCAAGATCAGGTAGCTATCACTGGGCTTATGAGCCAAAGCCGACGGCGGTAGGAGCAGCAGCAGAAACAGAAAGATGAAATTACGACTTGCCATGGTCGCTCATTTCCCGCAGGCGTTGTTGGAGGGGGGCTAGGGTGTGATCTTGCAGACCCGTTTCATCTAACCAGTCTAGCACCGGGGTGGCAGCCTCAGGCCGGCTAGCCGCCAGGGCTGCTTCTAGCACCAGGTGGGCGTCCCGAGGTTCGCGTTGGTTCTGCCAATTCTTCAGAGCCAGTTCTAAAGCCCGTTGCGGATTATTGAACAGATGGAGGGTAGCCCGAGCGGCCTCCCGCAGATGGAGTGTATCACCGCGGCGACGGGCGGCGGCCATTCGATCTTCAATCAGGCCCAAATGGCGGCTTAAATACGGGTGATCCAGCCGGGCCTCGGCCAAAGCCAGGCGCAGCAGGAGACCATCAGCCTGGGTTTCCCCATTCAATAGATTTAAAACTTCGCTGGGCCGATCCTGATTTAACAGCAGATCAGCGTAGGCCCCCAATAGGTAGGTATCTCTCACTCCTAGAGCCAGCGCCTGTTGGAAGGCCATTTCGGCGGCATCCTCCTGGCCTAGGGTGCGCGCCAATTCCCCCTGGACCGTCAAGGCCCACTGGCGCGTGGTGGGATCGTCTCCCGGACGGGACAGAGCCCGCTCCAACAGATCGTAGGCCGCCTCCCCCCGTCCCAGTTGGCCACTAGCTGCGGCGCTACAGGCTGCTACTGTCAGGAGATCGACCAGCCGCATCAACTTCAGGCAACTTGCCAGAGCCTGGCGGGGCCGTCCTTGGACCAGTAGTACCACAGAGCGACTCAGCCAAGCCTGGGTATTGCGGGGCTGACGGGTTAGGACGGCCTCCAGATCCTCTAAGGCAGGCTCGAAGTTGTGCAGAGCCTGGCGGATAATGCCCCGCAGCAACTGGACCCGAACCGGTGGGTTGGACTGCTCCCACCAAGGAGTCAGAGCAGCTTGGGCGTAGCCATAATAGCGGGGATCGGACTCGGCTCGGCCCAACTGGATATAACTCCGGGTTAACTTTAAGGCAACCCGAATGTCATTGGGGCGGACCGCCAGCCGGGTCCTTAAGGCAGCCAGTTTTTTCCCTTCAAGGAGCTGGCCAACAGGCAGGCGTTCTACCACTGTTGCGTCATCGGCGGGGATGTAAGGCTGACCGGCCCACAGGGACATCGACCAGACCAGAACCAGCAAGCCCACGCCCCAAAATTTAGCAGAGGTTGATGCCATGGCATTTCCTGGCGGGGTCTGGCGATCAGCCAATGGGGACTGCATGCTTGATTCTCCTCACGGGTGGACAATGATTCCACGAATTCTAATACATTTAAGGAGTGCAGGGACGCACGACGACCCCGACCAGCGAGCGTGCGAAACGAAGTGGCGCATCGAGCGCGACCTGGCTGCAGCAGGCAGGGGGCCAAGGTGACTTGCCTTTTGCCATCAATGGGCGCTATCATTTTCCCGTTGCCACAAGCGCAACCTACCCTCGGTAGGAGGGGAAGTGATGCGCGTGGAGGGTGATATCCAACTCTTAGCCTTGCGCGCTAAGCCGTGGCCAGCTAAGGGCACTCTGTGAAGCGCGAATTTGCCAGACGGATGAGGTTTTGTAGGAACAAAACTGAAATCAGTCATGGCGAAACTCCAAGGCAAAGATACAGCGGAGGCAGTATGATGAAGGTATTGCAGATGACATCCTCTAATTACTCTTTTGCTTATTCATTGACCGAGTAAACGATGCTCGCCTAACAGATAGGTTTCAATCTGTTTTACTGTTTGCAACAGGGCCGTATAAGCACCACCGCATAAATTATATAATTAATCCTGAGGTAAACTCAGAAGTTTACCTCAGGATTAATTACGGTGAGCAACACTGGTACCACATAGACACTTGACAGCAAGCAGTATGGGGCCGCGTCGCATGTCTGCAAAAAAACGAAGCGCCAGCGAACTTTATCTTCCGATCACTGCTCGTTTGTTATTCAAGCGCTTGTCTGCCTGACTCTGCCCACTAGAGTAAAATAGCAAGCAGGGCGGGAAAGCGGCAGCGCATCCCGCCTATCGCGAAGCCGGCGATTAGAAAATCATTTCGGGCTACCTGGTATTTTATCCACTGCTCAACACCCAGGTTCTGGTTCTCACTTATATTACAACAGGTCTACTTTCCTGGATTCGGGATAGCATGGCCCTTTCAACTCCAGGCTAGCGCTTTTTTCGCACTTGACCTAAACGCTCGCGTCAAACATTCAGCCACTTAGGCGTTACCACAGCAGATTTGTCATTTTATTTTTTACGACTAGCACTGCTATGAGGTGGGGTGTTGCTCTGAGGTACTTGGCTAGGCGAACTATTTGTCCGTAAATTTAACACTTTTAATCCAGAATTACGTGGAGTGTTGTCGATTATGGAATAAATTATGATGGGTATTGATAGTTCTATTAAGCTTTGGCATGAATTATGCCCAAGAACTCCTTTACCTCTACCTCGCTTCCGAATTTAGCAAGCTATTAATGCTCAGACTTAACTTATTCAAATAGCGAGACTTTCAGACGTTACCGCGAGGCGGTCTGCTACAACCAAATGCACGTCGCTTGGATAAGCAACAGGACAATCTTTAGAGTTATCGCTGTCCCATAATTTATCCATTATCTTACGGCGCTAATAATGGAGAAAAATAATGCCTTACACTATACGCAACATAATTTTTTCTTTTTTTGGAGTTTTTTCAGCCCTCATAGTTGCTGCACCTTCCTTTGCTGTACCCCTTACTGTTTCCTACGGGGCCATCATTGGATTTGATCCGACCGCTACTGTTGGTACGGGTGGGGAAAACGCGCAAACACTTATTGATGAACTTTTCGGCACCGGCATCGGCTCAACAGGTTTGGTAAGCGTCACCGGCTCCTTTGCTTAGATGCGCACGCACGGCAGTGCCAAGCCACCGAATCGGCAAGAAACGATCAAGCCGAAGCCAACAAGGCATCAACCTATGGAGAAAAACTGTAAGTGAGGCTAATCGCGAAAATAATTACCGCCGCTATCACTGTTGTGCTGCTCGGGCATAGTTCGGGGTTTGCGCAGCAAAATCTCTTCAATGTCCCCATTCCGGAAACGGCGAAACGCCATGAAATCTTCCTCCAACAGCAGGTGAATATTTTGCTTTCAGGCACGTTAGGTACATCGAACACGACCATCGACTATGGCCTGGCGCCCGATTTCGAGCTTGGTATGAACCTCTTCAATTTTCAGCTTTATCCTAGCGAGACTCCCCCGGAATTGGGCAATGCGGATCAGGCTGGCCTGCTCGTTAACGGGCAAAAGACCTTCTCGCTCTCTGATATATTCACTGTTGGCCTAGGGGCCCAAGCTGGAGTAAGCACTACAAATGCCACCGATTTTCTTAGCTTCAACTGGCTTGTCGGAATGTATGAGCCCGAGTCGCGCGCGTATGGACGCTATCTTGCTGGGGCCTATGCTGGCAACCAGAATTATTTGGGCGATGGTAATAGGATCGGCTATATGCTCGGCGCTGAAATCCCCCTCATCCAGAATAGGCTTAATTTTGTGGCGGACTATCTCTCCGGCACGAACAATTCGAGCGTTTCCGCCATAGGCATTGTCGCCAATGTATGGCGGGACTGGCAATTATCGTTGGGGGCCCAGCTCCCCAGTCCAGGCAGTCCGAATGGCTACGGCCTAGTCTTTGAATTAACGCGAATCCCCGGCCTCGTTGCCAGCCCTATCTTCGGCCCGTCAAATTCTAAGTCGCCTGGGTTCTGACTAGGCGGGGGGTGTCTCCTGGAGCAGGGGGCGAAAAAAAGTAGATGGGAAGCGTCTGTAATAAGGACGTAGGCCGGATTAAGCGCCGCGTATCCGGCAAAAATCAGGCCGCGCTAATCAACAACTCCATAAACTCATCCACGGGCATGGCCGCCAAACGCTCCCGATCAGCAAAAAGATCCAAAATCCTCTGGCACCGTTCTGGAGGAAAACGGCCATCCAGGCTATGCTGGAATTTATCCCGCAGCAGGGACAACGCCTCGGTACGCCGCCGCCGGTGGCCTAAAGGATAAGCTACCTCCACCCGAGGGGTGCTGCTGCCATCGCTGAAAAACACTTGGACCGCATTGGCAATCGCCCGTTTTTCGGGATCTAGATAATCCTCGGTAAATTCCCGTTTCTCGACCACCTCCATCTTCTCCCGCAGGGCGTCAATCCGGGAATCACGGGCCGCCCGCTCATCCTCGTAATCCTTCATGGTGATCTGCCCATCCAACAAGGCTACCGCTACCATGTATTGCAGGCAGTGATCCCGGTCCGCGGGATTATGGAGAGGGCCGGTTTTGTCAATGATCCGCACCGCCGGCTCCTGGGTCTCAATGACAATCCGCTCCACCTCCGATAATCGGGACATCACCTGGGAATGGAGTGAAATCGCCGCCTCGATGGCGGTCTGGGCATGGAATTCCGCCGGATAGGCCACCTTGAAGAGGATGTTTTCGACCACATAGCTACCCAAAGCCTGCGTCAGAACAAAAGGTTTTCCTTTAAATAACACTTCATAAAACCCCCAGCCAGGGGCCGTCAAAGCAGACAGGTAGCCCATCTCCCCCTGCAAGGCCATCAGGGCCAGGCGCAGCCCCCGGCTGGTGGCGTCCCCGGCGGCCCAACTCTTGCGGGAGCCAGTATTGGGGGCATGGCGGTAAGTCCGCAGGGGACCGCCGTCCAACCAGGCATTGGAAAGAGCATTGATAACCCGCTCCTGAGTACCGCCTAATAAAGCGGTCGCTACGGCGGCGCTGGCCACCCGCACCAACACCACATGATCCAGTCCCACCCGATTAAAGGCATTTTCCAAGGCGAGGACACCCTGGATTTCATAGGCTTTGATCAATGCGGTCAGCACCTGGTCCATCAACAGCGGTAGCGCGCCTTCTTGCCGCCGCTGACGGCTGAGATAATCGGCAATGGCTAGAATAGCCCCCAAATTATCGGAGGGATGGCCCCATTCGGCGGCCAGCCAAGTGTCATTGAAATCCAGCCAGCGAATCATGGCGCCGATATTGAAAGCGGCCTGGACCGGATCGAGGACATAGCCAGTTCCCGGCACCCGGGCACCACCCGCGGGGAAAATCGCGCCGGGAACCACAGGGCCAAGCAGGCGGACGCAAGCGGGGTTATCCAGGGCAAACAAGGCGCAGCCGAGGCTGTCCATTAAGCAGTCATGGGCGGTCTCATAAGCTTCGGGATGAGCGATTTTTTCCTGGAGAACATAATCCGCCAGAGTCGTTAGTACTTCATCCGGCGGTGGCCCCTGGGCGGAACGTTTGTCATTGCTCATGGAAAAGTCTGCTAGTCACGCTGCTCAATAGGCACGAAATCCCGTGGCTCGGGACCCCTGTACTCAGCCATGGGACGAATCAAGCGATTATCAGCCCGTTGCTCCATGATATGGGCGGCCCAACCTGCCACCCGCGAGCAGACAAAGAGGGGCGTATAAAGATGAACGGGAATGCCCAGAAAGCGATAGGCCGGGGCAGTATAAAAATCCAGATTAGGAAACAGCCCCTTTTCTCGCTTCATGACGGTCTCGATCCGCTCGGCGATGGGAAATAAGCGGCTGTCCCCCGCCCGTTCCGCCAGTTGCCGGCACCGCTCCTTGATAATGGCGTTCCTGGGGTCGGCGTCTTTGTATACCCGATGGCCAAAGCCCATGATTTTTTCTTTGTTTTCCAACGCCGCCAGAACCCCCTGCTCAGCCTCAT
The DNA here is from genome assembly GCF_000143085.1 of Nitrosococcus watsonii C-113. Lineage (NCBI taxonomy): Bacteria > Pseudomonadati > Pseudomonadota > Gammaproteobacteria > Chromatiales > Chromatiaceae > Nitrosococcus > Nitrosococcus watsonii. Next base: position 917,184 of record NC_014315.1, on the reverse strand, counting down.
CAGGCTCCTGGAAACGTTCGATAAGCACCATCGCCGCCTCATTAGCGCCCCCGTGCAAGGACCCTCGTAGGGTGCCAATAGCCGCCGTAACCGCGGAATAAAAATCGGAGAGGGTGGAAGCGGTCACCCGGGCGGCGAAGGTGGAAGCCGCAAATTCATGTTCAGCGTAAAGAATAAGGGAGGTATCCAACACTCGCCGGGAAACGGCCTCCGGGGTTTCCCCATGGAGCAGGTTTAAAAAGTGCCCCGCCAGGGATTCTTCCTTCGTATCCGTATCAACCCGGATACCCTGATGGTGAAACTGATACCAATAGAGCAGCAGGGAAGGAAACAGGGCCAACAAACGATTAGCAATATCCCACTGCTGATTCTGATCTATTTCAGGTTCGAGACAACCCAGGGCCGAACAGCCCGTGCGCATTACATCCATGGGATGGCTATTGCCCGGCAGGGCTTCTAGCACGGGCTTGAGTCCTTCGGGCAAGCGACGCAGGGACTGTAACTGCTCCCGATACTCTGTTAGCTGAGCACGGCTAGGCAGTTGACCATAAATCAGCAAATAGGCCACCTCCTCAAAACTGGCCCCCTCGGCTAGCGCCTCGATGGAATAGCCCCGATAGGTCAATCCCTTGCCTTCTTTTCCGACTGTACTGATAGCCGTTTTGCCAGCGGTAACACCAGCCAGACCGCTACTGCCTTTTTCTGAATTCATGGCTTTTCCTTCTGTGGCGGATGGACATTTCGCTGGCGCTCATATTCATGGTAACCTAATATGTCATAGAGCGCTTCCCGCGTTTGCATCCCTTCGATTAAGCGCCGCTGAGTCCCTTCCCGGCGCAGGGTCTCGTAAACCTGCAAGGCCGCCGCACTCATGGCCCGGAAAGCGCTTAGAGGATAGAGCACTAGCCGGACTCCCGCCTCGCCTAGTTCCTGGACGGTCAATAAGGGGGTCCGGCCAAACTCGGTCATATTGGCCAGCACCGGCGCTTGCACCGCCTGGGCAAAATGCCGGTATTCCTCCAGGGAACTCAAGGCTTCGGCGAAAATCATATCCGCCCCTGCCTCCACATAGCGCCGCGCCCGCGCTATTGCGGCCTCTAGCCCTTCCACGGCGTAGGCATCGGTGCGGGCCATGATCACAAACTGGTCCTCTATGCGCCCCCTGACTGCCGCCGTCACCCGGGCCACCATTTCCTCGGTACTGACCAGGGTCTTACCTGGCCGATGGCCGCAGCGCTTGCCCTGCTCCTGGTCCTCCAAATGCACGCCCGCGGCTCCAGCCCGGTTCAGAGTTTCCACGGCATGGGCCACCATAAGTCCGTCCCCCCAGCCAGTATCCCCATCCACCAGCAGGGGCAAATCGGTTACCGCCACGATACGGCGAACCTCTTCCGCGACCTGGGTCAGGGTAGTCAATCCCAAATCCGGTAGGCCAAAGGAAGCATTGGCCACCCCGGCTCCGGAAAGATAAAGCGCTCGGAAACCTGCCCGTTTAGCCAGCAACGCGGCATAGGCGTTGATGACTCCCGCCACTTGCAAGGGCCGCTCCACTGCGGCGGCGGCCCGCAAGCGGGCGCCAGGGCTGCGGTTTTCAGTCATAGATTTTCTCGATATCTAGGGTTTTGCCGGATACGCGAGGCTTATCGGGAACTACGCGCTTTATTACTGAACGATAGTGACCGCTGCGTTGACGTACCGGATGACCTTCTCGCTGACACTGCCGAGCAGCAGCGACTCAATACGCGACAAGCCCCGCCGGCCCATGACCACGAGTGGTTGTTCGGATTGCTCTCCTAGGTAATCTATGTAGCGGATGATTTCCTCGGCGGGATCGCCAAAAAGCACTTGCTCCTCAGTCTTCCGCTGGGCATCGCCGATAGCCTGGTGAGCCTTATCCAGGGCTCTACGGGCGGATTCCTCCTTCGAACGCTCGATATCCTCCCGGGATAGCTGAGACATCCCCACAATCTCGCTGGGAGTAGCGGGAAAAATATAGAGAAACCTCATTTTCCGGCCGGTGGCCTGGGCGAGACTGTCCCCAAAGCGGGCTGCTCGTTGTGAACTCTCGGAGCCATCTATAGGCACAATAATAATTTTGAACTCAGCACTCATAACATTCCTTCCTTATCCTGATTAACTGCTAAACTGTAACTATTCTACCGGCTAACCTTATAAATAGGGCCTCATTATTGTCAAACTCTTCTTTTTTTTAGGCTCTGCTGCAAAAAAGCGTTGGCCAGAATTAAGTATATGATATGTTGTATGGTCAAAAAGAAAATTAATCAGATACGCTACACCGGCAAGCGAAATACCTAAACAACATTGTTGAGTCTGATCACGAAAAACAGGGTACTGTGTACATTCGTGCGGAAATAGGCGCTAAGGGGCGATAGTCAGGTAACGTCAGGTTTTTCTTCTGGATTTCTATGTAGGGCTCCAGGTCCCCCAGGCCGATCTGCTACCCAACCGGAATTTAACCGGGAAGCTCACGCCTCACCAGAGGCGCAAGCGGTGAAGCGTGAGGCCCGGCGTAAGGTGCTTATTGAAGAATTCCGTCAATCCCAACAGGAGCAGTCGCAAGGCCGAAGCAAAAATAGAGGCCATGACCGAGAACGCTAGCAAGAGGATTGATTGAGTTGACTCTTAATCCAGGTATAAAGTTGTCCGCTTACGGCCAGCAACTCCTAACCCAACGAGACCCAAGAAAAACAAGGCAAAAGTTCCGGGCTCGGGGATAGAGACACTTCCGCCATTACCAGATGACCCGCCATTGTTACCAACAAGACTTATAGTGAATGGATCAGTGTTACCAAAAGCCAAGCCCGTAGCCCCACCTTGCTGGAACCTCACGGACACCAGGCCGCCTGAAAACTTAGGTGGGTGAAGACCGCCTGGGAAGCCAGGTGGGTTAGCTGGTGGAAGGCTGAGTGAAAGCAAGTGGTGGGGATCGGAAAAAAACATATCTTTATCACCAATAGAGTCCAGTGTAAGAATTATCTCAAACGGTGAAGAGTTACCATCTATGCTACCGGAAAAGTAATTGTTTGGTCTGAATTGATTACCAGTAGTTACCCACGTTAAAAAAGTTTGTCCTATTTTCCCTGCAGAAGTGGACAATGGTATCTGCTCAGTTATGAGCCCTATCGAATCATGTGATCGCGGCGCATCTGAACGATCAAAGCTAACAGATCCGCGGGAAGTTGTAAGATTGGCAGAAATTAGACCGCTATGACCGTCGCGAGGGTTCCCAATTTCTTGAAAGATGCCGGCATTGGAGTTGGGCTCCGATATCTCCGCCAGCCCCGTGTCGAAGATAAAAGACCCACTAAAGGTTTCACCAGGAAGAAAATCAATGCTTCCCCCGCTATCCTCTGCGTTCCCTGAAAAGCTTACTTCAATTAACGCTGCTAATGTCCCTGAAGAGTAACCCTGAAATAGACAGATTACTAATTTTCTCCGTATTAATTTTTTATCATAATTAGGTAGCAATAATTGATATGCAAATATTGTGCCGTAAAATTAATCGCTATAATTTCAGGAATTTATTAGTTTGATAAAAGTTTTTTCTTCTATAAAAGGCTGTATTTGTAAAAGCAATTGACATTAACCTGGTAGATTATTTTGTTTCGGGTACTATCCAAGATGGAGCTTTTAGGGCACTGTTGTAAAAAACTTGAGTTTAGAAAATCCAGGCTGCTTCGGTTTCCAGATACCTGTAGAAGGTAGCCTTCAAGAGCGCATATGTTCTCATCAACTCTTTGATGAGAACATCGTTATTTTTCTTTATTTCGCAACTGGGCCACTTATGCCGTGTATCTTGATCCAGGCGGCGCCCTGCCTGGCTGGTAAATGTGGGTACTCGCCGGCTTCTGCTAGCGCTTATAATCGCGATCCGAAAAAAATTACAACATTCTTTCTAGTTTAAAGCGAAGCGCCCACAGCCCCATGGAAGCATTGGATAAACTAAAAATTCATCGCACCCCCCAAAAGAAATCTTCTCCAGCTACTAAAGTCCGCCACAAAGGGTGGCTTCTTTTTATCGCTTTACTCGCCGGGATTGCAGTCATTTATTTAGCTTTTCCTGGCGTCTTTAACTCAAGGACCGAGGTGGCCATAGGAACCGTATCGCTTAGCTATCCGGCCCAGGAATATACCCTCTTCAACGCCACCGGTTATGTGGTCCCCCAAACTAAGGCTGATATTGCCTCCAAAGCCACGGGCCGGTTAGAAGTCCTAGAAGTAGAAGAAGGGAATCATGTAAAAAAAGGCGATATTATTGCCCGTCTGGAAAACCAGGATGTTCTGGCAAGCAAGGAGCAGGCACAAGCCAATGTCGCCGTGGCCCGTGCTGGGCTCCTAGAGGCCCAGGCTGAGCTTAAGGATGCCACGCTTGCCTTGAAACGGGCCAAGGCCCTGGTTGATAAAAAGTTTATCAACCGCGAGACTTACGACACCGCCGTAGCTCGTCATGATAAAGCCAGCGCTGCAGTCCAAAGCGCCAAAGCGAATATTCTAGCGGCCCAGGCGCGCTATCAAGAAGCCAAGGTAGCAGTGGAATATACTCTTATTCGCGCACCTTTTGATGGCGTTATCCTGGAGAAATATGCCGATCTCGGGGATGTGGTGGCGCCCTTCTCCTCCACCATCGAATCCAAAGGAGCCGTAGCCTCCATGGCGGATATGCGCACCCTGCAGGTGGAAGCCGACGTCTCAGAATCCAACTTAATGCAGGTCAAAGTTAATCAACCCTGCGAAATCCAACTTGACGCCCTGCCAGGGGAACGTTTCCGGGGTCGGGTTCACATGATTGTCCCGACCGTGGACCGCACCAAGGCCACCATTTTGGTCAAGGTCAGCTTTGTCGATCTGGATGATCGTATTCTGCCGGATATGAGCGCTCGGGTCGCCTTTCTCTCCAAGCCCTTATCCCCCCGAGAGCAAAAACCCTATATCGTGGTACCAAGCTCCGCCATTATCAGAGAGGAAGGACAAGCCTACGCTTTCCGCGTTAACGACAACGAGATTGCTCATAAAATTCCGGTCACGCTGGAAAAACAACTGGATAAGAAGCGGGTGATTGTCGCCCAGGGACTCCAACAGGGCGATAAGGTCGTTCTTAATCCATCGGCTGATCTGCCGGAAGGCGCCCAGGTGGCGCCCAAGGGAGATAGCTAAAGCCATGAACGCTATGGTCGAAATCCGCCATCTCAGCAAATCCTACTGGCGGGGTAATCAGAGAGTTCCGGTCCTCGATAATATCAACCTGACAATTGCGGAAGGGGAATTTATTGCCCTCATGGGGCCGTCCGGTTCGGGGAAAAGCACCCTGCTGAATTTAGTGGCGGGTATCGACACGCCTGATGGCGGCAGCCTGACGATCAATGGCATCGATATTACCACCCTGTCCGAGGGGGCACTTGCCCAATGGCGGGCCGAGCATGTGGGTTTTATTTTTCAGTTCTATAATTTGATGCCGGTCCTTACCGCTTTTGAAAACGTGGAACTGCCGCTACTATTGACTGCATTATCCCGCAAGGAGCGGCGGGAACATGCGGAATTGGTACTCGCCATCGTGGGCCTTCGCGATCGGATGGACCATTACCCCTCCCAACTCTCCGGTGGACAGCAGCAACGGGTCGCCATTGCCCGGGCGGTGGTCACTGACCCCACCCTGATCGTCGCCGACGAGCCCACGGGGGACCTAGATCGGGAGTCGGCCCAGGAGATTTTAAACCTCTTGCAACAACTCAATCGGGAGCTCCATAAAACCGTGGTGATGGTCACCCACGATGAACTGGCCGCCAAGCGCGCCCATGTCATCCGGCACTTGGACAAAGGGGTGCTGGACGATCACAACCTCTTCCCTTCCTAGTCTGCCGTCTTGGAAACCACGCTGGAAAAATGCGCTACTTATTACTTTTAATCATCAGAAACGCATTCCGCCAAAAACTCCGCACCGTCCTGACCATGGTGGGGATTATCGTTGCGACGGTGGCCTTTGGCTTGCTGCGCACAGCGGTCGAGGCTTGGTACGCGGGCGCGGACGCAGCTTCGGCCACCCGCCTGATTACCCGCAACGCTATCTCTCTGGTTTTCCCCTTACCCCTGAGCTACCAAAACAAGATTCAGCAAATCAAGGGAGTGGCTGCTACCAGCTACTCCAGTTGGTTTGGGGGCGTTTATATCAGCGAAAAGAATTTTTTTCCCCAATTCGCCATCGAACCCCGCAGCTATCTTAAGCTTTATCCTGAATATCTCCTCTCGCCCCAAGAGGAAAGGGATTTTTTTCGCGATCGCCAAGGCGCTATCGCAGGTAAAAAACTGGCGCAAAAATACGGCTGGAAAGTCGGCGATATTATCCCCATCCGAGGGACGATCTATCCCGGCGACTGGAATTTTATTCTGCGGGGGATTTACAAAGGAACTAGCGAGAGAATTGATGAAACCCTCTTCCTTTTTCACTGGGAATATTTAAATGAAAGACTAAAACAAACCGGCGCCGAGCGGGCTAATCACGTGGGCGCCTATGTAGTCGGTATTGAACAGGCCAGCCAGGCCGCCCAAATTTCTCAGGCTATTGATGGTCTTTTTGCCAACTCCCTGGCGGAAACCCTCACGGAAACCGAAAAAGCCTTTCAGCTTGGTTTTGTCGCCATGACCGAAGTGATTGTGACCATTATAGAGGTGGTTTCCTTCGTGATTCTCATCATTATTTTGGCGGTCATGGCTAATACCATGGCGATGAGCGCCCGGGAACGCAAGCGGGAGTACGCCACACTCAAGGCACTCGGATTTCCTGGCAGTTTTATTGCCCTATTAATTACCGGGGAATCGGTGGTGATTGCCCTAGTGGGAGGTCTCTTCGGGCTGTTGCTGCTTTATCCCGCGGCGGATAGCTTCGCCAGCAAAATGGGTACTTTTTTTCCCGTCTTCCGAGTGACCCCAGAAACCGCCTGGCTGGCCATGGGCATTGCCCTCGTGGTGGGTCTTGCCGCCGCCGCCATTCCCGCCTGGAGGGGTGCCACCATATCGGCCACGGCAGGCTTTCGGCAAATCGGTTAGTATGCACCTGCCCTCTTCCTACATCCTACGCAATCTTTGGACCCGCAAGCTCACCACGCTGCTGACGGCCCTGGGCATGGCCCTGGTGGTTTTTGTCTTCGCCACGGTGCTGATGCTGTCCAAAGGGTTAGAACAAACCCTGGTAGCAACCGGGAGTCCGGATAACGTCATCGTCATTCGTCATTCGGCGGAAACCGAGATACAGAGTATCATCGACCGGGAACAGGCAGCTATTATCGCCAGTCTCCCGGATACCGCCTATAGCCTGGCGGGAATACCCCTGCTCTCCAAGGAATTGGTGGTGCTGATGGTGCTCCCCAAAAAAGATCAAGGCAAACCTTCCAACGTGACGGTCCGGGGTATCTCCGCTACCGGCTTAACGCTTCGCCCCCAAGTGCGGTTAACCCAAGGGAGAATGTTCCACCCTGGGGCTAGGGAAATCATTGTCGGCAATAAGATCGCGCAAAACTTCGCTAACGCCAGCATCGGGAAAAAGCTTCGTCTTGGGTTGGGTGAATGGACTATCACCGGTATTTTCGATGCCGGCAAAACCGGCTTTAGCTCGGAAGTCTGGGGCGATGTGGAGCAGCTTATGCAGGCTTTCAGGCGTAATGATTATTCTTCCATCATCTTCAAGCTTGCCGCTACCGCCACCTTTGCGCAAGCCAAAAAGCAGATAGAAAATGATCAGCGGCTCACCGTGGAGGCCAAGCGGGAAAGCCGTTTCTACGCCGAGCAATCAGAAATGATGTCCCGGTTTCTCAAAATCCTGGGACTGAGCTTGAGCGCGATTTTTTCCATCGGGGCGATGATTGGCGCCATGATTACCATGTATGCCTCAGTGGCGAACCGCACTGCCGAGATTGGCACCCTGCGGGCCATCGGCTTCCCCCGAAGCAGTATCCTGCAAGCTTTTCTTTGGGAAGCCCTCGCCCTTAGCCTTCTGGGCGGCATTGTCGGTCTTGCCATCGCTTCCTTTATGCAATTGTTGACTGTTTCCACCATGAATTGGCAAACTTTTTCCGAACTGGCTTTTACGTTCACCCTGACCCCCACGATTGCCTGGCAGGCCCTGTTGTTTTCACTCCTCATGGGCCTGGTGGGGGGGTTCCTGCCCGCTATTCGCGCCGCGCGGATGAATATTGTCGATGCCTTGCGGGCAGCCTAGTTTTATCTATTATCAAATATTTGGAGTTTCGTCATGGCTGATGTCAGTTTTGTCCATTCAAAATCTTATCCCTCTGGCCAATTCGCGCTTCACAGGGTGCCCTTAGCTGGTCACGACTTAACACGCAAGACTAAGCGTAGGGTATCACCCTCCACGCGCATTACTTCCCCTCCTACCGGGTAAGTTGCGCTTGTGGTAACGGAAAAATCATAGCGCCCATTCATGGCAAAACGCAAGCAACCTCGCGCTCGATGCGCCGCTTCGTTTCGCACGCTCGTTGGAGGATCATTCAACATCCATGTTTAATTCCAAAGCGCCTGGTCCATTCTTTTCTCTGAAGGGAGAGGAAAGTAAAAGTTCTCTTCTTAAACTTTAGCGCCTATGCTTCAGCTTGGCTAGCTTGATCAAAAACTTATAAATCATGGCTATTGAGTGAGAGTCAAAAATAGGATTGAAATATGCCAATCATAGAAAAAGACCCCTGGCGCGTTCAATATTTCGAGAATATCGCCTGCCCCAAAGACGTGCTCATTCCCACGGACGATGAATTAGCATGGCGGCTTTATCCCCAATACCGCTGGATTTATAACAAGATGCTAATTTGCGAAAACCAGGGCTTGGACTACGCGCCCCACGACATCCTGCCGCCCAACTTTCCGGTATTTAGCAAGCCCATCTACAACCTCCGTGGCATGGGAAGCGGCAGCAAAATCATCGAGTCCGCCGAACAATACGAGCGCGAACAGGCGCCAGGACACATGTGGATGCCCCTCTTGGAGGGGGAGCATGTCAGCACCGACGTGACGGTAGTCAACGGGGAGCCTCAATGGTGGCGCCATACCATTGGCAAAGCGCTTGAAGGCGGCCTCTTTGATTATTGGTCTATTCTTGCCGAGCCCCGTCCGGCCATTGAGGATTATTGCGGCAATTGGCTGCGCCAGCACTTAAAAGACTATACGGGAGCCGTCAACCTGGAAACCATCGGCGGCAAGATCATCGAGGCGCACCTGCGCTTCGCCGACCAATGGCCTGATCTGTATGGCCCCGGCTGGCTGGACGCCATTGTTGAACTCTATGCCCACCGTCGCTGGCGCTACCGGGACGATCAACGCCGTACCGGCTATAGCGTGGTTTTGTTTGGCGCCCATGGCTTGCTCTATCCGGATCTTAAGCGCGAAACCATGGATGAAATCCTGGCCCAGCCTGGGATTTCCAGCATGCAGATGACTTTCCTCCCGGACAAAGCGCCCGAAACCCACGCCATGCCCCCCGGCGGCTTTCGCTTGGCAATAGTCAACTGCTGGGACTTGGAAGCCGGCCTTGCCGCCCGGGAGCGGTTAGCGTTAGCCTTCTGGTCAACCCAGGAAATCCGCGCCGATAAGATAAACGTCGAACAATTATGAAAGTCATCAGCTCATTCCCCCACCGGGTGCGCGAGATCGAAAACTGCTGGATTCCCATGTCCGATGGCTGCCGCTTGGCGGCCCGAATCTGGCTGCCCGAGGATGCCGTTCAATCCCCCGTGCCGGCTATTTTTGAGTATATCCCCTATCGCAAGCGAGATTTCACCCGCCCCCGCGATGAACCCATGCACCGCTACTTTGCTGGCCACGGTTACGCCGCGGTACGGGTAGATGTTCGCGGCTCCGGGGACTCCGATGGCCTGCTCCTGGACGAATACCTCCAGCAAGAACAAGATGACGCCATGGAGGTTATCCGCTGGATCGCCTCTCAGCCGTGGTGCTCTGGCCCCATCGGGATGATGGGCATCTCCTGGGGGGGGTTCAACTCCCTCCAGGTAGCGGCTATGCAGCCCCCGGCCCTTAAGGCGATCATCACGCTTTGCTCCACCGATGATCGCTATGCCGATGATGCCCACTACATGGGCGGTTGCTTGCTCAACGAAAACCTGACCTGGGGCTCGGTATTATTAACTTTTAATGCTTATCCCCCAGATCCGGAGCTAGTGGGCGAGCGCTGGCGGGAAATGTGGATGGAGCGGCTACACCATGCCGTTCTCTTTCCCGAGGTGTGGCTGCGCCATCCACGGCGCGATAGCTACTGGCAGCATGGCTCAGTGTGCGAAGACTATAGCCGCATCCGCTGCCCCGTATACGCCATTGGCGGCTGGGCCGACGCCTACTCCAATGCCATTCCCCGGCTTCTGGAAGGGTTGTCTGTGCCGCGCAAGGGATTAATCGGACCCTGGACCCATAGTTTTCCCCATGAGAGCGCGCCTGGGCCTGCCATTGGCTTCTTACAGGAAGCGCTACGCTGGTGGGATCACTGGCTCAAGGGAATTGATCGAGGAATCATGGCAGAACCCATGTATCGGGCATGGATGCAGGAAAGCATGCCGCCGCAGCCGTTTTACCAAGAACGCCCCGGCCGTTGGGTGGCGGAACGGTGCTGGCCTTCTCCACGGATTACACCCTTAAGGCTGATACTAAACCCCAACCGCCTGGAGCAGGCGGCCACCGCCGAAACCAAACTGACGTTCCAGTCCCCGCAAACAACGGGCCTGGCGGCTGGCGGCTGGTGCGGCTTTGGCGCGGATGGGGAAATGCCTACTGACCAACGGGAAGACGACGGTAAATCCCTGACCTTCGATTCTGTTCCACTGGATCAGCGCCTGGAAATTCTGGGGGCTCCCGTCGTCACCCTGGAGCTTGCCCTGGATCGGCCTTGCGCGCTCATCGCCGTGCGTTTGAATGACATCGCTCCCAATGGCGCCTCCACCCGCGTGACCTACGGTTTGCTGAATCTCGCCCACCGCGACAGCCATGAATCTCCCCAACCTTTGGAACCAGGCCGGCGCTACACCGTGCGGGTGCAGCTCAATGACATCGCCCATGCCTTCCCTCCAGGCCATACGCTTCGGCTAGCAATCTCCACCAGTTACTGGCCGGTGGCATGGCCTTCTCCAGAGCCCGTTTGCCTGTCCCTATTCACGGGCAATAGCCATCTGGATTTACCCACGCGTCCCTCCGATCCCCAAGACCAATCGCTCCATCCTTTTGAGCAACCAGAAAGCGCGCCCGCGCCCACGCACCTCACCTTGCGGCCGGCAAAATTTCAACGCACTATCGAACGCAATCTTTCCACCAACGAAACCTTATATACTATTTTCAGCGATGGCGGCGACTTCGATGGCGCGGCGGTCGCCCATCTCCACGCCATCGACTTAGACCTTGGCCACACGATTTTAAAACGTTTTCGCATCGACGAAACCAATCCCCTGTCAGCCCATGCCGAAAACGAGCAAAACGCCTTACTCCGCCGGGGTGATTGGGAAATCCGGATTAAGGCTCGAACACGCCTGTCCTCAAGCCGAAACGGCTTTCATCTTCATGCGGACCTGGAGGCTTACGAAGGCGAGACTTTGGTTTTCTCCCGCAGCTGGGAGGAGACGATCCCCCGTGATTTAGTCTAACCTCACTTACTCTATCCCCGCGAGCGGCTCGCTATCTGTCAGCTGCGTGTCCAATCTTTAAGGAGGCTGGCTCCCCTGAAAATATACCTTGCTTCTTAGTGTATCGAGCCTGAGCCGCTTGGAGAATCCACTCTAATAACTCTCCATAACGGTACCCAGCAAATCCCACCATCAAGTTTAACTTGCCATCCCAACACCAGGCAGGATTAGGATTTACTTCCAGCAGTTTAACTTCGCCCTGGGCATCGGCGCGAAAATCGAACCGGGCATAATCCCGGCAGCCCAACCGCTCGAACAGCAGCCTGCAATAACCTACCAGGCGCTGGCGCAGGCCCTCGTCTATAGCGGCTTTACCGTATTTGATATCCGTCCAATAAGGCGAGGCAGGATCAACCTTGGAGGCATAGGCGAGGATGGGGGGCAAGCGGTGCGCCGCTAGCCTGCTATAGTCCACTTTCAAAATAGGCAATATCTTAAAGCCAGAAGATGGATTACCAAGTAAGCCCACGCTATATTCATCGCCAGGCAAAAATTCTTGGATGAGCAGATCGCAGCTGGGAAATTCCATAGCCAGCTTATTGATATAAGCGTGGGCTTGCGGTTCATCATACACCAGGGAATTTTCCGTGATTCCCACACTGCCATCTCCTCGGTTAGGTTTAATTAAGGCAGGGAAATCTTTAAGTATCGCTCCATTAAGGTCATTGCCGTGGACAAAGGTTTCGGCAGGCACGGGAACACCATGGGTTTTCGCCACTGACCGCACCAGGGATTTGTCATAGCATAGTCCAAGACAAGTAGGTCCCGCGCCGCTATAGGGGATTCCCAGCATTTCCAGCAGCGCCGGGATATGGAGTTCTTGCTGAGCTTGGTTTTTATAGCCAGTATCGCAAAAATTGAGGACAAAATTCGGGGGATTAGCGATAAGCTGGGGCAGCAACGCCGAATGGTTATCTAAGTAAGTGAACTGGTAATCACTCAGCTCTCCCAGGGCCTCCTTAGCCCTGTCGATAGCTTCTAAGTCTTCGATACTAAAGCAATTATCGATTTTAGACTCATCCGGTAGGCGCGGATCGCCTAGAATTACCGTGATATGGGAGAAAAGCGGCTCTCTATTGATAGGCATGTCAGTTTCTTAAAATTTAGTTAAAACAATAACAATCGTTAATTACTCCTAAATTAGTCACTCATGGTTAAGCGCGCCCGCGTCATAGGGAATACTGCTCTTATCGGTGTAATATGCGGTAGTCTATTATGGCTTAGGCGGGAAGATATTCCCGCCCACCTCGATGCCCTCGTCCTCGGTATTTCGGGAGGCGCCATTTACGGCGGGCTTTATTGGCGGTATTTATTCTATCGCATCGCTCGTAAAGGGCGGCGCTTTGCACGGAATCGGATTTTTGTCCATTATTTATCTTTATTCGAGCTGTTATTAGCCGCCGCCACGTGGAGTCTTTACCTTTTGCTCGCCCTGGCCCTCTTGTTATTGGCGGCTGTTCTCCTAGATCTTTTCTCCGGCCATGGGTGGAGTATTCTAATCGGCAGTTTCGGCATGGCGGCGACTCTGGCCTTGGGAAGCGGCATTATTCGCTATGAGCAACGACACGGAGCGCTTTATTACCAATACGATAGCCGCTCCTGGCTGGGAGGAGAAGGGCTGCTTTATCAAGAAGGAAGAGCAATCCAACCACTCACGCCCAAGGGCAAGATCATCATCAATGGAGAATTATGGCACGCCGTCGCTCTGAATGGCGACCCTATCGAGGCGGGAAAGAAGGTAGAGGTCATTGCCCGCAAGGGTTTGACGCTTTATGTGGATAGCCTCTCCTAATAGCTTTAAGAATTCCCTATCGCTTTGTGCGCTTAATTTTAAAATAGCTAAAACTAAAGAAAAAGCTTACCCAGGGAGATCAAACTGATGCCTCACGCCATTAATACCGATGAGTTCACCTTTACAGGAAAAAAAGCCGTCAAGCTAAACGAACACGAGACCAAGCACAAGGATATCTACAAAAATAAGGCGGACTACCATAAGTTGATAAAGGCGTTTCAGAAGAAGATCAACAGTCTTCAACGGATGATGTACGCCCACGACCGCTACAGCATGTTGCTGGTCTTTCAAGCGATGGATGCGGCTGGCAAGGACGGAACGATTCGGGCGATTATGTCGGGCGTGAACGCCCACGGCATTGCCGTTCAGGCGTTCAAGGAACCGAGCGCTGAGGAACTGGACCATGACTTTCTCTGGCGCGCGGCTATTCGACTACCCCAGCGCGGCCGCATTGGCATCTTCAACCGCTCCTATTATGAAGAAGTTCTGGTCGTCAAAGTCCATCCGGAAATAGCGCGATCAACTCAAAAGCTGCCCGCTGGTCGAACGGTCGACCTGGAGGCGCTTTGGCAACAACGCTATACCTCCATCCGTGATTTTGAGAAACACCTCTGGCACAACGGCACACGGGTATTAAAATTTTTTCTACATCTGGGGCGAGACAAACAAAGGAAGCGGTTCCTGGCTCGAATCGATAAACCCGACAAAAATTGGAAATTTTCCGAAAGTGATGTCAGGGAACGTAAGTTCTGGGACAATTATCAGCAGGCTTATCAGGACGCCATCAACGCCACCGCCACGAAAGAGGCGCCCTGGTTCGTGGTTCCCGCGGACGACAAAAAAAACATGCGGCTAATCGTCGCCCAAATTATCCTAGAGCAGCTTAAATCGCTGGATATGCGGTACCCCGAGGTCACCCCGGCGCGCCGCGAAGAGCTACAGCAGTTTCGAGAGAAATTACTACAAGATTAAGCGTGGCGATGAAGGGAGCTTGTTCTTTGTAAATTTGACGCGGATAATTTCGCTCATTCATAACCTACGAAGAAATATATGGACCCACGCAAGCTCATACTGGCAGTATCAGAAGCGATGAATGCCACCGTCATCGGTCAACAGGAGGTCGTAGAGCGGCTTCTCATCGCACTGCTCGCGGATGGTCACGTTCTCATGGAAGGGTTTCCTGGCACGGCGAAAACCCGCAGCGTGAAGACTCTTTCCAAACTCATCGACAGCAAGTTTGGCCGGATTCAGTTCACGCCCGATCTATTGCCTTCGGATGTGACGGGTTCGGAGATTTATCGCGAGCAAAACGCGACCTTCGAATTCCAGCCGGGGCCCATCTTCGGCAATCTCATCCTAGCGGATGAAATCAACCGGGCGCCAGCCAAGGTCCAATCTGCCTTGCTGGAAGCCATGGAAGAACGGCAGGTCACCGTGGCGGGGCAAACGCACCAATTACCAAGGTTATTTCTGGTACTGGCGACCCAGAATCCCATCGAGCAGGAAGGGACCTACCCCCTTCCCGAAGCGCAGATGGACCGCTTTCTGCTGTACGTGCGCGTGGACTATCCCGAAGGGGAGAATGAAACGGCGATTCTCCGGCTGGTCCGGGGCGAAAAATCAGGCGAATCCCCAGAGCCGACTCCGCCCCTTCCACAAAACGTGATCTTCGAAGCCAGAAATCAAGTGAATGCTATCCACGTAGCCGAAGCCGCCGAGCGGTATATCGTCGATCTAGTCCTTGCAACGCGCTACCCGCAGCAATACGAAGGCGACCTGCCAAAGTGGATTCGCCTGGGAGCAAGTCCACGCGGGACCCTGGCCTTGGATGCCGCCGCCCGGGCCCATGCTTGGTTGCAGGGACAGGATTTCGTTTCCCCCGACAATATTCGGGCCGTTGCACCGGCCTGCCTTGCGCACCGCGTGCACCTCTCTTACGAAGCCGAGGCGGCCGGCGTCACGCGGACGGAAGTGATCGAAGCGTTGCTTAAGAATGTCGTTCCGGCGTGAGCTACCCCGATGAGCGCCCGCGTTACCATCGCGCTGGAAGACTTGCTTTTGCTAAAGGCCGAGGCGCGCGGTTATTCCCTCCTGCCTCGCCAGCCCGTGGGTTCCTTGCTGGCCGGACGGCACGCCTCCAGGCTTCGCGGGCGCGGGCTTACTTTTGAAGAGCTACGCCACTACCGCCCAGGGGATGACATTCGCTTGATAGACTGGAAGGCGACAGCACGCCTACGTTCACCCCAGGTCCGAGTCTATACTGAAGAGCGTGAGCGACCGGTCTTACTGGTTGTCGACCAACGGCTGCCGATGTTCTTCGGCAGCCGGCGGGCTATGAAGTCAGTTGCGGCGGCGGAACTGGCAGCGCTCGGAGCGTGGCGGGCACTTGGCAGTGGCGATCGCGTCGGTGGCCTGGTGTTCAACGAGAATGAACTTGTTGAGATTTGCCCCCATCGCAGCCAAACCCGCGTGCTGCGGCTGTTTCACGAGATCGTGCGATTGAATCATCACCTTGCCTCGGAAAATCAAGCCAGTGGCAAGATAATGCTCAATCACGCCCTGAAGGGCGCTTTTCGCGTTGCCAAGCATGATCATCTCATCGTGTTGATCAGCGACCTGGACGGCGCGGACGACGAAACACAACGTCTGGCTACGGGGCTTGCGGCCCATAATGATATTTTAGTTATTGCCGTTTATGATCCCTTGGGCATTTCCCTTACCGGATCGCCGGGGATGCTGGCCAGTGATCGCGGCAGGGTGTGGGACGTGCCCGATAGGCCGACATTTGCGAAAGACTTCCAAGAAGCTTTTCAGCGTCGGCTCGATAAATGGAAGGATATTTTCCGCGCTTTACAAGTGCCGGTGCTGCCGATCTCCACGGCCCGGCCGGCCGCGGAACAAGTACGTACGCTCCTTGGAAAACGCCCCCGGTAGATAACCATGAATGATAACGCAACCAGCCTGGACCGCCTACACGATATTGTGGTTCCGCCTCAGGTTGCCTGGTGGCCACCGGCGCCAGGATGGTACGGGGTGCTGGCAATTGTCGCGGGTGTGGTCATAGCGTTGCTCATTTGGCAGTGGCTTCGTTGGCGGGCAAATGCCTATCGACGAACCGCCCTGCGGGAGCTGGACTCGGCCCAAACGGTAGCCGCCATCTCGGAAATTCTTAGGCGGACGGCCTTAGTGATCGCGCCCCGTTCGACCTTGGCTCCACTAACCGGCTCGGATTGGCCGACGTGGCTGGCTGCGAGATCGCCATATCCCATGCCGAAACAAGTCAGTGAACAGCTCGAAGATAGTGCTTACCGCAAACCCCAAGCGACAGCAGATATTCGCGCCCTGCGAGAGTATGCCGCA
Organism: Nitrosococcus watsonii C-113; assembly: GCF_000143085.1. Lineage (NCBI taxonomy): Bacteria > Pseudomonadati > Pseudomonadota > Gammaproteobacteria > Chromatiales > Chromatiaceae > Nitrosococcus > Nitrosococcus watsonii. The sequence continues at coordinate 900,330 of NC_014315.1, read as the reverse complement.
GGCTGGATTCGTTACCATCGGCTGCCGGAAACAGCCGATAAGTAGTCCCGGATCAGATCACCTTATGTTGGTATTCGAGTATTTGTGGATCTTCCTTCTGTTGCCACTGCCATGGCTACTGCGGACCATCCTGCCAGCGCGGCCAAGCAACCAAGCTGCCGTGCGGGTTCCCTTCGGTAATCGACTGGCAGGCGCAATGAGCCACAAAGGCGATTCTAGTTCGCCGCCGAGTCCAGCGCGGCGCTTGATTTTGCCCAGTCTGTTATGGCTGCTCGTACTCGGCGCATTAGCTCGCCCGCAATGGCTCGAGCCCCCCATCACCCAGGAACTGCCGACCCGTGATCTACTGCTGCTGGTCGATCTCTCCAGCTCCATGAAACAAAAGGATTTCACCAACCAAGCTGGGGTCCAAGTCGACCGTCTCTCGGCGGTGAAAGAAGTTCTCGGCGAATTCCTTCAGCGGCGTGAAGGGGATCGCGTCGGTTTGGTTGTCTTTGGAGATGCGGCTTACCTGCAAGCACCGTTCTCAACTGATCTACAACTGTCACGGCGTCTACTTGATGAGTGTGAAGTGGGCATGGCGGGTCCCCGCACGGCCTTTGGCGACGCCATTGGGCTGGGCGTTAATCTTTTCAGCGAGAGCGAGGCACCTGCCAAAACCATCATTGCGCTCACCGACGGCAACGATACTAAAAGCCAGGTTCCGTCAGTGGAAGCGGCCCGCGTGGCGGCGCGGCGTGAAATTCGTATTCATACGGTTGCGATTGGCGATCCAACCACGGCGGGCGAAGACAAACTAGACCAGCAGGCTCTACGAGAGGTCGCGGCTGAGACGGGGGGTTCTTATTTCTTTGCCGCCGACCGCGCAAGCCTAGCAGGCATCTACGATCAGCTCGATGAGATTGAGACGCGCAAGATAAAAATGGTCAGCCATCGTCCTCGCCGCGATCTTTTCTATTTGCCGCTTGCGATCGCGCTGATTCTATCACTGGCAACCACACTGTATGAGGCGATAGCGCGCCGCAAGATAACCGCCACCCTGAGAAAAAAGCAAGTGATTGGCGTCAATCCGATCACCGGCAAGCTGGAAATAGAAACATGATCGAAGCCTTGTCCAGCTTTCATTTTATCCGCCCCGCCGGGCTTCTTCTGATCCCCCTGGCCGCCACCTTATGGTGGTTCTGGCGGCGACGAGCCGATCCCTTGCGGGGATGGCGCGAGCAGATGGACTCTGATCTGCTGGAGGCATTGACTGTTGGCCAAAGCTCCTCGCGGGATTATGCTTCTTATGGGCTGCTGGGAGCCTGGATTGTCGCCGCGATTGCGATTGCGGGACCGACCTGGAAGCCAGAGCCAAACCCGTTTGCCGCCGATGCTCAGCCACTAATAATCCTGTTAAAAGCCAGCCAAAGCATGCAGTTGCTTCCTCCTTCGCCATCACGGCTGGAGCGGGCCCAACTGAAAATTGCAGATCTCGCCCAAGCGCGGAAAGGCCAGCCGCTAGGCTTGGTGGCCTACGCCGGCTCGGCCCATCTGGTGCTCCCACCCACTCAAGATACCAGCATTGTGGCCCAGATGGCGGCGGAGATCAGCCCGGAAATCATGCCGGTACCGGGAGATCGGTTGGATTTGGCAATCCAAAAGGCGGGCGAGTTGCTGCAGGAAGGGTTGGAGGGCGGATCTCTGCTGGTGATTGCCGACGCGGCGGAAACCGATCCCCAGACGATAGCCGCCGCCAATGGGTTAGTGGGATCACCGCCTGTTCAGCTGCTGGCGCTCACTGGCGCCGACTCGCCGGAGATAAAGACTCTTCGCAATGTCGCCCGATCGCTGAATGCCCCAGTACGGGCGCTAACGGCTGATGACGGGGATATCAACGCCATCGTTAACTTTGCCGAGCGCAACACAGCCGCCACTATCGCCGGGGAAAGCGGTCGCTGGCAGGAAGTCGGCTACTGGCTGACGCCTTTACTCGCCCTGATGGTGGCTTTTTCATTTCGCCGCCAAAAGCTAGCTGCCCGGGGAGAATCATGATCGGAAACCTAAGCGCCCTGCTGGCCCTCTCCTGGATCGGGCTATGGTTCACCCCTGATCAGCAAGGACAAAGGCTTATGCAGCGCGAAGCCTTTACCAAAGCCGCCAAAACATTCGAAGACCCAATGCGGCAGGGAGTCGCCTGGTATCGAGCTGGTGAGTTCAAGCTGGCCACACAAGCCTTCTCCCGAGTCTCATCCGCCGAAGCGTACTACAATCAGGGTAACGCCTGGCTTATGCTCGGCCAATACGATCAGGCGATGAACAGTTACGATAAGGCTCTCGAAATGCGACCCGAGTGGCAAGAAGCCCTAGAGAATCGCGATCTTGCCAAAGCCCGCGCCAAGCGGATTGAAGCCAAGGGAGAAGATTCTGGAGACCAAAAGATAGGTGCTGATAAAATCGTCTTTGATCAGGACAAACCGTCCGGTGGGCAAGAAACGGAAGTCGCCGGCGACAAAGCAATGTCCGACGCCGCAATCCAAGCAGTGTGGCTCCGCCAGGTTCAAACCAAGGCAGCTGATTTTTTACAAGCCAAATTTGCCTACCAGCAAGCACAAAACGGGGCGGAAAAAGAGCAATGAGCTGGCCCTGGTTTTTCATGGATAGGTCCCATTTAGCCATTTTCCTTGCGGCGGTGCTACTCATAGGGCCTGCTACGGCTGATGTTGACCCTGTGACGGTCAGGATACCCAAGGAGGAAGCCTGGGTTGGCCAGCGGGCACCGTTCTTTGTCCAAGTAAAGGCTACAGGCTCCTTTGTCGGCGCGACTAGTTTTTCGATTCCGCAAGTTCCACGGTCCGTGATCGTCAAGATGGGTAATCCCATCGTTTCATCCAAGGACATTGATGGGGAGAGTTGGTTTGTGCAAACCCATGAATTTGCCTTATTCTCCCAGGCAACCGGCGCAGTTGAAATCCCTAGCTTCGAGGTCCGCTTTGCCAATCGCGACGGCTTCACCGGTCCCCCAAAAGACCACATCGGGCAAACTCCCGCCTTAAAATTTGAAATCAAACAGCCACCCGGCCGTGAATATGAAGGGTTTCTGGTGACGGCGGATAAAATCGAAGTAACCGAATCCTGGAATCCCCAACCCGGACCCGCGAAGCAAGGAGACATCTTCCGTCGAACGATTACTCAGAAAGCCGACCAAATGACGGGTATGGCATTGCCACCTCCACCGACGAACGCACCCAAGGGAATTCGCACTTACCTTGGCAAGGCTGAAGTGGCCGACAAATCCGAGCGGGGAAAATTTACCGGGATGCGCCGGGACACGGTAACCTACGTGCTACAGCAACCCGGCATGTTATCGGTACCCGCAATCAAATATGTGTGGTGGAATCCTAAAATAGAACAATACGGCTCGACAACTTTGCCGACCGTGTCCTTTAAAGTAGCTGCCTCGCCAGCGCCCTCCGCTGTCGCTCAATCCTCTCAGCGAAATTATCGCTGGGCTACCTGGTTATTATTGCTGGCTGTGCTCGTTTGCGCCGTCGTCGCTTGGCAACACTGCCGTGTTGACAACTGGTTGCGGGAGATCTGGCGATCACTCAATCCGCCTAAGCGCGTTGCCGCCCGGAAACTACTAAACGCAAGCCGTCGCGACAATGCCGTAGAGGCTGAAGCTGCGTGGCTTACATGGCAAAACACTCAGCCGCTAAAATCTAAACTCTCACCCCGGCTTCATGCCGCGGCCATTGAGCTTCAAGATTATCTCTACGGACCCACAAATCGTGCAGCCTGGCGAGGAAAAGAATTGGCGCAAGCTTTTCGTGAACAGCTTAATAGAAACTCCTCATCACCGTCGTCGCGACCAGCCGATCTTCCCTTACTTAATCCCAAGCCATGAAATCGCCACCCGCAGGCAATAAATAAAACAAATCCGTTTAACAGGCGCGAGATACTTAGCACTTTTTCTGATCTAGATTCTTCCTGTTGAGATTCATCGTCTATACTTTGAGTTCATGCTGGCCCAAACTCGGGATAAGCACAAGGCTAGAGGTACAATCACTATTAATAAGGAGGAGCAATGGAAGATTTATCCACCATGCAATGCGAAGCCTGTCGTCCAGAAGCGCCACGAGTGAGTGAAGCTGAAATTAGAGAACTCCATCCTCAAGTTCCTGACTGGGAGATCATTGAACAAGACGCAGTTCGCCGTCTACGACGAGTTTTTAAATTTGGTAATTTTGCTGAAGCCTTGGACTTTACCAATAAAACCGGCGCCCTTGCGGAAGAAGCTGGACATCATCCCGCTATTTTAACGGAATATGGCCAAGTCACCGTGACTTGGTGGTCCCATAAAATAAAAGGACTGCATAAAAATGATTTCATCATGGCGGCTAAAACAGATCAATTGCTGAAACACTGAACCACTCTGCTTTGGGCAGTAACCGTTCAACCAGTAACTGATGTAATCGAGAATTGAAGATAAATGCCAAAAAACTATCTGCGGGGGGAGCTAAATAATACATAGCCCCCGTTAGCAGATAGAGTAACACTGTTTTTAGGGGAGTTCGGAAACTCCCTAAACTCAGTGCCGTACCAAAAGAGCGTTTTATGCGTACCCCTTTCAGATCGACGCTATACAGCTCATCTAAGATTAAATGAGTCAAAAAACCTAACAATACAAAAGCGCCACAAAGCCAAGCAGTGAGCACCGCCACTTCAAATACTCGCGCCGCAAGCACCACCGTCCCTAAGAAAAAAAACAGCGCCGCGGGAATGGAATGAACAAGCCCCCGGTGAACAGTTAGTTTGGTAAACAATGAAAATACGCCGTAGCGAATGAATACAAAAGAAGCGCCCCATAATAGAACCAATTCGACAAGAGAATAATGAGCGCCAAAGTATAAAACCAAGAAGAAACCCGTTATGATTCCTAGCCCATTAAATGCCCAGCGAATGGGGACGGAACTCTCGGAATCGATGTCAGGCAGGATTCCCCCTATCACACCTAAAATAAAAAAGCCCGCCAACGCCTGGGACGGAAAAGTATGCGTCATCATCAGCATGGTAGTCCCTGTACCGCTTACCGCTGCCGCACCCACTATATGCGTATTAAAGTCTGCCACCGTTTATGGACTCAGCTAGACAAGCGCAGGCAAGCTAATGCTATAGTTACATTCCCCCAAAGGTAGATTTTATCCAATTGCTCTCTAGCCATAGCGAGTCATCATTCAATGAAAAAAGATCCTCTTAATAGTCACCACTCCCCTCAACAGCCCCTTGACTGGGTTGCTTTCCTAGGTATCACGATTGCTTTTCTAAGCGCATTAGCAGCAGTCTCGTCAGGATTGGGACATCGTCTCGGGGCATGGCACTTTACCACCGGCTTTTTAATTCTGCGCTGGGCTACCTTTGGTGCATTAGTCGCTATTGTATTATCATTGTGGGGCGTTTTCCGCACGCGACCACAGCGAAAACGGCGAGGCATCTGGCATGCCTTGCTTGGTCTGGTACTCAGTTTAACCCTGGTGTCAATCCCGCTCTATTGGCTGTTGATGGCGCGGTCGGTACCTCCCATCCACGATATCACGACCGATACCGAAAATCCGCCTGCCTTTTCAGTACTCCTTCCCGTGCGTGCCGAGGCTCCTAACCCCTCCCGCTACGGTGGCCCCAGCATTGCTGCCCAGCAACAAAAAGCCTACCCGGATATTAAACCTCTCCATTTGCCCCTCAGCCCTAAGACCACATTGGATGAAGCATTGGCCATCGCCCGCGGCCTGGGGTGGAAGGTAATAGCGGTCGAATCTCGGGAAACGAAAAAGGACGGCATCCGCCTCGAAGCTACGGATACAACTCTCTGGTTTGGTTTTAGCGATGATATTGTTGTTCGCATCACGCCTTCTGATGACGGTTCTAGAGTGGATATCCGTTCCGTATCACGGGTAGGGCGCAGCGATGTAGGCACCAATGCGCGCCGGATTCGCACCTTTTTAGCAGCGCTAAAAAAGCGCGCGACATGAACACTCACCAATAAATATCAATCAATGATGGGATAAAGAACAAAAATCTATGTCACATAGAGTCCTAAAGGTTAAATGGAACTATAGTTAGCCCTTTACTCCATTGCACTTAAGATTTGGGGCGGCTCTATACCATATCCTTGCGCGAAATCAACGCCAATTTCTTGAAGTTTTGCCAAGATAGCCTTGCTTTCCACAAATTCAGCAATCACCTTCTTGCCCATAAAGTGACCAATTTCATTAATAGATTTGACTACCGCATAATCACTAGAGCTGGTAGCAATATCTTTCACGAATGCTCCATCAATCTTAAGATAATCCACGGGAAGATTTTTCAAATACGAATAGGACGACAAACCGCTGCCAAAATCATCCAGCGAAAAGTGGCAACCTAAGTCTTTCACCGCCCTAATCAGCTGGGCGGTATGAGAGAGATTAGCAACGCCAGCGGTTTCCGTAATTTCAAAGCAAACTCGCTGGGGAGGCACGCCGGTTCTGGCAAATTCACGTTTTATGAAGGTCACTAACCGCCTATCATTCAAGGACTGGCCCGAAAGGTTGATCGCCATCCCTCCAAGCTGCTCTAGCCTCTCCTTGTGATCAGCCATCCACCGAAAAGCGGACTGGATTACCCATTGATCGATAGCCATCATCCGATGATAGAACTCTGCCATCTGAATAAGCTCACCAGCAGCGATCCACCGCCCATCCTGGTCCCGGAGACGTAGTAGGATCTCATAATGGGGCACCATTTCCGGACAGCCCGCAATAGGCGTAATTCGCTGACACCATAGCTGTAACCGACCATCCTCCAATACTTCATCGATTCTCGCAACCCACTCTACCATGCCATGACGACGCCTAAATTCCTCATCATCAAACTCGCAAGCCTGAATACGATTTCCTCCCGCCTCCTTTGCTTCCATGCAGGCCGCCTCCGCCCGTTGCAGCAATACAGCCGCATCGCAGTTCTGCTCTGATATAGAAACCAGGCCAATACTGACAGCCACTGATAGACGCTTGTTATTCCAGACTAACCGATGACTATCAATGGCAATTCGTTGCCGCTCCGCAATCTCGTAGCCTTCATCTTGGGGACATTGATTTAGCAATACCCCAAATTGATTATCCCCTAACCGAGCCAAAATTCCTTCATCAGGCAAGCATTCCGTTAGTAAGTTGGCTATTTCTTTTAATAACGCATCCCCCGCTTCATAACCACACGTGCTGTTGATAATTTTGAACTGATCTAGATCCAAATAGAGCAAGACATAGGATTGAACTTCATGCTTAGCCTTGGCTAGAGCCCGGTTTGCCCGCTGCTCAAATTCCTTGCGGTTAACCAATCCGGTCAAGGGATCGTGGGTCGCCTCATAAGCAATATGGCTATGGAACTTTTGCAGAACCGCGTATTGCGCCCGATCCAAAAGAGGCATATTGGCATCTTCCAGTACTGTGGCTGTTCCCCGGCGGAGCTGCATTGCAACTTCATTGAGACTCAAAGTGGCCGCCTTTCTGCCTTTAGAGTCCACAAAGACGAAGGTAGTACAATCTTCGGCAACCCACACTAGCTGCAAACGCCGTGGGTGACCTTGGTCATCAGCAAATTGCACCCAGCAATGGAGAGGTAGCTGCTTAGCTCGTTTTACCCACTCTTCCGGATCCTGCTCTCTATTCGGCACGCGATCGTCCCAACGGCTATCGCTGATACCATCCCCCCCGGCTTCTAGCTGCTTTTCGGCGATCATCCGCCTCTTTTTTTTTAATTCTTGCTGTGCTTTGTAGCTCTCAACGACTTGAGCAATATTGCTAGAAATAGACCGGGTTCGCTGCTCAACCAAATGCTTAAGCTCATTTAGAACCCGGTTAAAGATAGCAACATCCTGATCAAAATCGCGAACAATATATTTCACTAAATGATCAATATTGTCCTCAAATTGTGCATCGGTGTCATCGCGCTCCTCGCTTGGAGGCATTTCAAGCTGTGCTAATAGATTAAGAAGCTGTCTTGCAGGATGGTTTTCCAAATGCAGAAAAGCTTTATCAAGGACCGCGAGCCGCAGTAAGGGGACTTCCAACTGCTCGATCCAACTCTTCGTATTCTCCGACAGAACACTATCCTCTAGGATAGATACCAGCAGGCTACCCGTAATCTCCATAAGCTCGCAGGCTTCGGCGCTGCTGCGATCATTATAAACAGCACCTTCCTGCTGCACGATTTCTGGTAGAAGACGCGCCATCCGCTTAGCAATTCGATCCTCGTTAACGCTAGCCATGCTGGAATTTGCGAATGTCTTATTCGCCTTTAATGGGCTAGCGGCAGCCTTTCCCGAAGGTTCTCCTCCTCTTGGGCGCCGTCCACCTAATTTATATAAACCCAGTAATTCACGAGTCACCCGGTAAGCTTCAGCCGCAGCTATAGTAGAACCAGCTTGTTGCGGACGATCAAAAGCATGGACCTCCGGTTTCGGGACAGGAGAAGGGGATAAGGAGGCAGGGCTGCCTAACAGGGTTTCCTGTTTATCAGGCATTGAAGAAGAAGTAGCTCCGTTGGCTTGAACTGACAACTCTTCGCTAAACGGTGGGGCTTTCTTTGGAGTGCTCTGCCTCTGGGAAGCAGCAAATTTCCGTTCTAGGGATGGCAAGATACCTCCCCCTCTTAATAGCTCATTCAAGTTATCATACAATAGGCTTAATTTATCGTCAGCCGTCTCCTTGAATACCTTGTAGATACGCTGCTTGATATAACGGCTTATCTCTAGATCCCGCATTGCTTCTTGCAGTGCTCGGCAAATAGCCCTTGGCCCCACGGGGTTATTCTCTTTATCAAGGATCTCCCCCGCGAGGCGGCTAAAGCGTTTCTCAAGCTCAAATAATGGATCAGCATAGCAAGCTTCCATTTTCGATACGACTTCGGCAATCGCTAACCAATCTTCAAATTCGTCCTTGTCTACCATGGAAAGCTTCGAAGTTTCTATCTCCTCCTCTCGCGGAGGAGGAGCATTACCTATAGTGCCCAAAGCGCTTAGTCGCGCCAAAATATTTTTTTGCCAGTGTTCCTCCACCCGCGAGCGATGACTTTTTATTTCTTCCATGGCCTCAAGATAGAAGGTTTGCTCCAGATTATTTCCCGCATCTCTGGCGCAAAGAAATAAAGCATCATCCAGTCGCTCAAAAAAATCCTTTAAAATTATAGGCGTAAAATCGATTACTTGCTGCCGGCAAGCTTTTATGAGCACATTGTCTCCTTGCCCGCCTTTTCGCTCATCGGGGTGCTCAGTTCGTTTCAGAGCTGGTTTTGGCTTGGGAGGAACTCGCCGTGACTGGGCGGTAAGATAGTGGAGAGCTTGCAATACCTCAGGTCCAGGCTTGGAAAATGCTACGCCTATTCCTCCTTCAGACACTCGCGCCATACGGACATTAAGCGAAAAATCCTTATGACCGGCAGGTGTTGAACAAGAGAAATGGACAGTAATCGTCTCACCCGTATGCCCTCGAAACTGAATATAAGCCGCCTGTGAATCCCTAGGGACCAAAAATAATCCGCCTAGACAAAAATCTCGGATTTCCACATCGCACCGCCCTAATCGCGCGCTATTAATATAAGCATTCATCTGTACGGGTTGGCGCGGAAAGGCGCGGCGATCTAGCTTACGCTCCTGCGGTGTATACATACTAAACTCTATCTGTATTGACTAATGGACGGGCCTTAAAACACCCTATAGGTATCGACCCTTGCTAGTCACTTCTTTAATACGCTTATGCTCCATGCTCATTCATCGTCTATATTTATTATTTTAGGATTTACTTCATTTAACCTTATAGGAGAGGAGCATAATAATGGCTCAAACCAATAGCGGCGACCGCACCCATGAGTGGTTCGTCCCTACCTTTGGGCCATTGAAATTCCGGGTTCTGACGGGCCTGTTGTTTCTCCCCTATACCGGTATGGTGCTTGCCTACACTGTCATCGGGTCGATGTTAGCCCCGACAATACAGTGGGAGAGGGTGATGGCTATTGTGCTCATTTACTTTCTTGCCTTAGGCATCGGTGCCCATGCGCTCGACGCCTTAGGTAGCAAGCATATCAAACCCTGGGGTCATGTTTTTTCGGTGCGCCAACTTCGTTTCCTCGCTGCGTTTTCCCTTCTCGCCGCCTATAGCATTGGCATTTACTATATGCTTCTCCATGCGCCCTTACTCTGGCTCATTGCCATCCCCGAAGGATTTTTTGTCCTGGCTTATAACTTAGAATGGTTCAAGGGTCGATTCCATACTGATGGTTGGTTCGCTTTATCATGGGGAAGTCTCCCGGTCCTTGCGGGTTATATACTGCAAACTAACCAAATATCCTTAGCTGCCTTGGTAATTAGCGCCGCCATGGGCTGTTTAAGCCTGGTGGAAATTAAGGCATCACGCCCCTATAAAGCACTTAAGCGAACCCCCGCCACGGGCAGGGAAAAGAAAGATATGTCTCAAATAGAGGCGCTGGAAAGCATATTAAAGAGCATCAGCCTAGGAGTCATCTTATTGGCTGCTGGCATGGCTATCTGGCGTGGGTGGGCCTAAAGTGAACGCCATGGCAGAAAAAACAGAAGGCTTGGATTTTGTCAGCTACTGGAAAGAGACTCGCACCCGGCTTGACCAAGAGCTGAACCGTCAAATACCCGTGCTTTTTTCTGCCCTCGGTTCGCAGCAAATCGAGACTATCCAGCAAATCATCAAGGATGGTAAACGTATTCGAGGCTGCCTGGTTTTCCTTATGAATCAAACTCAAGAAGGTAAACCTGAAGATTCCTTACCAAGAGCCGTCGCCATCGAGTGTATTCAAGCAGCCTCGCTCATCCATGACGACTACCTCGATGAGGATGTCATCCGCCGCAAGCGCCCCGCAACCTGGACCATAGAAGGGCCACGAAGAGCAGTGCTGCTGGGAGATATCATGTTCGCAACCGCCATCCAGAGCATGGCAGAATTAAGCAAGGAAGACGGCGCCACGGTTGCACATGCCATTGCTACCGTGGCTAATGGCGCTTACCAAGAACTTTTTTGGCAAACGAAAACCGGGAAAAGTAGAGCCCATAAACTCCTCGAGAAAGATCTTTATGAACACATTATCTATCTTAAAACAGGCGCTCTTTTCGGTGCTGCCTGCCAGCTAGGGGCCATCGCGGCTGGCGCCCATCAGGAAGTCTCAGCCCTAGCTTATGCTTTTGGCGCCCGGACGGGAGAAGCCTACCAAATTGCCGACGACCTTGAAGACTTTATCGCATGGTGGAGACAACCCCAGGAAAACCCGGAAAAACTTTCTCCCCTGCTTCCCGCGCTCAGCTATTTTTGCCGCCAAACAGGACTTACCCTCCCCCAGCAGCCTGCCTCCTACTGGCAAAAGACGCTACAGCATTGGTGCCAACGTACCGGATATAAATTCATCCACTGTATGGAGCAGGAAATCAATCTACGCTTGAAGCAAGCGGAATCTTACATTGAATTTTTTCCTGACAATCCATACACTCAAATACTCAGCAAGGCACCCGCCAAAATCACCGCCATGATGCACCGTCTCGCCACCACTTCCAGCACCCAGGCTCAAGCGTAATGGACTATTTTTTCACTTCCGGGCAGAAACGATGGCCGAGCCATAGAGGGTTAAATACTCTTTCTGAATATGATGGAACCCCTCTTGCTGGAGGGATTCTTCTAGTTCCGCCAGCCAAGGACTCTTTTCAATCAATTGAGGCAAACCATAATAGATTTCCCGCCAAGCGGGAAAAAAACGACTACCCACAGTTTGTAGCACCTTGAAATAAAAGCGCCAGATTCGAACGAGGTAAGGTTTAGGGGGGAAAGTAAAATCATGCATTAAGAGCAAACCGCCTTCTTTCAACATGGTTTTGGTGCTATGGGTAAGGACTCTTAACTCAGCGTACTTAGCCAGGTAGGAAGAGTTGACGCAATCAAAAGGTTCTTTCGAGTGATAATCTTCTGCCCGGCTTAACACCAACTCAATGTTTTTTAATCCTAATTTTTGAATTTTTTGACGCGCAATCTCCAGATACTCCTCTCGCAGCTCTACGCCAACTACTTGACAGTTTGGATAACGGCTAGCAATCGCTAACGTGGAAATACCCGTCCCGCAAGCCAGGTCCAGGATACGACTAGGGTTAGGCGGCATAAGATTAACCATCCTGCGTTTCCAAAGACGATCGATGCCAAGGGTCGCAAGATTAACCATAAAATCATAGCTCTTACCGGTGCCAGCAAAAAACCGCTGGACTAGTAACAATTTTGGATCGAGCTGTTTCATTATATTATTCCTGACAAACCATAATCTCCAGTCGTTGCGCCTAGTGCTCTACCAGCTTAGGTCTAATTTCTGTCCATGCACTATAATATTTAGATAGATGCAACTGTGGTTACTTTTCCTTGATAGGAAAAGATTTAAATGCCAAAATTTATTTAGTAAATTAAGTATAGAGGAAAATATTATGGAGCACGATAAAGACACTTTCGAAGAGTTACTAGATAACCTCAAGCGGCAACGTGATGAATTACGCGTGCAAATGCATCTAGCAAAGCTTGAGGCCCAGGAAGAATGGGAGGAAGTAGAAAAGAAATGGGATAAATTAAAGCCTACGCTGGATACAATCCGAGATGAGACGATTGAGAGTTCAAAAAAGATTTTCACTTCCTTAGGCTCTATTGCCGAAGAAATAGAAAGCGGATATAAACGCCTAAAAAAACACTTGGAATAAATCCTACTTTCTCTCCCAAGTGAAAGCTGCTAGCTCTATATTAACTTAAAAAAGCTAGCAGCCACAGTAAGCTTTTACTTTTAGTCAATGCAGAAATAATAGCAGGTAAGGTACGGCTTTTAATTTAAGCTGCATCACCTAGTATTCCGAAATGAGATTTTCCATATAACAACCGTGGGTAATCAAAGACTATCAAATTTAAAACCAAATGGTAAAAACCTAGGTTAGACTTTCACACTGAAAACCATAACCTATGGAAATAAAAACTCCGTCCAATCAAACGAGCAATAGCTGTGGAAACATTCGAAACCATAACTAGAAACTCCCGTTTCAGAGAGAGGCTAGTGGAAATAAGCACCCATTAGAACCGGCGAGCGCTCTCCCTGTCCACCGGCGACGGAATATTCAAGAAAAATTCATCATATGACCTAATAATAAAGGTAGCAAAAATACTATGGAGTGGATTGCTGATCCCCAAGCATGGATAGCATTGGCAACGCTTACTGCGCTTGAAGTTGTACTTGGTATAGACAATATCATTTTTATTTCTATACTTGTTTCCCGATTACCTCTTCAGCAACGGGACAGAGCAAGGATCACTGGCCTATCGCTGGCAATGGGTATGCGTATTGCCCTACTACTATCCCTTGCCTGGGTCATGCGCCTTACAACTCCTCTTTTTTCAATATTTGGAGAAGAAATAACAGGGCGAGAGATTATTCTCATTGGTGGCGGACTTTTCTTATTGGCAAAAAGTACTATTGAAATCCATAATAGCCTTGAAGGAACAGAAGAGCACACTCAAAGCTCGCAAGCGGTAAGCTTCGGGGTAATTCTCGCTCAGATCGCCGTTTTGGACATTGTGTTTTCCCTCGATTCGGTGATCACAGCTATTGGAATGGTAAGCCAAATTCCCGTCATGGTCATTGCCATCGTTATCGCGGTTATTATCATGATGATTGCTTCCAAATCCATCGGGGAGTTTGTGGACACTCATCCTACTATAAAAATGCTTGCCTTAAGCTTCTTGGTATTAATCGGGGTCACCCTGATTGCTGAAGGCTTCGAGCTGCATATCCCAAAAGGATATATTTACTTTTCCATGGCTTTCTCCGTAGCAGTGGAAATGCTCAACTTGCGTCTCAGGAAAAAACGACAAACAGCTAGATCTCCGGTTAAACTCTATAAACGATTGTAAAACAGATTGATATTAGGCAATACTCAAAGAATAATGCTGTTTAGGACTGTCGAATAACTTCTGGCTCCAATGACAAATGAAATACTTGATTGATCCAATAGGATGGCTAGAAGCAGTCATCATAAATGACATCTGGGCAAAATTATGATTCAGCCGAGACGAGCGAAATCTCGTAAAATTCTATTCATAGAAAAGGAAAAATAGATGGGGTGGACTCATCTTGTAGTCGCTGGATTGCTAGAAATCGTCTGGGCCATTGGGCTAAAATATACCATGGGTTTCACCAGGTTTTGGCCAAGTGTTTTTACTGTTGTAGCGATGATCGCTAGCTTTTATTTTCTTTCCCAAGCATTAAAAGTTATTCCTATAGGCACGGGATACGCTATATGGACAGGAATCGGCGTTGCTGGCACGGCTGTCTTGGGGATTATTCTTTTCTCGGAATCGGCTACGCTACCTCGCTTAGCATGTATCACGCTGATTGTGGCCGGCATTATTGGATTGAAACTTACCTCATCTGATTAGATTCAAGTCAATATAAAACACGATTGACTCGGCAATACATTTTTCACCTGATTGGCTTATTATTCCTCTGACCGCTTACTCTCTATATCTGTTTCTTTATCCTTACAGCCGTCTGAAGTGATTCTCCCAGTCGCCTCAGCCGCCAATAACTTCTCAACAGCCACGCGTAGCGCCAAATTTTGACGCTCGATTTTACGCCGCTCGTTCTGTAAGGAGCGCAGCAGCGATGCGGCCATAAAAACCATCAGTATCATAAAGGGAAAAGCGGCGATGATGGAAATCGTTTGCAGTGCCTCCAGCCCACCGCTAAGTAACAACACACCCGCCACTAATACCTGAATAACGCCCCATGCGACACGCACCAGCCGCCGGGGTTCCAACACGCCCTTGCTGGTGAACATACCCAACACGAAGGTGGCGGAATTAGCCGAAGTAATAACGAAAAGTACCACTAATACCACAGTAAGCATATTCACTACACTGGCACCGGGTAGCTGATCAAGCATAACGAAGAGAGCAGAACTGAGTTCATTAACCACCGCTGTGCTGATGGCCGCACCCTCAAACATTTCGTAATAAAGAGCACTGCCGCCAAAAGTAGCAAACCACAGAGAACTTAATAGCACGGGGGTGCCGATGACGCCGAAAACAAACTCGCGGATCGTTCGTCCCCGGGAAATCCTCGCGATAAAACTGCCGACAAAAGGCGCCCAGGAAAGCCCCCAGGCCCAATAGAAAATAGTCCAGCGTTCTACCCAATCCTCGCCGGTATAAGGTGTCATGACCAAACTCATGCCAATTAAATTGGCAAAATACTCACCGATAGAATTGGTCATAGCGGCGGTAATGAAGTCAGTAGGGCCGGCAAAAAAAACGAATAATAATAGCCCGGCCGCCAGCAGCATATTCAAATCACTGACATAACGCACCCCTTTTTCTAGGGGAGTCAAAGCGCTCAGCAGGAACACTACGGCTATACCGGCAAGAATCGCCAATTGTTGAGGGACGCCAAATGCCAGATCAGAAACCGTGGCAAGGCCGCTGTTGATCTGAATAACTCCCATCCCCACTGTGGTGGCTACACCAAACACGGTAGAGACTACTGCCAGTATATCGATAGCCTTACCTAAAGGTCCTTCAACCCGGCTGCCGAGACTGTCGCGAAAAGCCTCGCTAATTAGGGCGCCCCGGGAACAACGGAAGCGAACATAGGCAATAGCCAGCCCCACGACGGCAAAATTGGCCCACTGATGAAACCCCCAGTGAAAAAGGGAGTAGCGCAGCCCCAAACTAGCAGCCTCTGGCGTCCGTGCCGGCGCCCGGTGCAAGGGTGGATCCACGTAGTGGGTCATGGGCTCAGCCACTCCCCAAAATACTAACCCTACCCCCATACCAGCGGAGAAAATCATACCCAGCCAGGTAGGGAAAGAAAATTCCGGCTTTTCTCCTGGGGCCCCAAGCCTTAACTTGCCATGATCACTGATGGCTACTCCCACGCAAAATACCAAAAAACCGGTCGTAACAAATAAATACAACCAGCCAAAATGCTGGGTGGTGAAATGCAATGCGCCTTGAGCCCATAGTGATAGCCCACCAGGCCAAAATATTCCCGCAAGCACAAAAATTGCCAGGATCAGGAGTGCAATATAAAAAACCCAGCCCGGTCGTTGATTTACTAACATCGGTTGATCGATTTTTTAGACTCCTCTAGTGCCATGCGTTCCAGCCAGGGACTATGATTGCCCGTGACCCGCAAGCAAGCATCAGTTTCTCAAAATTAATTGACTTTCTACCTACCATTTAGGTCCGGTATTATACAAGCAGCTTAATTTTTGCTTCTCAACACAATCAAGCGACTGTGGACATAGTACAACATAAGACGGGATCAAAGATGCTATATTTAACTAGCCTATACTCGCCCGGAATGTAGCAATTATTTCGGCTTTAAATAGAGAATAAAGAATAATTTTATAGTAGAGCGTATTGTTATTTTTCAAAAAAAAATAAAGCAATGCACATTCATTACTTTCAACATGTACCCTTCGAGAAGCCCGCCAATATTGAAAAATGGGCAAGAGCTCATCACCATTCATTATCGGCTACCCAATTTTATTGTGGCGATCCTCTACCTGACATCAAAACAATTGATTGGCTAGTAGTGATAGGCGGTCCCATGAATATTTACGAAGAAACAACCTACCCCTGGCTAGTACAGGAAAAGCAGTTTATTGAACAAGCTATTAAAGAGGATAAAGTTGTGATTGGGATTTGTCTAGGCGCTCAATTAATTGCCGATGCGCTAGGCGCAAAAATATTTCAAAATCGATATAAAGAGATTGGCTGGTTTCCCGTCGAATTCACGGCGGAAGCCCGTGCTTCATCCTTGCTTGGCTTCTTACCTCGGGAGTTCAGAGTTTTTCATTGGCATGGGGATACTTTTGAATTACCATCGGGCGCTATCCGATTAGCCCAAAACGAAGCCTGTCATAACCAGGGATTTATTTATAATAAGAAGGTGTTAGCTTTACAGTTTCACCTTGAAGTCGGATTAGAAAATGTGCAACAAATCATCGCACATTGTGGAAATGAACTTATAAAGGGCAGATATATCCAGCAACCAGAAGAGATGCTCTCCCAGAAGGAAGATTTCAGAAAGGTCAATGACGCTATGAAGGGTATTTTAGACAGGCTTTTCCGTCAAACTGATTCTTAAATCCTGCCGTATAAAACAATAAGAGTAAAGTGGAGCGGGGGAATGGCGTTTAGTAAGCCTCTTTTCTTCCCAAAATAAAGGGCGCCGCATCCTCCCGGCGAATCGGTCTGGGGACTTCCCTATCCCCTCGCCCTCCACACTACCCACCCCGCACAGCTCCAATACCTCGAAGTTTTGCTTAGATGCTTACTTTACTTCTAATCCAACATCCTTTACGGCCTGCTGGCATCGTGGGCTAAGGTGCTTTTTATTTTCCTTCATACATGCCGCCAACCGTCCCTCGCCAGGTTGGATATCCGCGCAATGTTCCTTTAGGTCGGCCTTGCACTCATTAGCCACGTAATTTAGCGCTCCGATTGCCCGCTGAAGCTGAGCTGCGCCATCGTATAGCGCGTATTCGCAACGGCCGGAGAGCTTGTCTCCATAGGCATAAAGGCAAGCCAGTATGCGGCCTTCGCCAGGCGTTACTTCACTACAGTAACTTTTAAGCTCTTTATCGCAGCCTTTTCTCATAGAATCAATAACATTTTCAGCGTGCTCAGCGCCCCAGGCATTGGTTACAGCCAAAGCAAGCGCCCCCATAACGATAAAGCTTTTTACCTTTTTCATTGTAATCTCCTGATTGTTAACGGTGATTTAGTCATTCCCGTCCTGATTCCAAGGCGGTTCCCACTAGAGGAGAACCTCTATACGCGCAACAATAATTATCTGAAAAACGTGCTTAAAGCTATAGGACTTTAGCCCTACATTGCATCTCCTTCAAAGTTTGAATTATCCATGTTGGGCAACCCTTCCCGGATTCGTACCGAAAAGCTGGGATCATGAGCGGCTCCCTTTGCTTGCTCGTTGATGCGGCTCTGGGCCTTGAGGACGGGAAAGGGTAGTGACTGGCCCACAACACCAAGATCATAAGCAAGTTCACCGATATAACCATTCAGCAAGAGCCTCCAGCTCCACCAAGCGTGCCGTGCGTGGGGCAAGACGTGTCCACGAACAGCGGTAGTGCAGTTCTGAGTAAGCGCGTTATACCATTCCGGGGACTCACGGAGCTGGTTGATAGTCTGCAGATAGCTGATAAGTAACTGCCGGGCAGTGTCCGGAGACACCTGGAGGCGATAGAGATACACATCCTCGTCCCGGTAGTTAGTGCGAAGCCCCACTAGGTCGCGTTCATCGGCAACCACATAGATAAGTTCATACTGCTTGAAGAAGCCTTTTATCGCCGAGTACTGCTCGTCCATCTCCTTGCGGGTTTCGATTGAGATAGCCAGGTATTGATCCCCATCAAAACCCCAGCTCAAAATAGTATGAGCGATGAGCGGCGACCCCCAATAGGAAACAAAAAGGTCCAGTGAACGTAGCTGGGCAAGGTCCAAAATCTGATCTTTAAACCGAACGGTGTAATCGGTTTCAGTACGGTATTGGTTGTTGCGGACATTGTGGACGGTAACTTGATCGCCATGAAATTCAGCAAAGGCCAACACGGCAACATCCGGTTGCCAATGCCGTTCGTTGGAGGGAGGAATGGCAAGCCACCAAACCAGGAACATCAGGAACACCACCAGAACTCCAGCAACCACCCATCGGCGTGATTGCATCCTGAAGAAGGCTAGCAATGCACCAAGGGGTATAAGCACGGCCAACCCTATCCGTAACCATTCAGGTTGAAGCGGCGAATAAGATATCGCGAGAGCCATCCATCCCAATAGGGCTCCAAGGGTAAGGGTAGCCAAGATCTGTTTAACGGCTCTCATCGCGGATATATCTCGGCATGGATGTAGCCCTTGCTCGGGCTTACCTCAAGGGCATGTTGACCTCGAGAGCATGTATTGAAAGATGACATTTTTTTATCCAGGAGCTATTCTCCGATTCTAGCGAGGCAGACTCATTTCAGCAGGCATTCAACTGGTTGCATCGGCAGGCTTTCGCCTTGAAGTGCAACTACCAATGACGGAGGAAGTTATGAATAAATACGGCTATAGGAGAGAGAGATTTTCTTTCTTTTTTATTATCTTGGCAAGTTTAGCGCTTGCAGAGTCGGCGGCGGCCCAATCCCAGGTATTCGCTTATCCTAAGGATGGACAAACTCAGGAGCAGCAGGCTAAAGATAAAGAAGAATGTGGTCAGTGGGCGGTGCAACAAAGCGGTTTTGATCCCAGTCGAGCAGCTGCGCAACCTCAGGGTGGATATTCAGCCCCCTCCGGCAGCGGGATAGTAGGTGGCGGCGCCAGGGGCGCTGCATTGGGGGCCGTGGGCGGCGCCATCGGGGGAGATGCAGGGAAAGGGGCAGCGATTGGCGCGGCTACTGGAGCGCTCTTCGGGGGGATTAAACGCCGTGAACGCCAGCATGAAGAGCAGCAGTGGGAACAGCAGCAGCAACAGCAATTAGCTCAGCAGCAAGCTCAGGGAACGGAGGCTTATCAACGCGCTTTTGTCACCTGTATGAAAGCACGTAACTATGAGATCCAATAGAAACGGACGCAGGCAGGCTATCATCAGGAGAAAAACATGCCAATTCAATTAAAAATAATTATCCCTATAATATCTCTTTTGGCCGCGGAAAATCTCCTCGCCGGTGAGACGGTAACCTACCATGGCACCGGAACCTACAAAGCAACCCAGATACTGATGCCGCTAGCTAACGGCGATGGGATATTGCACTTGACCAACGAAACTATTGCAACCATCGAGCCCAGTGAACGTGGTTTTATTTTTGGGGATTGCGCCGGCTTGGGGCACATTACTGCGGCAGGGGAGCTAAGTACCGAATCTTATTGTACCTTTCGCGAAAGCGATGAAGACGCCTTCGATCTTCATAATAAGGCAAAAGGCGGCGAAGGCATGCTCGAAGTTATTGGTGGCAGTGGCAAATGGGAAGGTGCAACAGGCACTGGAACAGTGAAACGCAAATTCACTGAAGGCAACCACGGCACTTACGAGTACGAATTGAAAATAAAAACGCCTTAATAGCCCCCCATCAGATGAAGCCCATTTAGGTACAGTATTATATTTAAGTACCTATGAATGAAATAGGAAGATGTTTTTGGAGCACGCCAGTGGAGTCAAGCCAAGGGACAAGGAAGTCTCCCCCGCTGGAGTACTTAACTGTAAAGCCATGGCTTACCTTACCTAACAGTCGTGATTTACTTGGCAACCAGGACCTAATTTTCATCGGAGCGCAGGACATCACCCAATACCTCGGCCGATCCTTTACCAAGCCGTTTCATTACATTAGTCACGGACTTAACCGTTAAATCCAGGGGTGTAATTCGATCTTCAGCTACAGCACATACCGTACCGGACCAAGGATCGGGAGATCCAGGCAAGAAAACAACAACCTTCCCGCTCTCAATGCGCTCAATTTCAAAAGCGAGCTGCCACGAATCATCGAACTGCACTAAAACGGTGCGCATGCTTTCAGTATTGTCAGAGCGTAGCATACTTTCCGTTTTGGCCTTGAGAAGCGTATAAGCAGGTACTTTTTCCAGTATATTGGCTTCTAGCCACTGCACGAGCTTTCCGGCAGATACCGTCTTCGCCGCCAAGCCTGCGATGAAACAGATCAACACAAGCATTCCCATGGCTAATAGCTGGACCACTGCAAGCTCACCGATCGAATCAACGGGCAACACTTTCGCTAGCGGGGCGGCTAGCTTATTCGTGATCTCCAGGGCCTTGTCAATAACGGCAATGAAAACAACGATCGGAATAAGAAACACAATGCCGCCAAGCACCGTTATTTTTATAAAGCGAAGCGTGATTAACTCCTCCTTTTAGTGTGGACTATGCCCCTTTCTATTCGCTTTCAGTCTCTGCGGCTATGGCAACTCGAAGCGGGTATTTAAGGTTATATGCAACCGTATCAGTTAGGATTTCTTTTTGAACCCATTAACGGCCCCCTCGGTTTGGAATCGGGGCGAACGGGAGATAAGGGAAATACAACAATACTCTTTCCGTTACGGATCACGGTTATCCAGGCGTACGGCTCTTACTAAGTAAGCGGCGGCGGGGCGCTTTGCCCCGCCACAAGAGTCTATTTATAAATCATAGAGTTGTCTATCGTGCCCCCGGAGGGGTGTTGAGTTTCTCCATGACCTGATCAAGGTTGAAGCTTGCCGCCTTCTGGCGCGGTGGAAATTCCTCAAACGTTTCAAGGAACCGGCTGACATAAGTCTGCGCCGGCACCAGCATGTAGGCATGATCGAGCAGCCAGTCGTAGTAGGTATTCGAGGTCTTCTGGGACCGTTCATAAGGATCGCGGCGCAGATTGAAGAGCAATGGCAGGCGCAGCGGCACGAAGGGCTCGGCCCAAACTTGGAGGGTACCCTCGACGCGCTGTTCCATAAAGACCAATTTCCAATCATGGTAGCGCAGCGCCATCAGATCGCCATCATCAGAGAAATAAAAAATCTCCTGGCGAGGCGATTTCTCGGCCTTACCGGTCAGATAGGGAAGAAGATTATAACCATCGAGATGTACTTTGTATTCGCGCCCGATGGCTTCAACGCCGCCTTTACGCAGTTGCTCCTTGATGTCAGGCACACCGGCAGCGGCAAGGAAAGTGGGCATCCAGTCCATGTGGTGGATAATCTCGTTAGAGACTTCGCCTGCTTCAATCTTCCCTGGCCAGCGCACCATCGCCGGCACGCGCCAGCCACCTTCCCAGTTGGTATTCTTCTCGCTGCGGAAGGGGGTCATCGCCGCATCAGGCCAAGTGTTCATGTGTGGTCCATTATCGGTTGAATAAAACACGATAGTATTATCGGCAACCCCCAGCTTGTTGAGCAAATCAAGCAGTTTACCCACATGCATGTCATGCTCGACCATACCGTCGGCGTATTCATTCTGGCCGGAGATGCCGCGCAACTCTTCCTTGACGTGGGTGCGGAAGTGCATACGGGTGCCGTTCCACCACACAAACCAGGGCTTTCCTTCCTTATGCTTACGCTCGATAAAGTCGATGGCGGCCGCCACCGTCTCATCGTCCACCGTCTCCATGCGTTTGCGAGTCAGGGGCCCCGTATCCTCGACCTTGCCGTCGACCGAGGACTTGATGACACCGCGGGGGCCATAGGCTTCCCGGAAGGTGCGACCATCAGCAAGCACCCTATCCCCTGGATAATCCGCTTGCTCCGGCTCCTCCTCGGCGTTGAGGTGGTAGAGATTACCAAAGAATTCGTCAAACCCATGGTTGGTCGGCAAATGTTCGTCCCGATCACCGAGATGATTCTTACCGAACTGGCCGGTGGCGTAACCCTGAGCCTTGAGAAGACCCGCAATGGTCGGATCTTCCTCGCGCATGCCAATTTTAGCGCCGGGCATACCAACCTTGGAGAGGCCGGTGCGGAAAACGCTCTGGCCAGTGATAAAACTCGACCGGCCAGCGGTGCAGGACTGTTCGCCATAAGAGTCGGTAAACATCATCCCTTCCTTGGCAATCCGGTCGATATTAGGCGTCCGATAACCCATCAAGCCAAAAGTGTAGGCACTGATATTGCTTTGACCGATATCGTCTCCCCAGATGACAAGGATATTCGGTTGTTTGTCGTTATCCTGCGCCATTGACGGCCCGGCACTGGCAAATAGCGCCACGGCAACGGCCAATCCCGCCAAGTGCCGCGCAACCGCAACGCTTGGCCTAAACGAGGTTGGAATCATATTAATTTCCTCTTGTTATTTAAATATATGTTTGTCAGAAGTCTACTCCCGACACCTCCCTTCAATCACAGTAGCCTTTGGTTGTATATCCTAGCCGGTCCGGTTCCCTTATGCTAACGCTAGTATATTGACCACAGCTTCTAACTCTAAATATTTCGGAGGATAATACAATAAAACCAGCAATCTCTTTGGCCGTGGCGAGAAATAATTGCCATTTTTTCCTGCCTAGCCTGAGGGGGCGCAGTGCATGCCCTCGGAGGAATCTCTTGTTGGCCCCTATCCCGGTGAGATCTATTCATCCTACGCGTAGCGGCGCTTCCCAAGCCAGCTCCTAGGGAACAACGCACATTGCTGAGCCAAAGTTCTCTGACAACTCTTCAATCCCTTACCCCTGGCGTCACGCTTATCCGATAGTGCTTCAACTCGATAGCGGCGTTTTGGGTAATTGGGCGTAATTGTTGTTACCAACTAGCACTTTTTTGCCTGTTTGGCATAATTAACAGTTTTTTTGAAGTCATCAATATTTAAAAGGAGGCACAAAATGAAAACACGATCAGCTTTTACGTTGACGGGGCTGGTTATGATGCTCTTGAGTCTCGGCTCAACCATGCTCACAACGGGCTGCGCAAGCTCTGAAGATAAGGCCTACAAAGCTCAAGAAGCCGTATACGAACGAAGACTAGAGCTACTTGACAAATACCAACAATGCCTCAAAGAAGCGGGCGACGATCAGGCGAAAAGACTAGTATGCGAGGACTACCTGAAAGCCGTCGAAGCATTGAAATAACCTCCTCCCGGTTGTTATTTATGCACCCCAAGGATATAACATTCGATAGCATCTGGAAGGTATCCGAGGAAACCGAGAAGGCTGGAAAAGGATAAACCGTCCATCCCAAATCTCCCCTTCCGATCTTCTTCGATAACCTTGAAGAGCAATAAAATCGTTCGGAAGTGGACCTTAATAATAAGCTATCTGGCATAACAGTAATGGGAGATGCCCCATGATGGCGATTAGTAATAAAAGAAACCCCTTACCTGCTATTCAGCAGGCTTTGATCTCTTTTATATTTTTACTGCCCGCCATCGGGTTCTGCGCTGATGGCGTAGACTCGCAAAAGTTGGCCGAATCAGAGGTTGAGAAGGCGGTGGAGAAAACCGCCAAGGAAACGGCGGCAAAAGAAGGGCTCAAAACTAACTGCCTGGACCAACGAAGAAAGCCAACTAAGGTCCACTTCTTTATGTTTATATTGGACATCGACGCTATTGACGATGTCAATCAAAACTTTGCGGCGAATATTTATCTGCGCCTGCGCTGGAAAGATAAATGCCTTGCCAACCCACAAGGGGCGTCTCGGCGGATTGATCTGGAAGAGATTTGGAATCCGCAGTTAATAATCGCCAATCGGCAAGGGATGATATGGAAGTCTCTGCCCGAAATCGTTCAGGTAGATCCCGATGGGAATGTCTTCTACCGTCAGCGTTTTAGTGGAAAGCTGTCCCAGCCACTGAAACTAACAGACTTTCCCATGGACCAGCACGGCTTTACAATTCATTTCGCATCCACTGCTTATGGCGCTGGCGAACTGGAATTCGTGCCTGACGCTCCACGATTTGATCCGACCTTGATCGGCGGATCTATTGCCAAGGATCTCTCCCTGCCAGACTGGAAAATTGTAAGCTACAAGGCGGTGGCGTCGCCCTATCAACCTATCCCGGAAATCCGCACGGCAGGCTTTGTCTTTCACTTCGAGGCCAAACGCTATGTGGGGTACTATATCTGGCAGGTATTGCTGCCGCTAATCGTGGTAGTGGCCATGTCTTGGGCAGGCTTCTGGCTCGAGCGCGACCAAATTGGCGTGCGGATTGGGATTGCCACTAGCTCCATACTGACCCTGATTGCCCACCGCTTTGTGATCGCAAGCTTGCTTCCCCGCTTGCCCTATATGACCCGTATGGATTACTTCTCGGTCAGCAGTACCTTACTTGTATTTCTAGCGCTGTTAAGTATAGTCATGGCTTCCTACCTTGCCGCCACTAATCGTGACCTGATGGCCAAACGGGTAGACTTGTGGGCGCGAGGCGCCTTTCCGGCGGCGTTTCTATTGTTATTGGGGTGGTTTGCACTTGGGTGATGCTAGCAAGAATCTACCCAGCCCCTTCTATTCCAAGGGGAAAAAAGAACGCGGTGGCCCTTTCGGACCACCGTGTGTATCTGGCCGGTTGCGGCTTAGCTGCCTGCTTGCTGCGGCGGGAAATTCGAGAGAATCGCCGCGACTGCCTCCGCAATAACCGGGCTTGGATTTTCACGTACTGAGTTCGTAATCGGCTCCGCCGCCCACCCATGCCAAGCTGGCTGGTGGGTAGCAACATCGAAGATATCGATGGCTAGCACACCCTCGGTATAGGTTTCGACATCCGTCGCCATCATCCCCGTACCGCCATAGTAACGCCCGCCCCAGCCCCAGTAGCCACCATAAGCAGCTGGGTATGAGTCAATATTGATCTTATCCCGCGTGCCGATCGTGAAGCTGACGACAAAATCCGCCTCAGTCTGATCGTGGACGAAACGATAGCCCTTGGCGGTCAGATCGTGCCTGATCTCATCCATAATACGCTGTACGTTGATCGGATTCATGCCCGACGGCGCGCTGATGAGAGGGCTATCCCCTATCCATGAAAAAGTGTGGTAGTCAGCGAAATTAACCGCCGGATTATAATCGCTCCTGCCCTTAATCGTCGTCGCGCAGGCGCTGGCCAGCGCTATCATCAACACGATGACGCCAAATTTTTTGCAGATCTTGGACATATCGTCGTTGCCTCCCGGTATCAATGTCAGGTTATTTTTTATTGCTTATAGAGTCAGCCCGCACAACTTATACGCTTTTTAAATTAAACAGAACATCGGCAGTGCAAATTTCCATTATGGATTATTGTGCGTGTAAAGATCGTTACCGTCCAAAGCAGCCTCTAGTTGTCTTTACTCATGATGAGATCAGCCTGATCTCCAATGATTATAAACTCGTTTATTTCGGGAACAACAAGTTTAGCTGTAAACGCAAGGTCCACTCTGGAGCAAATTTTGGTCTTTCTACATTATAGTAGGCTTGTACGCTGGCATTGAGCGGCTGTTTGCCAAGGGTAAACACTCGGTTGACGCCACCACCTAGGGGCACGGTCCAGCCATTACCACCATCTGCATTCCAGTTTGAAGTCATTATAGGCGCTGAACTGAGAGCCCAACCATCGCCAAGTTGATAGGCAAGAAAAGGCTGCATGAGAAACTGGCTGACGCCGCTGCGCCCATCATCGCCGGCGAATGACCATAGCTGGCGGGCAAGTACGCCGATAGTCCAAGGCGAAGGCTGAGTGAGGATAACCACAGAGGGTCCCGCGCTCCATTTACCGCTACCCAGGTGATCGTCTGTAGCCGTATTAAAATTGAATGACGGCCCGATACCCCAGATCACCTTGCCAGGCTGAGCAGGAGACAAAAATGACGTGTAATTAATATCACCCACGCCAAATTCACTATTGAAAGTAAGCACCTCGCTCTGTTCGCCCGGCTGTACAGGCAGCTCGATTCTGGTTTCTGGCAGATAGATGAGAGGCATGATAAGCCGGTTGATAATATTCCAGTTGCCAATCTTGACGGGGATAACCGGCTGGATATTAAGAATATTAATGACATCATCATCCGGACCGGCACCAAAACCTATATTGTTCTGAAAGGGAACCGTAATTAAAGAGGCAACCGGATTCTGAACTGCTTGTGCTAAATCTTGAGCGCTATCGGCTTGCGTTTTACCAGGAATCATGGGAAATATTAAGACTGTTGTGGCCAGCAGCAACAGAAACAAGGTATTCCCTTTCAGATTACAAACTAACATTGGAATTCTCCATAAACGGTGAACGATCCCCTGGCGAGGCCGCGCAATGAAATAGTGAACCCAGTGCAAGGGCCGGTGAAGTCACTGGGTTGATGAGGTTTTATAGAAACAAAATTAGAATCAGCCACGATCAAACTCTAGTTACTCTCCCGTAAGCACGACGGGTAGCATAAAGATACAAATTTAGGTTTCATTTTTATATTGGGGGGCAAGGAGAGCTGCTATTTTCTTCTTGCGAGGTGGTATCTGCCCAGGTCTGCTTAATCAACGCGATACGGGGGCGGGAAAACCATAGCTTAAGGTGCTTTCTCAACGGGCCGTGTTTCCATCCATTTGCAATTTTCCTTAACCACGGGAGCGGCTGCAGTGGTTCCGATCCCCCGGGTTATCAGTGCAATCACCCGCTCGTCACGCTTATAGCCGTCATGGGCGGCGAGAGGATTTGCCAATTCACCCAGCCCAAAAAGATCCTGGGCAGGAGCAACGTTAACAAGGACATTGATCAGGCGAGGACAGATGCGGGAATCTATAAACTCCTCCTCAAAACTTGGCGGGATGCCGTAGCTTAGGATATCGTTGGGATCACTGAAGGCGACAAAGCGGGTCTCCCTGAAATATCGCTTTGCATAATGATTTCCCGTGGGTTTGCAGTATTCGGCGGTTTGGTTCGCAATCTCCGGAGGGCCACGTCCTAGCTGGAGCAAGGGAAGCTGGTTGGAGAGCATGAAAATAGGGATTTCCCGCTCTTGCCAAGCTTTTCTAATCCCTTCTATGTCCGGGAGGTAAGTAAGCAGTTTAGCCATACGGTTGAGGGCATCAAGCACGATTCGACTGCCCAAGCTATGGCTCATCATGACATAGTCATCCTCCATGTCCATCCCCGCGCTGGCAAAATCTGAGCATCGGGCGGCAGTCCCATGGGGAAAGTCCGACCACTTGGTATTAAACATCCAGCAGATAGACTGACCCACGGAAGCTTGGATGGGCTCGCGGAGATTGCCAGCGTAAATGAGAGGGTCAACGGTATAATTGTTGACGAATTCTTTTAGCTGCTGATTAATATTGGCGCGCCGATACTCGTACTCGCCAGAGGAGTCGTAGATGAGAGTCGTCTTTTCAGGCTCGGAGATGGGCGACCAGGTTAGTTCGTAGAAAAGAAGTTCTCGGGTTCCCGCCTTGTTCCAATAGCGATACAGGCGTAGGGTACCCAACTCATCAGGCCAATCGATAGGATCAGGATGGTATTTCGGTACCGCTGCAAATTCTTCGGGCGAGGGAGAAAGGAGGGTCAAATCTTTGGTGTTTTCCGCGGTAACATCAAGATCCATGGCCTTGGCCAGATTCTCGGCAAGTTCAAGAGCATAGCCTGGCTGGTGGGTACCGATACCGTGAACCATGAGCACCTTGAGAGCGGGCCGTTCACCGTTGAATGTACCGAGAGGAGGCAGGGCATCCTGGCGAAACATATAGTTTTCCAGGCCGGTAAATGCCTGCCCTCGTATCTCGCACCCCAGGGGTTGCGCTTCCTCCTGGCCTCTACTGATGATGGCTTCGGTGATACCTTTTCCCAAGCCTGCACAGCCTGCTGTTAGTATCATCGCATTGATCAGTAATACCGAGCAAAGCAGCCTCCGCTGAGGATGACCCATTACATCGCTCAAAGCCATTTTCTATTCTCTACAAAGCTATTTTCTATTTTGCGCCAGGAGCAGTGGCTATCTCGTTCAGTTGCTATGCATGGCACTCAGAGGTTATGTAGGCTAGGCGAAACCAACTCTATCCTACCGAACCGGCATGAAAAATCGGGATAGATCACTCTATGCCCTGGGATTGAATGAGAGGCAAAATAGCCCGTTGGGCGGTGTTCAAGATATTACGTTTTACCTGGACCTAGAGTACATCCAGCCTGACATTACAGAGCAAACATAGCTGGCGATAGACCCACCCTAGTATGCATTTTCTGACGGGATTTGCCGCCTGTTTTAAACTGGAGAGGGCTGCCCAACGATTATCCAGCCATCAAAAATCCAGTGCCGTCGGAGATAACGAGGAATATCAAAGCATAAGCAGACCCTCATGGCTTATGGATGCCAGGCGGGCCTGCTCACTTTTGATGGACTCTGGCTCTTCTCGGGTGGTGGCATCGGGAATCCCCACTTCCTCGCTCAATACCAGGGGAGAGCCTCATCCCGCCGCAGCGGAGAGGCATAACCTTGAAGTAGCCTGAGCGGCACCACCAGCAGCACAACAAAAACCACCATGGATTTCTGGATTCTAGAGTCTTGCAGCCTCCAAGCTCCAGAATTTCCGCAGCTAGGGATTAATCCGGCTAATCTTGGAACCCTCCAGATCAATACCCGCCATAAGTCCTTTTTCGCCGAAAATGAATGAATAGACGCCTTCCCTAGCGGTTGTCGAGCTAAGATTCTTGGCCACGCCAGAATCGACCACCACAATGTTAGGACCCGTACCAATCTCCCAGCCCTTGCTGGCATCAAGATAGTTGAGAGCCTTATCGGTCATGAAAAAAAGCGCGTAGCTATATTTCTGGACACCGGCCTGAAAGCCAAAGGAACCGGCGATGATATCGTAATAAGCAACCGTTTTACCGTGCTCGCGCAAGGCGCCCTTACCGTACTTTCCCGCACCAATGAAACCAGCCTTGGTGATGGTGGGGAAGATTAAAACTGCTTTTGCCTGGGTCGATAACATCTTGGCGGAGGGGGAGGTTTCGTAAAGCGTTTTGAGGGCTGCGACCGCCTCGCGATCAATCTCGGCTGCCTCGGACAGATTAGAGGAAGTATCGCCTGTGCTTTGGCAACCCATCAGCGCCACTCCGGTGGCAAGAAACAAGCTTAGCAGTATTTTAGTGGACATATCGAAATTCTCCTTATTATTAAGTTCAGCGGATAGAGGGAAATTTAGCACATTCCAAACCAGCAGGATATAGGACTTTGAACTAATATCAGTCAACCAGCCCCCCGGTTGAATAGAAATGATAACTTAATCCGCACGGACCACTGGTAAAGTGAAATTCAAGATCGTGCCCTGATCAGGGCTAGAAATTGCCCATAAGCGGCCATGACGGGCTTCAATGATAGAACGGCTGATGGTCAGTCCTACTCCCAGACCCTGAGACTTGGTGGTAAAAAAGGGATCGAATATGCGCTCCGTAAGCGTTGGTTCAAACCCGACGCCGGTATCCCGGAGCGATACCATCACCCGTTTTAGGGTTTCCCGCAGGTTCGCGCTATCAATACCGAGGAACGTTTTTTTTCATTACCCATGGCTTCGAAACTGTTGCACACCAAATTCAAAAGAACCTGTTGCAACTGAACGGAATCGCCCTCTACAAAAGGGAGGTCGGGAGCAATTTCAACCTTATCGAAATGTCTTTTTTTGCCAAGCTGCCCTCGGCAAGAGTTATCGTTTCGCCAATGAGTTGATTGAGGTCGAGGAGAGATCGCTCTAGATCCCGTTTTCTCAGGAATGCTCTAAGGCGCTGGATTACCTCGCTTGCCCGTTTATCATCGGCGATGATATCAGCCAACGCATGACGCACTTCGTCAAGATTTCCGGCGACAGTGGAATTTTTATTATTATGGTAGTCGTACGTAATAATGGAGTGGCTGCCGCCAATTATCCTGGCCGCTGCGCAGAAGAAGCAATGACAGCTCTCCCCTCTGTCTCCAATTATCGTAGTAGAGGGGCTTGCTCCAAGGGTGCTGGTTACTTCACCCGTCAGAATCAAAGGAGAAGCCCAAGGGCATAGTTTTTCAAGAGAGATTTTCTTCCTTCCTCGGCGGCATACACCTCGCCGCTACCATCATATGGCTTAATTGGCCACACGCTCTAAGTAAAAACAAAGAGAATCATATTTTTTCCCAGGCCAGTCGATGAAAGGATCGCTTTGCGCGGAAGACTTTTTAAAAATATCCTTTAACTCTAGTACGGTGTTAAGTTACGCTTTGCAATACTCAAAGGATACAATTTTGTTTTTACGAAATAAATTTTGATACAAATGCCCTCGTCAATAAAAAAAGTAAACAACAATGCATTTTCTGGTTTTAGTTAACCAGCCGCTGGCGCTGGCTTATAGCCTGCTGTCCAAAAGAGAGAACCAACACCTTACCGGCGTAAAAGGACGGCTAATCAGGCTGATCGCCATAGTCTTTGTGTATGGCGGCGCAATGATGGCAGCATCGTTATCCACACTCGCTGATTCGTCCTCGCCGCCAACAACTCCAACGGCTGAAACGCCGGCCACAGATACACTAACTACACCCAATACCACTTTCGGGGGAAATTTCTGGTCCCGTCCAAAGCTTACCGGTCATTGGGGAGGGCTGCGCGACCAATGGGCTAACCGGGGGCTCACGGTGGATTTAGATGCCACTTACACTTTCCAAGGAGTAGCCGGTGGAGGGCTTGAAGGACCGTTGTTTCAGCAATTCTCTGATGAAGATGATACTGGTCATACCGGCTCCGGAGACCTGGTGTTGAAACTGGATACGGGCAAGGCTGGTTGGTGGCCGGGTGGATTCTTTAAGGCAAGACTGGGGGGACGCGCTGGAACCTCTGTGGTGCGGCGTGCCGGCACCGTCTCGCCCATCAATAACGACGCCGTGTTTCCTAACGTCGAGGACCGTTTCGATGAAGAGGTAGGAGCCCTAACCGAGCTAACGTTTACCCAGTTCCTGAGTGAAAAATGGGGGTTTTTTGGGGGCCTGCTTAACACCCTTGATGGTGATGCCAATGAAATCGCCGGATCTGCCCGCTCCAACACCCATTTCTTGAACCTCGCCTTTCTGATGTCACCGGTAGAAGCTGCTTCTACCCCCACTGTAACCTTGGGTGGAGGGATGATCTTTTTACCCCAAAAAAACATTACGGGGACTTTATCCGCCTACAATAGCGAGGAGGCTGCTGGTGAGAATCCCTTTAAACGGGATGAAGGGACAAGCCTCTCCACCGAATGGAGTGTCCAGCATACCTTAGGCGAGCGCCCCGGTGGGCAAGTTTTCGGGTTTCTCTATGGGATTAACAGGAACCGCCTTGAGATTGCTCAGGACCCTCGGGTCTTCATTGGGAGTATTTTGCAAAATCAGTCGATTCCTTCGACTGATAGTGACACCTGGGCATTTTATTACAATGCCCATCAATATCTCCAAGGAGACTCCAGCAAGGGCTGGGGTTTATTTGCTCGGTTCGGAGTTTCCGATGGCGATCCAAATCCCGTGAAATGGCATGGAGCCGGTGGATTAGGAGGCAAGGGATTATTCCCAAGCCGCCAACAGGATAGGTGGGGTGCTGGCATGTACTATGTAGGCATGAGCGATGCAGATCTGCTACGTGGTTTGGGGGTGGGCAATGAGATCGGGGGCGAGATTTTTTACAATATTGCGATGACACCCTGGTTCCATGTCACCCTCGATGCCCAAATGATCGACTCCGCCCTACCCCGTACCGATACCACTTGGGCCTTTGGCCTAAGGACTGCCTTAAACTTTTAAGGAAATAATAAATATAATTTTACCTGCACCCAAGCCACTTGGCTAAATCTTCCATTGCTTGTAGATTCAACGCCAAAATAATCCGAACTACACTAAACCCCCGAGTGCCATGAGAAAAATGAAAACCATATCCCCACAAGTCGCTGGTCTGGCGGCCTGCTGTTTTATACTGCTATCCTTCTCCCTATTCGCTGCGGAATGGCCCGACAGATCCCGCTTGCCGATTCCACTTTCCCCATTCAAAGGCAAGATCGGCGAGAACTACAAAGTTTCCGAAATGGACTGGCAGGAACCGGTCGCCGCGCCGGAAGGAGCGCCCAACGTGGTCGTCATCATGCTCGATGATGTTGGGTTCGGCCAGACGAGCACCTTCGGTGGCCAGATTCCAACCCCGGCGCTGGATCAACTCGCTGCCGAGGGATTGAAATACACGCGCTTCCACACTACGGCGATCTGTGGTCCGACCCGCGCCGCCCTGCTGACTGGTCGCAATCACCATGTCGCTGGCAATGGGTACTTGATGGAATGGGCGACGGGCTTCCCGAGCTACTCGACCCTGATTCAGAAACAGACCGCCACCATCGGCCGGGTGCTCAAGGGCAATGGCTATACCACCTGGTGGTATGGAAAAAACCACAACACACCCGATTGGGAAACCACTGTGGCGGGGCCATTCGACCGTTGGCCGACCGGGCTGGGATTCGATTATTTCTACGGATTTAACGCGGGTGAAACCGACCAATACTATCCGGTACTCTTCGAGAACACGACGCCGGTTGAGCCCGACAAGACTCCAGAGGAAGGTTATCATCTGCTCACAGACATGGCCGACCGGGCGATCTCGCGGATGAAGTTCTCCGAGTCGGTCGCGCCAGAGAAGCCATTCTTCATGTATTTCGCTCCCGGCGCGATGCATGCCCCGCACCAGGCCCCGGCCAAGTGGCGCGAGCCCTTCAAGGGAGCCTTTGACGAGGGCTGGGATGTTTACCGCGAAGCCATCTTCCAACACCAATTGGAAAGCGGTCTCCTGCCCAAAGGCACGAAGCTGACACCGCGCCCCGATTGGATACGTCCTTGGGACACCCTCAATGACACCGAGAAGAAGGTCTATGCCGTGTTAATGGAAAACTACGCAGCCTACATGGCCTTCACCGATCACGAGGTCGGCCGTCTGCTCGATGCGATCAAGGAACTTCCCGATGCTGACAATACCATGGTGATTTATATCGTCGGCGACAATGGTGCCTCCTCGGAAGGCGGCCCCAACGGAACGTTTAATGAAATTGCCGCGCTCAACGGCGTGCAAACCCCGTTGGAAGATCTCATTCCCCTGCTCGACACCGTCGGTCAGCCGGGCTCCGAGCCGCACTACCCCATGGGCTGGGCCTGGGCGGGCAACGCTCCCTTTCAGTGGGTAAAACAGATCGCTTCCCATCTCGGCGGGACACGCAACCCAATGGTCGTGAGCTGGCCCGCGAAAATCAAGCACGACGACAAGCCGCGTGAGGCATTTTTGCATGTGATCGACGTGTTCCCGACCGTGCTCGAGGCAGCCAGTCTGCCAATGCCGAAATCCGTAGACGGCGTCGAGCAGAAGCCGCTTGAAGGCGCTTCCTTCCTCGCCAGCTTCACGGACCCGTCCTTTGAGGGTAGGAAATCGCAATACTTCGAAATCCTCAGCAACCGCTCCTTCTACGAAGATGGCTGGAAGGCGAACGCCCAGCACACGCTACCATGGCGCCAGGATCTTGCCCCGGGGAATTGGGATAAGGACCAATGGGAGCTCTACTACCTGCCCGATGACTTCTCTGAAGCGATGAACCTGGCCGACAAGAACCCGGACAAGCTCGAGGAACTGAAGGCGAAATTCGCCCTGGCTATGGAAGAATTTAACGTGCTTCCGCTCGACGACCGCGGCGCAGCCCGCCTCGCGGTTCCTAAACCCGGTGTTCCAGGGGCCGACCCGGCAGGAAAGGTCTTTACCTACTATGAAGGTGCCACCCGCATTCCGGAAAGCGCGGCACCTTCGATGAAGAACCAATCGTGGACTCTGACCGCCAAAGTGAAAGCGGAGGGAGACAAAACCAACGGCGTCGTTCTCGGCTATGGCGGGCTTGCCGCTGGCTTATCCCTCTATCTCGAAAAAGGCGTGCCGGTCTTCGTTTACAATTACTTCGGCGACGATACAAAACTGAAGGGTTCCGCGCCGATCGACGGCAAAGCTACCCTGGTGGTTGATTTCGCCTATGACGGCGGCGACAAACCGGGCGCTGGAGGAGTGGTTACGTTTTCCCAGGACGGGAAACTACTCGCTCAGGAGAGCTTGAAGTCCACGGTCCCAGGTCGCTTCGGCATCGATACCTTTGGCGTCGGCGAGGACACCGGACAGCCCGTAACTCGTGACTACCAAGCACCTAATAAGTTCACGGGTGAAATTGAGCAGGTGACCGTTGAAATGAAATGATGACAATGCTTGTATTGCAATGTTTAGATGGTGGCGGTCGCCCAGCTTGTGGCGACCGGCCAATACCAGTGCTCCAAACACTGCGCCAGGGGGTTAAACAGCACGGGCCGGGATAACGGGCAGTGCTCCCTCGATGGATTGACCCGCAAGGGCGGGATAAACTTCGAGATAACCGAGCAAGGAAACCTTTACAGCCTTCGGCCTGTGGCCAAAGCCAACCCTTCTCCGCTGGGGTCAAACATTGGGGACTATTTTTATGCGGCCCTCGCGCTCGATGCGCTGTTTCACTTCGCATCGCCGCTCGGGGGTCGCTCAACATCTATGTTTAGCTGCGAGATAAGAAAATGAAACTTTCACCAATAAAATTTATTGCGCTCAGTGCATCCTGCATGATCGCCCTGCACAGTGCGGGAGCTGTGGCTCAGGAAGGTCGACCGGGAGTGACCGCACCACAACTTAATCTACCCTATGCCGAACAAAAATACCGGGGTAATGTCGGTACCACTTACCTGAATTCCGATGCACCGCAATTCCCCAAGCAGGTTGCGGCACCCGAAGGTGCGCCCAATGTTCTCCTGGTGCTGCTTGATGACGTGGGCTTTGGCCAGTTCTCTGTCGCCGGCGGTGGTGTGCCTTCGCCAAGCATGGAGGCGCTCGCTGAGGAAGGCGTTTTCTTTAATCGCTTCCACACTACAGCCGTGTGTTCATCTACACGCGCAGCGCTACTGACCGGGCGTAACCACCACGTGGCGGGTACTGGCAACATCACTGAGGTCGCGACGGGTTATGACGGTTACACTGGGGTTATCCCGAAAGATACCGCCACTTTTGCCGAAATTTTGCGCATGAACGGCTACATTACCTCCTGGATCGGCAAGAATCATAATACGCCCACTTATGAAACCAGCGCGATGGGGCCTTTCGATCACTGGCCGAATAATCTTGGGTTCGACTATTTCTACGGCTTCATGGCGGGCGACACTAGCCAGATCAGACCGTATCTGTATGAAAACCAGACTCCGGTAGGACAGCAAACTGACGACGATTACTATCTCAGTGTCGATTTGGCAGATCACTCCATTCAATGGTTACAGCAGACTGAAGCGATTCAGCCCGATAAACCATGGATGATGTACCTTGCTCCCGCGGCCACTCACTCGCCACACCAAGCGCCAAAGGAAATGATCGCGAAGTTCAAAGGAAAATTTGATGGTGGTTGGGATGAGTACCGTAAGGAAACGCTCGCGCGCCAAATCAGGATGGGAGTTGTTCCTAAAGGTACCAAGCTCACTAAACGCCACGACAGTTTGCCCGCCTGGGACAGCCTTTCGCCCGATGAGAAGAAACTCTCAGCCCGAATGATGGAGGTCTTCGCCGCCTATGGTGAACACGTCGATCAACAGGTCGGTCGGGTACTTGACTATGTGAAAACGCTCCCTGACGCTGACAATACGCTGATCATCTATATTATCGGCGATAATGGCGCATCCTCCGAAGGTGGTATCCCCGGCACCCTGAACGAGAATGCTTTTTTTAACGGCGTGCAGATGCAAACCGAAGACATGATGCCTTTTATCGATGAAATCGGCACCTCCAAGCACTTCAACCACTTCCCCGCCGCGTGGGCCCATGCGATGGATACGCCATTCCAGTGGGTCAAACAGGTAGCCAGCCATCTGGGCGGCACAAGAAACGCGATGCTGGTGAGTTGGCCCGCCAAATACGACAATGGCGGCGAAGTACGCAGTCAGTTCACCCATGTCATTGACGTGGCCGCGACCATCCTCGACGCCGCTGGAATTGAAGAGCCACGCAGCGTTAATGGGACCGCGCAGAAACCGATAGAAGGCCGCAGCTTCCTTAGCGTTCTGGCCGATAAAGACGCTGCAGAGATCCGCACAAGCCAGTATTTTGAGATGTTCGTGAATCGCGGTATCTACAAAGATGGGTGGTGGGCAGGCGCTCTGTCATTTACACCATGGAACCCGAACCGGGGCGCGTTTGACCCACTGAGCGCACCTTGGGAACTTTACCATCTGGAGGAAGATTTCTCCCAGGCGAATAACCTCGCCAAGGAGAAGCCGAAGAAACTAGATGAGATGGTCAAGCTCTGGTGGGCCACCGCGTCTAAAGAACAGGTTCTACCGCTCGACTGGCGGGGTTCCGAACGTTTCAGCGCTGAA
Source organism: Nitrosococcus watsonii C-113 (assembly GCF_000143085.1). Classification (NCBI taxonomy): domain Bacteria; kingdom Pseudomonadati; phylum Pseudomonadota; class Gammaproteobacteria; order Chromatiales; family Chromatiaceae; genus Nitrosococcus; species Nitrosococcus watsonii. The sequence continues at coordinate 863,426 of NC_014315.1, read as the reverse complement.
CTGATGGGCAAACCCAATCTGGCTGCGGGACGTTCTGAGTACATCTACCCCGTGCCCATTGTGGGGCTTCCCGAAGCATCGGCGCCCGATCTGAAGAACAAGTCCTTCACCATCACCGCCAAGATTACCATCGACGATAATGCCAACGGCATGATCTTTACTCAGGGTGGTAATACCGGTGGCTGGGGCTTCTATCTGCTCAACGGTAAGCTGGTCGCAACCCATAACTATCTTGATATCGCACGTTACACAGTGGCCAGCGATAAATTGATCGCCGCCGGTGAGCACGTGGTCAAGATGGAGTTCGACTATAAAGGCAAGGATAAGGAAGTTGGCAAAGGTGGTACCATCACACTGTTCGTTGACGGTCAACGAGTCGGCAAGGGCAACGTAGAGAAAACCGCACCGATGAAATACTCTCTGTCAGAAAATCAGGACATTGGTACAGATACCGGCACGCCGGTTACCTATGACTACCGCGAGCCTTTTGACTTTCAGGGTACGCTTGGCGAAGTTGTTGTTTCCTTGAAATAATAGACATCGTAAGAAACTCGATACACGCTCAGGCCGGCATCTTGCCGGCCTTATGTTGGTGCTTTTCACAGGCTTAAGGCGCACCTTTGCCACGGCGGCGGCCCCCCTAGATGTACCGGGCTATGCCGTGAAGGCCCTACTGAACCACAAAAATAGCAACGATGTGACGGCGGGCTATATCGTATCGGGCACCCATGCAGAAGATTACCGACTTCACGCTTAGAAAAGGCGGCTTGCGGGAAGGGGCTAGCGTGGTGAAGTTTAGGCAGCACGGATGACCAGGCGCGAGAAGTTGCTAGAGGCTATTTGCACCAATCCCAAAGCAGTCCGGTTTGAAGATGCCTGCCAGGCCGCTAAGCACTTAGGCTTTATTCATCATGGCGGGAAAGGCTCTCACAGGGCATTCAAACGAAAGGGGGAACCCGTGCAGCTTAACTTCCAAAACCGCCAAGGGAAGATTCCACCTTATCAGGCGCGGCAATTGATAGCGATGATACGCAAGTACGGAGGCAACCGATGAAGTATCTAATTGAGATTTTCTGGAGCGATGAGGACAGCGGCTATATTGCGCTTGTACCCGACCTGCCAGGCTGTAGCGCATGGGGAGCAACGCCGGAGGAAGCTACCCGAGAAATTCAGGACGCTATGACCGCATGGCTAGAGGCTTGCCAGCAGTCGGGGGAGCCCATACCGAAGCCTGCCGCCAAAGCAAGGCACGTAGCTTAGGACTTTATTTAACCGTTTTGGCTTTTTACCGATACACGGCCAGAAGGGCTTAGCGGTTTTTAATTGCCACTAGCAGATTGAAGCAAATCACCCTATGTTGTTAAGGAAGGTTTTGAGTTACGCCCTGAAACGAAGCGGCCCTAGCGAGTATTGGCGTACTCCACTAGGGCCTAACTATAGAACTTTGAGGATCTCTAAATGGCTGCTTCTAATATTAGCAAAGAAACTCCTTCCTGTAATCCACCCCTTCAACTTATCCCAAAAGGAAACTACACTATAAGATTGGCATGAGGTTTGCTTATACCGTTCCCCGCGTGCGTGGGACAGCCGGTTGGGGGTAAAACCGATTCACACCACGCATTTACGCGGGCAATTTCCCTAAGCGGACTTCTTTATGTAAGTCGCTGATTTTATATGGTGGGCCATCAAGGACTCGAACCTTGAACCAACTGATTAAGAGTCAGCTGCTCTACCAATTGAGCTAATGGCCCCAAAACCCGCTATAATTACCTACTTGTGCCTCCTTGCTCCTATTGGAAAAAAGCATAGGAAACAATTGCCAGATTTGGGGTGAGCGATGGGATTTGAACCCACGACCACAGGAGTCACAATCCTGCGCTCTACCAACTGAGCTACGCCCACCATAAAAGCCAATAATTATACCTCAGTTACGGGATAAAATGCAGTCTTTAACCGTATACATGGTGCTCCTGGTAAGATCCGAGTCTACTGCCCACGGCTTAAGAAGGCCCCCCTTTTCAACCAGAAAAGGCGTATCACCATTCACAAAAACCAATAATAATCAATTATTTATATTAAATATCTAAACTGTCTTATCGCTAGCAAAAACGAATTTTCATGGCATATAGTAAAGATGCTAAATTCTTAAAAGCGACGCCATTACTAATTTCAATTCGCTCAACTCGCTTTTAATTATGGCAAAAATAAACGGCTAAATATAGCCTTTAGTTGTGCTTGCGCAACCAAGCAGGAACAGAGACAGCGAATTGCTAGACATTTGAAGAAAAAAGCCCAAGTTTACGGTTCTCTCTGCCTGAGTTAGTTGAAGAGGACGCCTACCCTGTCGCGCTCATCGTGGCGGCGCGGGAGACCGGATTAGAGGAAAACACCTTCCCCGCCACCTTCGAGCAAACCGGTTGGACCTGAACGCAGGTGCTCAATACAAAGTATTTTCTAGCGTAGGAAGGGGGGGCTATAGCTGAAAAAGGAAGCAAGACTTGGCAGGAATCTCTTTAGGGGAGTGTAGGTGGCGAACGAAAAACGTTTAAAAATTATTGAGCAAGGTGTTGAAATCTGGAATAAGTGGAGGAAAGAGAACCAGAGGGTGCCGCGGCCTGATTTGAGAGAGGCGAATCTATCCGACTCAGATCTTATCGACGCAGACCTCCCTGGAGCGATATTTAGAGTAGCCAATCTCACGGGGGCGGATCTCACTAGGACGAATATTACCGGAGCTAACTTCACCAGAACATGCCTCAGTAACGCACACTTTAACGATACCAAACTTTGTCAGGCCAACTTCTATAAAGTTAATCTCTCCGAAGCAGAACTTAATGGAGCGAACATAGAAGAAGCTACGCTGGTCGAAACAGATTTATCAGAAGCCACGCTCACCGATTGTAGTATTTATGGCATCTCCGCCTGGGGGATTAAACTGGCTAACGTTAAGGAACAATCAATTTAGGCAGCCAATACGTCGAGTAAGAGCGCATGTCACGCCGTCACATGGTTATTCTAACCGGGCTACTTACCTTCTGCTCGGTACTGTTTTCCCTAGCACTAGTCTACTTACCAAATCAGCAGTTCGTTGTTATTTCTCTGGTAATACTTGTTGTCGTCGTAGCCATGTATCAAGCTTTTTACACCCATCAACCTTCTCCTTCCGCAGATAAAAACTCCTCCGAACGCAACCGCCGCCAAATGTTAAAGAAAGTAAGGCATGACTGGATTCAAGGCGTATTGGAACAATCACTTTACCATGTGGCACGCATTGAATTGGAACTGGAAACGAAACCAGAAGCGGCCATCTCCCTCTGGAAGTCCGTCGTGCAGCGCCCAGTTCAAGGCCCTCAACTCTTGCCACCAGGGACATCTATCAGCCAGGTCTTTAAGGAGGGAAATCAGCAATCGCTACTTATCTTGGGGGAACCCGGCACAGGAAAGAGCACTTCATTATTAGAATTGGCTCGTGATTTGCTGAACCAAGCAGAAAAAGACGCCTTTCCCTATATTCCAGTCGTCTTTAATTTATCCTCCTGGGCCGTTCAACCGCGTCCCTTGGCAGAGTGGTTGGTCGAAGAATTAAGAAAAGATGGCATCAACCCGCCAACAACACGGCCTCATCCCACTGGTGGTATGCCGCCGAGTCATAGATTATGAAGAACTAGAAGTTGCTTTGCACTTGCCAAAGGCCATCTATATACACCCTCTTTCCCGCCCACAGGTAGAAAATTATTCGACGAAGGCCGGAAAGCCTTTAGAGGGCGTGCGCATCACCTTAGATAACGATTCGACCTTATGGGAGCTGTTGAAAACTCCACTCATGCTCGATGTGGCAGCTTTAACCTATCAGAATCCCACAGCGTTTGTCTTGCGCTTTCTACTTTGGCGTTACAACTATGCTCCCTTGAACTACGTTCATTTCCTGGATTATGCTGCCGAGCGATTATTCCTACGCAAAGTCGGTGGTGGATATATTTTCATTCACCGTATGCTACTGGAATACTTTGCTTCACGGGAGCCGGAGGTGGGGAAAGCAAGGCCATCCTAATATTATAAAGCGGCGAAATGTGCAGCAACAAATCTGGTATCGCAAAACCGTCGCCTTGAGGTTAGAGAGGCTGAGAATCAGGAGCTATGTTATTGATTAATATGGCGCGCCCGGTAGGATTCGAACCTACTACCCTCGGCTTAGAAGTCTGCTCCCTCTCAATAATCGTTAATATAATCCAATACTTACCCGCTTGTCAACTGACACAATTTCAGCTTGTAGTGTGTCATAAAAGGGGTAGGAAATAGTTTCCGATCCAAGTGTGCTCTCTATTTTAATCTCAAATCGGTTTAAATATTAAGGCCACCGGTCTTGTTTCTTTGGAAGGTGGGTAGGGGGGCAAAGTTGATTCCTTCAGTTCGGCAGGGAGCCTGTTTACGGAATTATTGCAATTTTACAAAGGCGCAAAGGGTTGTTTTGTGATTACCTATCCGGTCTATCTCCTGACTGGTTAGCGTCTGCTGCCCGTGTAGATCAATTATATTACAATGTAATACATTCCTGCTATCTATCCATTGCTGAATAGTTCTAGCTGTATATCCGTATAGATTGTATGGTTATTCATAACAGCTTCTGGTTGAATGATCTAAAACCCTTGCTATAGAAGCCTCCATATCTTAAGAATGGCTATATGAGCCTGTCAGGTGCCTTAGAATTGATTTATGCCTTAAATAGGTGTACCTAGTAGGTTGATATGGGTAAATGGTATAAGTGCTCTATAATCGCCAATATGGAAGCCTTATTACTACCTGTGCCGAAAAACCGGCTGAACTAATATCCAATTCTTTCAGCTATATGCTTAAAGCCTTACCGCCAGAATCCGATAAAGGGTTTAATCATGCAACCTGATCCCACAGGAGGAGCAATAAACATTATGGCTAGAAGAGACCCCGCTTCCCCTTTTCTGGATATCCGCGTAGGGGCGCAGTACTTAGCTGACAAATATCCTGAAAATTTAAAAGAAAAACCCATTACCACCGTGAGCCTACCACCTTTCAAGTGCTCTCTTATCGGGCTGATTTAGGGATCAAGAATAACTTTTTTAACTCCATGGTGGATTCCCTTAAGATAGCCATGTCTTCTGATCCTAAAATGACTCGCTTTGCCCTGAATATGCAAAAGCGCAGTGATCTAAGAGAAGCTAATCCTAATGCTTATTACAAGGACTTAAAGCTATCCAGCAATAAACGCTTTCCCACTGCTGAGGGGAAAATAGGAGGAGCATTAGGAGACGGGGCCGAGCAAGTGGGGCATATGGCAGATCCAATTGTGCTCCTTAGTCTTGGGCTTATTATCTATGGTATCAGGAAGTTAAAAATACGGGATAGAATTGCAAGAGCCAAGCGGATTTACCGGATATGGAAGAAAAAAAAGAAATCAAGTCGGCTGCCTATTACAATCCAGATAAATATTGGAACTAAAAATTAAGTATTTGATTCTATTGTAGTAATTCTTTAAAAACTGTTCCAGTAATGAGATAGTTCTATATCTATCCGGCGGATCTCTCTCCCTCCTCAAGAGGGAATGCTGAGATATAGTCATTTCATTGAATTATAAGACAATATAAGTTGGTCGATTGTTGTGTTTTGAGGGATGGATTTTCTCCTTTTTTTCATGGCGCCGAATGTTTTTTCTATGGGGTTAAAGTCTGGCGAGTAAGGCGGCAATGGTATGACCATGTGATAAGCCGGCGCCACGAACTTCTGAATACGTTTATGCTTGTGGAAGCTGGCGTTATCCATGACGATGATGGTGGGTTCATCCAGCTTTTTCATCAGGCATCGCTCAATCCATGTTTCCACAAGAGCTGCTGTACATGAGCCTTCAAAAAGGATGGGAGCCAGCCATTTTTTCTGACGTCCCGATGCATTGTGACGTTGCGCCATGATCAGATTGGTTCTGCGCTTGCGTTTTCCGCTCACAAGACCAAGAATTTTTTGCCCCTTTGTTACCCAGCCCATATCTCTATAGCAAGGCGCATCAAAGCCAGTCTCATCAATGTAAATCAGGTTCTTAAAGCCCCTCATGCGATGCTCGGCGCGGAGCTTTTCCAAATACTCCTGCCTTTTCATAGTACAGCGCTCGCTATACCCGCGCTCTTTTTTTTACGATGCCCAAGCGCTTGAGCGCATAGTGCATTCCGCTCACAGCAACGCCAAAAATCTCAGCACGCTCATGCAAGAACATATCGGGATGGTCCTTAACATGTTTCTTTAAAGCCTCTTTATCAATCTTGCGATCTCTCGAACCATGAATTTTCGGGGTTAAATCTTCCATATCAAGCCATCTGTATAGAGTAGAGCGGGAAAAACCGAAAAGACGGGATGCTTCAACCTTACTGCCGCCGTTTTTTATGTACGAGAGCGCGGCCTCTCTCAAATCAAGTGAATAAGTCATGCTAAAGCATAACATGTCCCATAATTAAATGAAATAACTATAGAAAATATATTTGGCTACGCCAAACTTAAATCCGTTAGAAGTCCCCATTGTTCATCAAGGCCTGCGTAAATCCAGGCTATAGAAAGGGTAACCCCCTACCTACTAAGACAAGGAGCAGCCATAAAAAACTAGGAATTTTCAGATGAGATTAAATTGAACTAAACAGCCGACGCAAATTTGATGCTAGAACAGAAAATGCTCAAAAGCTTGAAATTCACTAAAGAGATGGATCTTTATTTGACAAAAAGCCCGTTGTTCATCGTAGCCTTAACGCTTGCTTACACTGTACAATCCACTGAACAGACCCACCATCTCATTTTTTTAAGTAGCCGGGCAAACAAGTTTAAATTAGCGGGTACCATAAACTACAATGGTCTTACCTTTAGCCCAAATCGAACCCTGCTGCTGTAGCTCTTTAAGCACCCTTCCGGCCATCTCCCGGGAGCAGCCTACGATTCGGCTTATCTCCTGCCGAGTAATGCGAATCTGCATACCATCAGGATGAGTCATGGCATCGGGCTGCTGGCACAGATCCAGCAATGTTCGCGCAACCCTGCCGGCTACATCCATAAAGGCTAGATGACTAACCTTACGATTAGTTTCCAGAAGGCGCCGAGTAAGTTGACGGCCAAGAGCGAGCAAAATTTGATGATAATGCTCTGCCAGCGGTCCTTGGGATAAATACCGCAATCGCTCATAGGTGATCGCCGCTAACTGGCAAGGAGTTCGGGCCCGTATGAGCACACTCCGATTCTGAATCTCAGCGAATAACCCCATCTCACCGATAAAATCTCCCTGATTAAGATAGGCCAAAATAAGCTGGTTTCCTTCCTCGTCTTCTATATAGACGGTTACGGAACCCTTGCGAATGTAATACAGCGTATCCGCTGGGTCTCCAGGACGAATAATAGGTGCCTTGGCAGAAAGATTCTTAATATGACAATACTCAAGGAAACACTCGATGGAATCTTGGCTCGCTAGGGGCAAGTTCTCTCCCATAGTAGTCCTTTCTAACATAGACCCAATCATGATTCAGATCTCTTATCCTAAGTGAATTCAACCTATAATAGTATTGGCAACAATAGGAACATCTTTAATTACCCTGGAGTTATCGTTTATGAAAGCCCGTATTAAATGGATCGAGGAAAGCAGTTTTACCGGCCAATCAGGAAGTGGCCACACCATAGTGATGGATGGGCCTCCCGAGAGCGGCGGACACAACCGGGGCGTTCGGCCCATGGAAATGCTCCTGCTAGGATTAGGTGGCTGTACCGCCTTTGATGTTGTGCAAATTTTACAGAAAAGCCGGCAATCTATTACCGATTGCGTGGTAGAAATTGCGGCCAAGCGGGCGGAAAGCATACCCAAAGTATTTACCCATATTCATGTCCATTTTAAGGTTTCTGGCCACGAACTTAAAGAACACCATGTCCAAAGAGCCATTAAACTCTCTAGCGAAAAGTACTGCTCCGCTTCTATCATGTTGGGTAAAGCCGCTTCTATTAGCCATGATTACGAAATCATTGATATTGACTAGTTTGAAGACAAACCCAATCTATTCCCAAAATAAGATAATGGGCTTGTATTAGCAGTCGCCGTAATGGTAGAACTTAAATTTATAAACAATTTTTGAGAGGATAGCGACTGTTGAATCAACCTCCAGTGACGGCCGGTCTGCGCCATGTGGCCTTATTCGTAAACGATCTTGATGCCTGCGAAAATTTCTACGTAGAACTCCTTGGGATGCGAGTCGAATGGCGTCCAGATCCAGAGAATGTGTATCTTACCTCGGGAAACGACAGTCTAGCGTTACACCGAACACCTCCGGATCAGCTCCCGAAAGGGCCACAAAGATTGGATCATATAGGCTTTGCTATTCATACTCCTGAGACAGTAGATGCTTGGTATGAGCATCTTAAGGCCCAGCATGTTCCCATAAAAACAACGCCGCGTACCCATCGGGATGGCGCACGTAGTTTCTACTGTACTGATCCCGCGGGCACAATCCTGCAGTTTATTTACCATTCCTCTTTTATTGCAAAATAGGGGATAATGCGCGGCCCGCTAGAGTAATTAATAATAGCATCATTAGCCAGCCAGAAGGAAAGGGACACCAGCGATGACCCGTGCCTTTAACAAAATTAAGTTACATGGTTTCAATAATTTAACCAAGACGTTGAGCTTCAATGTTTATGATATTTGTTATGCCCAAACATTTCAGCAACGCCGGGAATATATTGAATATATCGATGAAGAGTACAATGCTGAGCGGTTAACCCGCATCCTCACTGAGGTTGCCGAAATTATCGGCGCTAACATCTTGAATGTTGCCCGGCAAAATTATGAACCCCAGGGGGCCAGTGTGACCATGCTGATTGCTGAGGATGAGACGGAGATACATCAGCAGTTTACCAACGCGGAAGAACCGGGACCTCTACCAGAAAGTCTCGTCTGTCACTTGGATAAGAGCCATCTTACCGTCCATACTTACCCGGAGAGTCACCCGGAAAATGGGATTAGTACATTCCGCGCGGACATCGATGTTTCCACTTGTGGCCGGGTATCGCCATTACGGGCTCTAAATTATCTTATTCATAGTTTAGAGTCGGATATCGTCACTATGGATTATCGAGTCCGGGGCTTTACCCGCAACGTATATGGAGGAAAGCATTTTATTGATCATGCCATCAACTCCATTCAAAATTTCATCGCAGAAGACACCAAGGAACGGTATCATATGATCGACGTGAATATTTATCAGGAAAATCTCTTTCACACTAAGATGATGCTTAAGGATTTTGAGCTTGATGATTACCTATTTGGAGGAAATGCTTCTGACCTTGCCTCCCAGGAGCAGCAAACAATTGCTGATCGAGTAAAGAACGAAATGCTGGAAATCTTCTACGGTAAGAATATACCCCATCCCGATATTGAATCCTCTCGGAGATAGTTTTATCCGACACTAAAAAATAGCTATCTATTAATCGCGCCTTTTAAACTAAGGACCCTAAACTATTCGATCTGAATCTTCCATAATGATCTCAATAATTTCAGCCAAGCGGTCTATTAAAGCAGGATCGACATTATTATCCTCCGTATTTCGAAGCTGGGTAAATACTTTTTCTAATTTTTTCCGCTGCTGCTCTGGGAGAGAGCGGGCGCTGGCGGTTTCAGTTGCGTTATCAAGGCTAAGAATATCCCGTTGAGCATGAGTCCGGCGGGTTACGGCTGCATGATGATAAAGCGCCCGTCCCAACACGACATAGGGAAAATTAATATTGCCGGCGGGCCCCACCCGCAATTCTGTTCCGCCCAGTGGCAATCCTAGCATTTTAACGTCCGAAATACGGTTATAAGAGAACCAGGCCGAGGCCCCTCCCACCATAGAACCAATAGTAGCCCCCAGTAACAGAGAGGTTCCACCCACTGCTAGATCGACACCCGAACCAACCAAGGCTCCACTCGCCGCACCCGTGGTAAGGAGCTGACGCCGTTTTAGGCCCCAAATATTCCAGCTGTCAAGAGAAAACAGATCCTCATCGAGTACTTCAATTTCTTTTTCCCGGCATTTTAATTCATGGTAATCATAAATATCTTCAATGGCACGCCGGCCTTTTTGCTCAAGGCTGCGTAGCTTTGCTTGATACTTTTGAGTTAAGGATGCTTTATGAGATGGGGCATCTTCTTTGGAGGATAACCGTTTGGTCACGCTAAGCACTATCATTCCGGCCAGCATCTCCGCGATACATGAAGCACTCCGCTGGCGCCGAGCACGGCGGTCTTCTTCTAGCGTTTTTACTGCCCGTCTTAACGGAACCCGCCACTCCTCTCGCAATTGCCCAAAAGCCTTGAGCAATTCAAGACGCTTGTGAAACTCTGCCGTAACCGCATTAAATACTCGCACAATCCTAAAATATTGGCTTAACGCAGCACGCCACTCTTCAATATAACTATCTTGACCAATCATATTGATAAGGGCAATGCTAGGCTGGCCGGTCCATTGGAGAATTTCCATTTCAGCTTCATATTCCTCGCCATAGGGGCGAGAGCCATCAATAACGTACAAAATGCCTGCCCCTTCCATAAGAGGTTCAAGCAGTTCACATTCGTCGACGAATTTACCCGTATTGCGATGAGATTCTACAAACTGGCAAACAACCGCAGTTCTTTCTGCCGCCGTTGCTGCCCGTGCTTTCATCCATGCCAATACTTGTCGTGCCCGCTGAAACCCTGGTGTATCCACCAAAATATACTGCACTTCACCATCCACCTTCATGGGAAAATGACGACATTTAGCGGTGGTACCAGGTATCAATGAAATTTGGACTGAATCGTCCTGAGCAAGCGTAGCTACAATACTCGACTTGCCCTTGTTAGGATGACCCACCACCGCAAATACGGGAGCGGACATTAGCTTGCCTCAAAATTCAATGGGCGAAAATCAAGCTGAGGATCTCCCAGACTTTGCAGCTTTTTCCGCCAAATATCTAAATCGCTGGAATCGGCAGAAACCAGATTTCCCTTATGGTTGAGCGCCAACGGAATTACGGTAATTAATCGCTGCGGACCCAATGCAGAACGAAGCGCTTCTAAAAAATCTAATAAGTCCAAGAGAGGAGGCTCCCATGATTTCACAGCAACCACAATAGCCATCGTGTCCTCCGACGCTTGCAATTTTCCGATAACACGCTGATCTTGCTCAATGGGGCTTTTACCACCCGCATGGAGTACCTGATCGATCTTTACCGCCATGGCCACCCGCAGCGCGTTTTCTAGCTGGTTTTCAGCCAAATTAATCCCAGCCCAATTAACAAGATACCCCTTAACCCCGGCGAAATTCTCAGTATGAAAAGATGATACTACCTCTGGCATAGGTACTGCTCTTGCCTCAGGTTCTACCGCTGTTGTTTCAACCATCGCATGATTCATCCGATCAAGAACCTGAGTAGCTCCTGGCGCATGGATAAAAGCATTGTTTAGTGCTATATTAAGGCGCCAGCGAGCAAAAGCTAATGTAAAAAGCCGTGGCAGCAAACCATAAAAAATAATCGCCAGAAGCAGAAATTGCCACCACTGACCTAGGGTGGAAGCATCTTTAGGCTCTAACTTCATCGCATTTGGTAAAATACCTTCGTCAAGACGATAAAACCGGGTTACTTCAATGAGATTGGCGGAAGGAACGGCACTCCCAAGCCAATCGCGCCACGGCCAGGCCAATTGCTGTACCCACCAATGAAATTTTTCAGCCTGAAACGCTAATGTCGTACTCCATCCAAAGGCTAGATCAGAAATCGTAACTAGATAAAGGCAACTGAATAATGCGCCCACGTTGAAAGCCACGGCAAATACCTGAGAGAGCTGCAATATTAACCATTTTTTTACCCGGCCATAAGTAATATGGTGCGCCTTTTGGCGGCCCAAAATCGCCTCAAAGGCTAAGCGGTAATCTGGCGATAAAAACCGTGCAATTGTGGGCGCTAACCGCCCCGGACTCAGCACACCAAAAAGATCCTGCAATGAGCGTGCTCCAGGGATAAAACGGAGGATATTCTGGGGCAGAGCCATAATAGCAGACATCAGTAAAAGCAGTATTTGGAGTCCCACAAATACTGCCAATACGTTAACCACATTGACTGGCTGCGTACCGTCATAGGCAAACACCCCCAATGCAGTTATCCAACCGGCAGTAATCCCGAGAAAAAACAACACCAGGGTAATTAAGCGAAGAGTTTTAACGGCGTTATTACCAGGGAGATTCTGTTTGTCCTCGGCAACTCGCCATAGCCATTGGCGAAGCTGGCTCCGGGGCTTATTGACAAGATGTTCCAACTCTCGCCCAATACTACGATCACGGTGGCGCAGATCGCCAGACTCCATGGTAGCATCCAAATCCATTTGTGCACTGAAATCCACTAAATCAGCGAGGATCGAACGATGATGGGTTGCCTGTTCCATAAAACCACGGTTTCTTGCTCAATTAAGGTGACTGGGTCCCTATTCTAAGAGGGAATATAATATTTAAACACGGGTTACCCGCTTCTGACGAATTGCTTGGGTATGATAATTTATGATATTTGTTTGGCAGAACTAAATTATCGTTTATACCCACTTTAATAAACAGCAGGCTAAGCCAATAAATATGGCTATTGAGTAACAGAGCAGAGGAAGGCAAAATTTCACAGATATGAAGGTATCAGTGTAGCATACTTAGCGGGTTTGACGATATTTAGCCCCAAAAAATTCCTTTTCATAAGTTATGATGCTCCCAAACTCATGCCTAGTAATGGTAAGCTGGTATAATCAGATCATGCTATTATGCTCGATTGAGCGGACCACAGCAAAGGAAGAAAAGCCTAAATTATGGGCAAGGATAACAAGCAACAGACGGTTTCAGACCAAACCCAACCACGGCTACAAGTGGAGGGACTCGCGGGCCGCCGTGGTGAACGATTACTCTTTCAGAACATGAACTTCACCGTTGACGCGGGAGAAGTGCTTGAAGTTTCTGGCCACAATGGCTCAGGCAAGACCACCTTACTGCGCCTGTTGTGCGGGTTGTTATTACCCGAAGAAGGTACACTCCAGTGGCGTGGGCAACCGATCAATAAAATAAGACCTCTGTATCACAGCGAACTTTCCTATGTGGGCCATACCGATGCCATTAAGGGAGAGCTGACCGCCCACGAAAATCTTATGATAGCAGGAGCGCTTAACGGGGGAGGCATAGATCCGGAACAGGCGCTAGAGCGCGTTGGTTTAACTAAAATACGGGAACTCCCCGGCCGATTTCTCTCAGCGGGACAACGTCGCCGTCTAGCATTAGCCCGCCTATTAGTCAACCGGGCATGGTTGTGGCTTCTGGATGAACCCTTTACCGCTTTGGATAAAGTGGCTATACGGACCATCGCTACTCTACTAGAGGAACATGCCGCTGCAGGAGGAATGGCGATTTTTACCAGTCATCACGCCATCAATATTGCCCATGCTCGAACCTTAGAAATCTCTGCTTAGACACCTCTATGACCAGCTTAGCCCTACCGATGAATGCATCCACCCTCTCCCATGCCTGCTGGTGGCTCACTAAACGCGATCTCTTATTGGTCCTTAGACACCGCAGCGATGCCGCCAATCCACTCCTCTTTTTTCTCATGGTAGCCAGTATTTTCCCGCTCGGTATCGGGCCGGAGACCGGAGTACTACGGCAAATTGCACCCGGTATCATCTGGATTGCAGCCTTGCTTGCCACCCTGCTCTCTTTGGAAGCCATGTTCCGTTCAGATTTTGATGACGGCAGTCTAGAGCAACTTATTCTAAGCCCCCATCCTTTGCCTATACTGGTACTTGCCAAAATCTTTGCGCACTGGCTAGCTACCGGACTGCCATTGATTTTGCTCGCCCCCCTTTTGGGGTTAATATTTGGTATTTCGGGTTGGCCCCTGGTTGTCTTATTGATAACTCTCCTGGTAGGTACGCCCGCCCTCAGTTTAGTAGGAGCCGTGGGGGTGGCCTTAACCGTAGGATTAAGGCGGGGTGGACTATTACTGACCCTGCTATTACTCCCCCTTTATGTTCCCATCTTGATCTTCAGCGCTGGCGCTGTAGAGACGGCGGCCCAGGGCCTGCCCGCCGATGGGCAGCTTTATCTCCTTGGCGCCTTATTAGTATTGGCCGCAACCTTGGCACCCATCGCCACTTCGGCCGCCTTATGTATCCGAATGAGCTAAACCGATGCATTATCTACCATTCCACCATCGATACCAACACTTAGCCTCTCCAAAATATTTTTATACCTGGTCTGGCCGCCTACTCCCATGGCTGGCGAGCATCACTGCAATCTTGTTAATCGTAGGACTTTATTGGGGATTAGTCGTCGCCCCGGCGGATTACCAACAAGGCGACAGCTATCGAATTATATTTATCCATGTCCCCAGCGCCTGGATGTCCTTGTTCATCTATGTCGTCATGGCTTCGGCAGGGGCTATTGCCCTAATCTGGCGGGTCAAAGTTGCAGAGGTCATTGGCAGTGCGAGCGCACCATTGGGCGCCTCTTTTACCTTATTGGCGTTAATCACGGGCTCGCTTTGGGGTAAACCCATGTGGGGAACCTGGTGGGTATGGGATGCGCGCCTAACCTCGGAGCTAATCCTGTTATTCCTGTATCTAGGTTACATGGCCTTACAATCGGCCATCGAAGATCCCAGGCAAGCTGCCCGGGCAGCCGCTATCCTTGCCCTAGTGGGCCTAGTCGACTTGCCGATTATTCACTATTCGGTAGAGTGGTGGAATACCTTGCATCAAGGCCCCACAGTCACTAAATTCGACGCTCCGTCTATTCACTGGAGCATGCTAGTTCCATTGCTCATTATGGCAACAGCCTTCACAACTTACTATATAACTTTGCTCCTACTCCGGGCCCGCTCGGAACTTCTGGAACGGGAGCGCAATAATGGTTGGGTCAAACAGGTGCTAGGTTCCTCTTAGCTTCTATTGTTTAAATCTTGCTAACGAACCAATGAATAATGAACTAGTGGACTTTTCTAGAGTCCATTCTTCGGGCAAGTTTTCCTTTTTTCAATCACTACCCTGAAATTTTTTCCTGAGTTATGAATACATTGCAGGAATTTTTCCATATGGGCGGATATGCCCTTTACGTGTGGACAGCCTACGGAATTGCCGCCGTCGTATTAGTGGGCAACATAATACATGCCCGGCTTCGGCAGCGCCGAATAACCCGTCAGCTACAGCGGGAGGATAAGCTATGACTGTGCGTCAAAGGCGGTTTGCGATGGTAATACTGGTGGTCATAGGGGTTTCCATTGCCACTGGACTAGGGCTAAAAGCCTTTCAAGAAAACATTCTCTTTTTTTACAATCCCACTCAAATCATGGCTGGAGAAGTGCCTACGGATACTAGCATTAGAGTCGGAGGAGTGGTGGTTAATGGCAGCGTAAAGCGAGAAAGCGGCAATCTAGATGTGCAATTTGACCTCACCGATATGGCGCAAACAATCACCGTGGTCTATAGCGGTCTCCTCCCTGATCTCTTTCGCGAAGGACAAGGGATCGTTGCCATGGGCAGGCTAGGACCTAACAAAGTGTTTGAAGCTAGCGAAGTATTAGCAAAACACGACGAAGAATATATGCCACCTGAGGTCGCCGACTCACTCGCCAAAACAAAAGCAAATACCGAGGATAAGCTATGACTCCAGAACTTGGACAACTCGCACTGATTTTAGCCCTCACTCTAGCCCTCTCCCAGGCAATATTGCCTCTTATTGGTGCCCAGCGTGGAATCATAGGCTGGATGAATGTAGCACGAACTGCCGCTTATGGTCAGTGTTTCTTTCTAATCATTGCCTTCACCTGCCTGGCCATCAGCTTTCTCAATAATGATTTTTCCGTGGCCTACGTAGCTAATAACTCTAATTCAGCGCTGCCACCAGCCTATCGGTTTGCCGCCATCTGGGGGTCCCATGAAGGATCGCTATTACTGTGGAGCTTAACTCTAGGCCTGTGGACAGTAGCCGTGGCCCTGTTTAGCCGTAGCATACCATTAGCCTATGTAGCCCGTGTATTAGCCGTCATGGGCATGGTTAATGTGGGCTTTTTGTTATTTATGCTCCTAACCTCTAATCCATTTTTACGTCTTTTCCCCGCCCCCCTGGACGGACAAGATCTCAATCCTTTATTGCAAGACCCCGGCCTAGTGATGCACCCTCCTATGCTTTATATGGGTTACGTAGGCTTTTCCGTCGCCTTTAGCTTTGCCATTGCAGCACTTATCGGCAAACGCCTAGATGCAGCCTGGGCGCGCTGGTCTAGACCCTGGACGGTAGTTGCTTGGTTATTTTTATCCATTGGGATTACCTTAGGGAGTTGGTGGGCCTACTACGAACTCGGTTGGGGCGGCTGGTGGTTCTGGGATCCGGTTGAAAATGCTTCCTTTATGCCGTGGCTTGTGGGTACCGCGCTGATTCATTCCCTTG
Organism: Nitrosococcus watsonii C-113; assembly: GCF_000143085.1. Taxonomy (NCBI): domain Bacteria; kingdom Pseudomonadati; phylum Pseudomonadota; class Gammaproteobacteria; order Chromatiales; family Chromatiaceae; genus Nitrosococcus; species Nitrosococcus watsonii. The sequence continues at coordinate 846,951 of NC_014315.1, read as the reverse complement.
CAGTAACTGAAAAACGGGATGCCTTCAAACGCTGGACAGTACTGCTGGCCATTTTTACTTTCTCCCTCAGTCTGCTCGGAACCTTTATAGTGCGTTCCGGGGTGCTCACCTCCGTGCATGCCTTTGCAACGGATCCTACGCGGGGTGTTTTTATCCTAATATTGCTGGGGCTCGCCGTAGGCGGATCACTCCTTCTCTATGCCGTGCGGGCGCCGCAGGTACGGGATACAGGCCGTTTTCACCTTCTCTCCCGCGAAGGGCTTCTATTGGCGAATAATGTCGTACTGATAGTCGCTGCGGGCAGCGTGTTGTTAGGTACTCTTTATCCATTGGTTCTGGAAGGATTAGGGTTAGGTAAAATCTCGGTTGGCCCACCTTATTTTGATACCGTATTTGTGCCTTTAATGGTTATCCTAGCCTTCTTGCTAGGAGCGGGCCCCCTATCACGCTGGAAACAGCAAAGCTTGGGGGAGCTTATTAAAAAACTAGGTTTTATCTTTGCCATTAGCTTAACGATTGGAATTCTAGTTCCTTATGTCGTTGATAAAGGTGATGTTTTCAGTGCGGCTGCCGGGCTGACCGTCGCTATTTGGATTGCCCTCACGACCCTGCTTGGTCTCTGGAATCGACTCCGGAACCGGGGGGGGATTGTGGCGGGAGCACGCTCCTTATCGCGGAGCTTTATAGGCATGTCTCTAGCCCATACCGGCTTTGCGGTCGCTATTGTCGGCGTCACCTTAACTACTATCTATGGACAGGACCGAGATGTGGGCATTACCGTGGGCGAGACAGCGGAATTAGGCGCCTATGAGTTTCGCCTAGATAAAGTTCATGAAGTTGATGGTCCTAACTATCGGGCCATTGAAGGAACTGTATCCGTTTTCAAAGACGAAGATTTGATCACAACTCTCCACCCTCAAAAACGCATCTACCTAGTACAAACTTCTCCCATGACGGAAGCAGGTATTGATGCAGGGCTATTCCGGGATTTATTCGTTGCCTTGGGAGAATCCCTTGGGAATAATGCTTGGAGTCTACGCATTCAATTTAAACCTTTTGTACGCTGGATCTGGCTGGGTGGATTATTGATGGCCCTAGGCGGCGCGGTTGCCGCCAGTGATCGGCGCTATCGGGTGAGCGCACAAAAAATGCGCTTTAAGCTTAAACCCTCCCAACCTGAGGCTACGGCTGAAATCTAATGTTGCGCTATACTATTCCCTTAATCGTTTTTACGGGCCTAGTCCTATTCTTTGCTGTTGGCTTACAACGGGATCCCCGACAAGTGCCATCGCCGTTTATCGGCAAACCGGCCCCGGAGCTGGGGGTTCCCCAGCTCAGAACGCCTGACAAGGAAATCTACCGCAGTGACCTCCTGGGTAAGCCAGCCCTGATCAATGTATGGGCCAGTTGGTGCGTTGCCTGCCGAGCGGAACATGAAGTTCTGATTCGGCTGGCGAGAGAAACCCAGTTGCCCATCATTGGTCTCAACTACAAAGACGAACGAGGGGCCGCATTACAATGGTTAGCCAACCTGGGCGATCCCTATACGGCCATTGCTGTCGATACGGACGGACAAGTGGGTATCGAATGGGGTGTTTATGGGGTTCCTGAATCCTTTCTTCTCGATCCCAAAGGCGTCATTCGTTATAAGCAAATTGGTCCCCTAACCTGGAAGGTTGTAGAAGACAAGCTGTTCCCTCTAATTCAGTCATTCGGGACTCAAGGGGGTTAAGATGATTCGGACACTACTGTTGATGGTTACCCTGGCGGGATCACAGGCAGTCTTTGCCGCTGATCCTGCTATTTTCAAATTTGATAACCCAAGCCAAGAAGCCAGATTCCAGCAATTAGCTGAAGAGCTGCGGTGTTTGGTCTGCCAAAACCAATCCCTCGCCGATTCCCATGCTGATCTAGCGGGCGATTTGCGGCGCGAAATTCATCAAAAGATGCAGCAGGGTGCCAGCAATGAAGAAATTGTTGATTTTCTGGTACAACGTTACGGGGATTTTGTCCTTTACCGCCCGCCAATGCGGCCTACCACCTATTTGCTTTGGTTTGGGCCTGTATTACTTTTATTGCTGGGATTTGGGGTATTCATCATTGTCATGCGAAGGCGCCACCAGGCCTTGACCCCTACCCTTTCTGAAGCGGAACATCGCCGTATGGCTAAACTACTGGAAGAAGAGGACTCATGACTTCCATGTCAATATTTTGGATAGCTGCAGGAATAATGGTGCTTCTTGCGCTCAGTTTTTTGCTCCCACCTTTATTACGTCGCCCTAATCAACAGGTTCTTGACGAAACTACGGCGGAGATCGCAGTTTACCGGGAACGACTACGGGAACTACGCGCAGAGCTTCGTAATAGTACTCTGAGCGAAGAACAATTTTCTCTGGCCCGACGTGAGCTAGAAGAAGCCATGGCCGCCGATCTTGCTACGGACACCACACCTCTTACTAAACTCAAATCAAAACGGCATTGGATCACTGCGCTCTTTCTGCTCTTATTCACGCCCTCACTGGCCTTCGTGGCCTACCAACAGCTTGGGGCGGGTGATCAAGTTGCACGTTTTTGGGCTATGGAAGAGGGATCTCAGCAAGAAATGGATACTATGCGTCATGCCATGGAGGGGCTTAAAGCACGGCTTGCAGAACACCCTGAAGATGTCAGAGGATGGCAATTGCTAGGCCGCACCTATTTGGCTACGAATGAATTTGCGAAAGCTTCCGAAGCATTAGGCCGAGCCTATACCTTGGATGACCAAAATCCTGATGTCATTTTGGACTATGCGGAAGCCCTTGCCGCGAGCCAAGGACGGCGTCTGCAGGGAGCGCCTTTGAAACTGGTACATCGTGCGCTTGAGCTTGCCCCCCAACATCCCAAAGCGTTGTGGCTAGCAGCGGTAAACGCGCTCCAAACGAACCAGGACGGAGAAGCAAAAACCTACCTTCAGCAGCTCGCTTCCCAGCTCCCACCAGGTAGCGAGGAAGAGCGTATGGTGCGCGCCCATTTGGCGCAATTAGCACCAGAAATGGCGACTAGTGGGGCAACAACAGACGCTCGCGCTACTACAGAAACGCGAGCTTCGGCAACCGCTACCAACACGAAGGAAGGAAATACTCCGGCTCCTAGCATCGAAGTGAAAGTAGCGCTTGATCCCGCCCTCCAGAGTGAGGTCTCTGAAAGTTCTACCGTCTTCGTTTTTGCCCGTGCAGCTAAAGGTCCTCCCATGCCCTTAGCAGCCGCCCGGCATCAAGTTAAGGATCTACCTATCACAGTAGTATTAAATGATTCCATGGCGATGATGCCGAGCATGAAGATGTCGAATTTTAGCGAGTTTCAAATTGGGGCTCGAGTTTCTTGGTCAGGTAATCCGGTGCCTCAAAGTGGTGATTTCGAAGGATTTGCCGAAGGTATTATTCCAGCTACCTCTTCCAAACCAGTATCGGTAGTTATTAACCAGCGTGTCCCCTAACTTTTATAATATAAAGAAGGGCGAATATCGCTAGCGATTCGCCCTTCTTTTTTAGCTAATGTTTACCGCCGGATACCGGATATATTAACTAATCATTTGGAGCAGGAATGGTTAACTTCATCCCTACCAATAATTGATCAGGGTTTTCCAATTGATCCTGATTAGCTTCATAAATTAAACGCCACTTACCCGCATCACCATAAACACGGTCAGCGATAACGGAAAGGGAATCACCTGACCGAACAGTGACCGTCTCTGGAAATGATCCTGCCGATTGGGGCTTACTGGGGGCTGGAGTTTCTTCAAATGACGGGGTTACCGCAGCAAAGCTTTCCTCTTCTGCTCCCTTTTTATTAGTTTCCCCTCTCTTTTGGGTTTCCTCTAATTGCCGCTCAGTCCCAGCCCCTCTAGGCTGACCGGTAGCCAGTTCAGTTTGCCTTCCACCCGCTTCTTCTGGCTGCTCTTCTTCAGGTATAGTAAATTCCTCGGTAGAAAATTGCTCTTCTTCCTCAGCAAAGGACTGGGGCTCCTCCGGCGCAGCCCCCATTGCAGTATTATCTTCAGCGGCTGATCCCTTTGCTTGCGGCTCTACCGTACTGGAGGAGGCGGAAGTTTCTTCTTCGCTGGGCTCATTCCCTACCCCTAATTCTTCTAAAATAGAAGCAAATTCATCTTCTTCCTCGCTGGGAGTTGAAGATGCAAACTCATCTTCGTCACTGGGAGCTGTAGAGGTAAATCCTTCTTCAGTGCCTCCTTGCTGGGAAGGCTCCATCTCGGTGGTACTTGACTCAGCTATTTGCGGGCTAGCAACTTCAGATTCTTTGCTTACCACGGCTTCTTCTTCGCCTTTACCATTGAGATACATCCATACCGCGCCTCCCGCCAACACGACGATCAGCAAAAGCACGATGATGACAGACCAAATCTGCCCACGATTTTTAGAACGCCCATATTCGGGCCGTTCAGAACCTGACCGCCTGTAGGCGGACCGTACGTAGTTAGAATCGCCACGTTTAAAATCAGCCATAGCTCTTGCTCCTATATTTATATTAGCTACTCTTGACAATGGTTAGAAAGGCTATATCCAATACGCCGTTCGGGTCATCACTTTCGATGTGGCCCCCATCAAGGCCTTAATGGAAGAAGGTAACTCCACTCCACCGGCTTCTAAAGCCACTGTAGCATGCCGAGCTTCATCCTCTTTCATTTGCTCTAAGATAGCCCGACTTGGGGTATCTTGAGCGGAAATACGATCTAAATGTCGTTCTAGGTGTTTAACGACTTGACGTTCCGTCTCGGCCACAAAGCCTAGACTCCACTTGTCTCCCGCCATCCCCGCCAAGGCGCCGATGACAAAAGAGCCCCCATACCAAAAGAGGCCAAAGTAACTGGTATGGGCCCCAAGCTCTTGTACTCGCTGCTGGCACCAAACGAGATGTTCGTTCTCCTCCCTAGCGGCATTCTCCATAGCTTTTCGAATCTCGGTAAGGCGCGCAGTTAATGCCTGTCCTTGATACAAAGCTTGGGCAGCCACTTCCCCCGCATGATTGACCCGCATCAAGCACCCTGAAAGCCTCCGTTCTTTCTCACTCAATGCTCCTTCTGCAATACCAGAGGCAGGACTAGCCCTTTCGGTTGCCCGAGGTTGTCCGAAAACCGTACGTAAAGCACTATCAAAATTAATGATGGCATGGTCAAGCTGCGACAATCTTCTCCCTTCCATTCCCTACTCCATTACTGCTTTATCAATTAACCTAAGAATAGTCTCGCTTAACCTTAGGTAACAAGAAGTTCTTAATCACTTCCCCATACAAAAATAAAAAACCCAAGTATATATTATTACTAAAAACTAAGTTGCCGAGCTAATAATTGCACAGGATGCAAGGTTTCAATGGGAAGGGCCGCCTCTTTTATCCCCGCCACCAAGTACAGCGCACACCCGATATTGGAGGACACCAAAATATCAGGTTGAATTTGCTGTAAGGCGTTTATTTTCTCGGCACGTAGACATTGAGCGAATTCCGGCTGGGTTAGCATATAGCTTCCAGCAGCGCCACAGCATTGTCCATTGCTCGGGAGCGGTAAAATATCAGCCTCTGGTATTCGGCGCAATAAGGCATATACTGCCTCGTGCTGGCACAAAACATGGCGCAAGCTGCAAGGGTCCTGTACCGCAATCCGTTTTGCTAGAGGCTTCAGCGTTACACTTGTCGGCCAAGCCTTTTGAAGTAAAAATTGGTTAATATCCCAAAGTTTACCAGCAAAACCACAAGCGGCGACAGTCTCCGCTCCCATCTCTTGCAACCACTGGGGATAGTCTAGCAAACTCGTTGTGCAACCGCTGGCAACGCAGAGAATCGCTTCAACATCCCCAGTAGTAGCAAACGCTTTAACGTTTTCAACCGCTAGCGCCGAGGCCCGTTCCGGCTCGCCATCGTGTCTCGCCAAAGCACCGCAGCAAACCTGCTTCCTGGGAATATGGACCCCATAACCTATCTGGTTTAGCAGTTGCACCGCTGCCATTAATGAGGGTTGATCCACCACATCAGTAACGCAACCCGTAAATAAAGCAACTTGACCCCGCTCCTCGCCCTGAGCAGGGAAAAAAGGCCGCCAACTTTGCCGAGGAGGCAATTCAGGCAGCAAAGCCTCTAGCGAAGCCCATCCTAAAGCTTCTAACAACCCACTGCGCCGAGCTAATCCCACCACCCCCATGCGCTGAGCTAGTCTCATTACTCCTCCAAGGCCACGAAGCAGGGTCGGGCGAGGAATTAGCCACTGGTGAAGGAGATGTTTTTTAATCCGCTGCCCACGAGACTGCTGGCCTCGAACTTGAGCACGAACGGTATCAATTAAACGCCCATAGGGAACATCAGAAGGACAGACTGACTCGCAGGCACGGCAAGTTAGGCAGCGTTCCAAATGGCCTAATAAGGGCGGAGTAGGCGTTAGCTGATTCTGTGCTAATGCCCTAATAAGAGAAATCCGGCCCCGGGGAGATTCACTTTCATCACCGGTCAGACGGTAAGTAGGGCAATGGGGCAAACACAATCCACATCTGACACAGCGATCCGTCCCTTTTTCCATAAACGCTATTCCTTGTGCTTTATAGGATGAACAGGAATCCTGCCCGGGCTGAGACATAATTTTATACAGGCGATTTGAGAAAAGATAGGAAAGATAGGCTAGTAATTAAAATTATAGCAGACTCAAGAATAGCTCCCGGCACGGTAAATACCGCCTTATCCAGCTTAATTCTCACTGCCGATAAAAGGAACACACTTAACGGGGGGTAATCGCCAGATTTCTATTTGGCCTTCCGATCCCTTATTTCATCTGCATCTAGATTCGTTCGGATACGGCGATGACCACTATAACATCGAAAGGGATATGTTCTTTCCATCAATAATAACCGTTGTAGGCGCTTTGCCGCTTGCTGACCTAAGCCCAATATTTTTTAATCCCTCTCTACCGAAGGCACCGCGGCAAGAAGCATTTTAGTATAAGAATGCTGGGGTTGCTGGAGCACTTGGGCTACCGTACCTTCTTCCACAATGCGGCCTAAATGCATCACCGCTATCCGATGGGCCAAATATTCAACTACCGCCAGATTATGGGTAATAAATAAATAGGACAGACCCAACTCATGCTGAACTTCGCGCAGCAAATTCAAAATTTGGGCCTGGACGGAAACATCCAAAGCACTGGTCGGTTCATCGCAAACAATAAGCTTGGGCTTAACTGCTAAAGCACGAGCGATACAGATCCGTTGCCGCTGCCCGCCAGAAAATTCGTGGGGGTAACGATCCCGAGCTTCAGCCGGCAACCCTACCCACTGCAATAATTCAGCAACCCGCTCTTGCCGGGCCTCGGCACTTCCCCCCACTCGCTGAACAATCATGCCTTCTTCTACGATATCAGCAACCGTCATGCGCGGATTCATGGAAGCAAAGGGATCTTGGAAGATAACCTGGAAATCAGCCCGCCGCTGGCGCAGAGCGCGTCCCTTAAGCCTAGTCAATTCTTCACCGTTAAGTCGCACACTACCAGCAGTCACCGGCAACAACTGCAAGATCCCTTTACCCGTGGTGGTCTTGCCGCAACCCGATTCCCCCACTAAAGCCAACGTTTCAGCACGACGAATTTCCAGGGAAACGCCATCAACCGCTTTGATATGGCCGCTCATCCGCCGTAATATTCCCTTGCGAATGGGAAAATACACTTTCAGATCTTTTACCTTGAGCAGCACTTGACCCGCAGGTTGTGCCGCTGGCAAAGGCGATCGGGCATAATTACTCTGGCTCTCTGAAGGCCGACTCGGAGCAATCTCCGGATCATAAAGATGGCAACGAACATGATGGCCCGATTCAGCCAACATCCACTTAGGCGCCTGTATTCGGCAAGCTTCCCAGGCAAAGTCACAACGATCAACAAAACGGCAAGCCTTAAAAAGCTGGGTGAGAGGAGGAACGCTTCCCTGGATAACATTCAAACGCTGATCCCGCTTGCCATGGGTAGGAAGTGCTTCAAAGAGCTTGCGGGAATATGGATGAAGCGGGTCAGTGAAAAAACGCTCCCGGCTGGCCTGTTCCACTAAGTGCCCCGCGTACATTACTCCGATCCGATCAGCCATCTGGGACACGACTCCTAGATCGTGTGTAATCAAAAGAATAGAGAGACCCCGTTCCCTTTGCAATCCTTTGAGCAGTTCTAAAATTTGGGTTTGGATAGTTACATCCAAGGCGGTCGTAGGCTCATCCGCAATCAGCAGCTCGGGCTCTCCAGCTAGGGCCATAGCAATCATCACCCGCTGCCTCATTCCTCCCGAAAATTGGTGGGGATAATCATCGATGCGCTGCCTGGGATGGGGAATACCCACCGCTTCTAAAAGCTCTAAAACTCGTTGACGGAGAGAGGAGCGCCGCAGGCCAAGATGGACACGTAAACTCTCGCCGATTTGATCTCCTACGGTAAAAACGGGGTTCAGGGAGGTTTGGGGCTCTTGGAAGATCATCGCAATCTTTCGACCTCGTAACTTGCGCATAGCCCTTTCTGGCAGCTCTAGCAGATTACGATTACCCAGGACTATTCTTTGTGCGGTTATATGGCCTGGAGGAACAGCTATCAGCCTCATTACCGAAAGTGCCGTCATGGATTTACCACAGCCAGATTCTCCCAGCAGCACAAAAGTCTCGCCTGGATTAATTTCAAAATCCACTCCATCGACGGCCCGCACCGTCCCCGCTGAGGTTTCAAACCAAGTTTTAAGCCCTTCGACTCGCAGCAGGGATTCAGTCAAAGGTACACTCCTTACTCCCTCCCACGGGCGGGCATCCATTACCGCTTCCAGCCGCTTCCGCAACCACCACCAAGTGGCTTGCCGTAGTTCGGCAAACAATTCTTTGGCCGTGGGAAGATACGGCAGATCGTCCAAATGCTTCCGCCTTATTCAAGAACGCAGCAATAAATAAATTAATGACTATAAAACCCATACTAGGAATAGAGCAAACCAATACGCTGATCACGAGACACATTTCGGGAATAACGGAGATTAACGAAGAAATAATCAAATACCCCCTAGCCATTGCCGAAATGGCAATGGCTAGGAAGCGCGGCCACGTAAAATTTGAAAGCCGCTTCAACAATAAAAACGGTAATAATATTCTAATTTATCTAATTTCAGATAATGACCATATTTGCTCTCCAGGCTCAGAACAATTTTCGGCCCCAAAATTACCTTCCGGCAACGTTGTTTTAGCGTGAGGGCAGGTCACTAGCCCATTCGCGGATCCAATGCCTCCTGTACCACATCAGAAAACAGATTGGCGGCGAGAACTAGGATAAACATAAACAGGAAAGCCGCTGTTAAAGACCACCATACCATTGGTTCCCGGGCCATCTCCAAGCGGGCGCTGTTGATCATATTGCCCCAACTCATAGTGGAAGGATCAACCCCTACCCCCACATAGGATAATACCGCCTCAGCAAGCACAAGCCCGCTGAAATCCAGCACTACCGATATCAACACAATATGCATCACATTAGGCAAAATATGGTGGAGCAAAATTTTACTCCGGCTGACTCCAAAGGCTTGGGCCGCCAAAACATAGTCGGCTTCTCGAAGCTTAAGGGTCTCCCCCCGCAGGATTCGGCATAGTCCAGTCCAACTGGTCATTCCAAGAATAAGGCAGAGAAAAAGAAGACGCAGATCAGCCCGCTCGGCTACAGTCCCAAACTGCTCCGGATGATTACCAATATAGACTTCCAGCATGAGGATCGCCGCTGCGATCAGCAATACCCCGGGAATAGAATTAAGGGTAGTATATATATATTGAATAATATCATCTATCCAGCCCCGAAAATAACCTGCAACGATTCCCAGCACCAGCGCAAAGGGGAGCATCACCAAGGTAGTCAATGTACCAATCACAAGCCCAGTACGAATACTCTTCAAACTCTGATAAAAAACATCTTGGCCAACTTTATTGGTTCCCAAAATATGGTAGTCCTGGCTTAAGGCAGCAGCCATAAAGGCGAATACCAACATAATCCCAACTGTGGTCAAAGCAACCCGCCACGGGGCACTCGGGCTACCCCGCAGTACCCACCCTAGATAAACGGAATAACTTACACCCCGCCGTTTCGCTAACCAGGCCAACCCCAAGAGGGTGAAAAACAACCAGCAAAGGATGCCTTTCCCGACGGCTAGGGATACTGTCCGGGCTATATCACGCCAACGTTCTGCCGGATCGGCTAAATGGGCACCTCCATATTTTAATCGAGGATAAGCTCGCAGCTGCTCTCCATCTGGCAGCGTTACTAACGCTTTCGTATAAAGATGAGTAGCAAAGGGAGCCGAATAGGTGGTCTCCATCCGTTCTCGCAAATGAGAAACCCACAGATCTAACAGGCTGAGTGCCTCGGAAGAATATTGAACCGAAGTAGTTGCCTGCAGAGTCGGGGGAAGTGCTAAAGCCTGGCGTAAATGAATCGAATCCAAAAGTCCTATTAAAGCATAGGCGAGAAGAATTACCGAGGCAATTTGGCCCCGACGGCTACGCAAAACATGTTTCCAGGCCGCGCGCAGATATTTGCGTCGGCGAATCACAACTATGGCGACTGCCAGCATGGCTAGTAGCAGGTAGATGAGAATATCGGTCCAGAGAAAAACGGGCTGAAAAGACATTATTTCAGTTAAGACGTACTCGCGGATCTACTAGAGTATAGGAGATATCAGTTAGAATCAGACCCAGGATATAGAGTACTGAACCCAAAAATACCATGGCGCGCACAATGGCAAAATCTTGGGCCTGGATGGCATCAATGGTATAACTACCAAGACCGGGGATACCAAAAAAAGACTCCAAAATAAGGCTACCTAAAAATAGAGTAGGTAAAATCACCACGGCTCCCGTCAAAATAGGAATCAAAGCATTTTTTAGTATGTGCTTAAACAGTACCTTAAGCTCGGATAAACCCTTAGCACGGGCTGTACGGACATAATCCTTACCCACCTCTTCCAAAAATAAGGTCCGATACCACCGGGCGCCAGCCCCAATACCTGAGATAATCCCAATAATGATAGGCAAAATAATGAATTTGAAAGCATCCAATCCACCCACGTAGCCAGAAACAGGAACCAAATGCATCAGCTTACCGACCAAGTACTGACCCATAATTACATAAAACAGTGTAGAGATAGACATTAAGGCTACACAAAGCACCACCCCTCCTAAATCCAAATAGGTGCCACGAAAAAAAACCATTAATAACGCAAAAGTAGTATTTACTAGCAGGCCCCCTATAAAAATAGGTACTGCAATAGCTAAACTAGGCCACATACGGGTTCGGAGATCATGGCCAATATCTCGCCCATCATCAGCATGGCCGAACTGGAAGAGGAATAAAGAAATAGATTTAGTAAAAAAGATGGTTTCAGTAAATTTATCCCCTTCCTTCCCATCGCTGTTCCAGAATAAGGGCTTATCATAGCCTCGCTCCTGCTTCCAGGCATCTATGGCTTCCTGAGTAACGCGCTTAGTACCCAGATGCATTCGGGCCATATCATCCGGGCTATTGATCCCAAAAAATAAAGCAAAAGTCAGAATATTGACTCCCGCCAGGATTGGAATAGCATAGAGGATACGGCGAACAATATAAGCCAACATAAAGGCTAAGCGATCCTATCCTTGGCTACCGTAAGATAGGTTAAGCATGGAAGAAAAATCTGGCTGCTCATAAAAATTCCGCTACTTATCCTCACCGTAACAACTCCATAGTGACTGCATTCTCACATACCCCATCCCGTTCGAATATACTGATGTTTTGCAACGTAGTTTGCGCAATACTAGCCAACGCCTCCTCGGTAAAAAATCCCTGATGGCCGGTAATCAACACATTAGGGAAAGTAAGCAGACGCCCAAAAATATCATCCTGTATCACACGTTCGGACAGATCTTGAAAAAACAGATCCCCCTCCTGCTCATACACATCGATTCCTAGAGCGCCTATTTTTGCGGATTTTAGTCCTTCAATCACCGCCCGCGTATCGACGACGGCGCCACGGCTAGTATTAATAAGCATAACCCCCTGCTTCATGCAGGCTATTGCGGTAGTGCCGATTAAGTAGTGCGTGTCTGGGGTCAATGGACAGTGCAGCGTAATAATATCGCTAACAGCACAAAGCCGTTCCAGGGAAACATATTCCACACCTAAATTGAGGCACTCAGCGTTCTGCTGCGGATCATGGGCTATTAAGCGGCAGCCAAAGCCGTGTAATATTCCGGCAACAGCAGAACCAATATGCCCGGTACCAACAATACCAACAGTCTTGCCGCGCAATTCAAAGCCGAGTAACCCCTGTAAGGCAAAATTGCCATTGCGCACCCGATTATAAGCACGATGCAAGTGCCGGTTGAGTGCCAATATCAGCGCCACACTATGCTCCGCTACCGAATGGGGCGAATAGGCTGGAACCCTTACTACATACAGTCCCAAATCGTTTGCTGTCAGAATATCCACATTATTGAAACCTGCACAACGTAGTGCGATTAAGCGAGTACCGTGCCCCGCGAGAGTATTGAGCACGGCAGCATTCAATCGGTCATTCACAAATACACATACGGCGGGAAACCCCCTTACCATTTGCTGAGTTTCCTCACATAAGGATGTTTCAAAAAACACTAATTCATGGCCGATATCACGGTTGGCTGCTAACAAAAATTGGCGATCATAGGGCTGGGCACTACAGACAGCTATTTTCATAACCTTTCACGTTCCGGAAGTATCTAATTTCAATCAAGGAGAGGTTTGGCTACAATCTTCTCTACCAAAGCTATATACTCTATATCTTGTCGGCAACAGCCTCTTTATATCTGAAGTATCATGGCTTAATAAACGCCGTATCAACATTCACGATGAGAATCGGGCGCGAAAGAGATATTGATTTTCCTCGTCTTAATGGAGGACAGAGACTCCAATGAAACTGCAAGAATTCAAAAAGTTACTAAGTGCCAGCCAGCCTCCCCAGGACTTCCCCTTACCCCTTCAGGCATTATGGTACGAGGCTAAAGGGGATTGGCATCACGCTCACCACCTTGCCCAATCAGCCGGAGATAAAGCCGGGGCTTGGGTGCATGCCTATCTGCATCGAAAGGAAGGAGACCTTTCAAACGCCGCCTATTGGTATTCCCGCGCTGGCCAAACTCCACCCCAATCGCCTTTGGCAACAGAATGGGAAGACATCACTCAAGCATTACTACAACAACATACCTAAAGAAATATCGATGAAAACATTATCTCTGACAGCTTGGTTTTGGCTGATCCTAACAGGGTATCTAGCGATGGCAGGAGGAGCCAGCCCCGCCTTTGCCGAGGAAACCCATATCATGATTCGGGCGCGCGCTGTAGATGCTAAATTCATTGGCAGCGGCGTAGGCGGCATGCGAGCTGTGGTAGAAGACCCCGAGACGGGAGTTATTCTCGATGAAGGCCAGATCCGAGGGAGCACTGGCGACACTACTTTACTCATGAAAACCCCTCTTGAACGTAGCCAGCAAATAGCCACGGAAGCTACTGCGGGCTACCTAGCTACCGTGAATATTGAGCGGCCCCGCTTGCTCCGTTTCCGAATATGGGGTCCCTCGGGTGCTCGCCAATCCCAGCAAGAAGCCGCGGTAACTTCTTGGGTGATTCCTGGTAGAGATATTGTTGGCGATGGCATTATTATCAATCTACCTGGCTTTATTGTAGATGCTTGGACTCATGTATCAGAAGATAATCAGGTCCACATCTATGCAAAGATCACGATGATGTGCGGCTGTCCCATCATGAAGGATGGCTTATGGCCACCGGATAAGCTGGAAGTCAAAGCCATTCTCATGCAAAATAGCGAAAAATTGAGAGAGATAACACTCCCCTTTACTGGTACTGCCAATCTTTTTCAAGGTAAGACCGCAATTAAGGAACCTGGAATTTATGAAATGATAGTCTACGCTTACGACAAAGTTACAGGAAATACAGGGGTGAACCAAACAATGGTACGAATAGCCTCTGAATGAATCTTCGCCCATCTGAGGAGCAAGAATATCAACATCACTTGCGCCCCTTGGAGGGTTACTTGCCTTATTTTTCTAAGCCAGCAGTTTTTTATTCAGTGGAATCGTGCTAACTTCCCTGCTCAGGCACATGGAAAATACGCATGCTGTAAGGTGCAACCTGAATCGGCTGATGTCTTGCCAAAGAATCAGTTGGGTAGAAAGGCGTTATTTCCTGTATAGCCTCTACCTCCACGCCCATCGCTTCCCCTAAGTCGTCAAGATCAAAGTCATGGCTGTGTTCGGTATCCGTGTTAATCAAGCCTGCCACTTTTTCAGCTGAGTACTCCGATTGACGCAACAACCCCACTAGGGGATGATCGGGTGAAGTGAAACGTCTTTGGGGACCTTCTTCGTTCAGAACAGGCGTATTTGCCTTCATGGCATTAACCGCGCTAATAAAAGAAGTGAGATCGAACTCCGGCTCCTCCCAATCTTTCGGCCGGGTTTCCACTACATGCAGCTTACGCCGAAAACCGTATTCATAGCCTATGGGCAACATAACCCCCGCCGAAAAGAAAGCGGTGAACAGATACCAGAGGCGGGAATATCGCTCCTCTCCCCCCCATTCAGCTACTAGCCGCTCCGTATCATGGCTTTCCGGAAAAGCAATGGAAGGGGCGATATGGCGAAATTGCTCGTATTGCTCCAATAGCCAATCGGCATGAAAATCCCACCACTTGGCACTATTAAAAAAATAATCAAAGCCTGCGGAATGGAGTTGTTCAACTTGATGGAGGGGCGCTCCCAAGGTTTCGGCAAAAAAACGGATTTCCGGGTTGAGTTCCCGGGCGGTCTCAATCAGATCCGCCCACACTTCTCCCGGCACCTTATAGGCGGCATCGCAGCGAAAACCATGAAAGCCCAGTTGGATGTAATGCTGGAGTAGTTTTTTCCAATAAGCTAAGAGCTCTTCCCGGGCCGGTCTCTGCCGGTAATCAATCTCAGCCAGATCCTCCCATACCGTAACGTTTTGTGGATCATCGGGCGCTATCACAAAAGGAGAATGCACAGAACCGTCTTCTTCATGAAGATACCATTCCGGGTGTTGGGAAACCAAGGGTGAATCTTTAGCGGTATGATTAATGACTAAATCCATCATGACCGCCAACCCTCGATTCTCCGCCTGGCGGACAAATTCCCTCAGCAATTGCTCCGCTGACTCCTGGGACTCCCCTTGAAATAGAGGATGCAGTTGATAGTAATCCTTAATAGAATACAAACTACCTGAGAATCCAGGGGCATGGAAAGGGTTTAAAAATACCCAATTAAACTGCATGGCAGCAATCTCGGGAAGGCGCTGCTCCCAATCGGGTATCGATCCCACTAACAAGGGGAAAAGATTATAGATACGCGGACCTTCATCAGGTATTTTATTTCCCACAGCTCACCTCGCTAGCTACTTGTTTCAAGCATTTCTAAAAAATTTTCTGTCCTAGGCGAGGGTAAGAGGAGTTTTTAGGCTAACTCCAGCCTAAAAACTCCATCGCGAGGTAAATCGTAGGATGAAAGAATAAGGCTATGAAACTGTAGCAAAAATAATATGGCGGAGAGAGAGGGATTCGAACCCTCGATGGAGCTACTAACCCCATACTCCCTTAGCAGGGGAGCGCCTTCAGCCACTCGGCCATCTCTCCGAGAAAAATTCATTTTAAATATAATCGATAGTCATTCGCTGCCTCCGGAGATAGCAGGTGCAGCTCGGAACGCTTCTTCCGTAAGCTCTGACTCGCTGACTTGACCCCTACCGTTAGCCTGCTCCTTTTCACGCTGAATGCGTGCGTAAATCTCTTCCCTATGAACCGTGACTTCCTTAGGTGCTGTCACCCCAATTCGTACCTGATTACCTTTTACGCCTAGCACCGTCACGGTGACCTGATCTCCAATCATCAAGGCTTCGCCGACGCGTCGAGTCAAAATCAACATAGCTCCTTCTCCTCTTCTCAAAAATGGCCTCGCTACAAGCAGACCATGGTCTCGCAGCCTCCATATAACAGGAATTCAGGTTAACACCCACTTTTAGACTGGGATATCATACCTGTACCCTGTTCTGTTTCGTGGCACGTCCCTACCTGCGGCAAGCACTATTATTATATTTTTACCGAATTGTAATATATAGCATTCTATTTGGATAGCTTCCAAGCTCCAAATTAATTTAATCCATGATATCCATCTTACCGAACTTCCTCTTAAAGAGAGGAGGATATTCTACTCGGCGCCTTTTCTAATTCAAATGCCGAGTGTAAAGCTCGTACTCCGAGTTCCAAATATTTCTCCTCTATAACCACCGAAATTTTGATCTCCGAAGTAGAAATGGTCTGAATATTAATTCCTTCTTGTGCTAGCGTATGAAACATCGTGCTAGCAATACCCGCATGGGAACGCATACCAACACCAACTACTGAGATTTTCGCGATTTTATCATCTCCCCGGACCTCACGTGCGCCTAAAGTCGACGCGGATTCGCGTAAAATCTCAAGGGCTTTCAGGTAATCATTCCGATGTACGGTAAAAGTAAAATCCGTTGTGCCATCTCTACCCACATTTTGAATAATCATATCCACCCCAATATTAGCATCGGCGACAGGGCCAAGAATATGATGGGCAACACCGGGTTTATCAGGTACGCCTAGTATAGTTAGCTTAGCTTCATCAATATTAAAGGCAATTCCAGAAATTAGCGGCTCTTCCATTCCCTCTACCTCAGATGTAATCAGAGTACCCTCCCCTTTTTCAAATGATGACAACACTCTTAAGGGCACGTGATGCTTGCTAGCAAACTCGACCGCCCGAATCTGTAGAACCTTGGCGCCAAGACTAGCTAGCTCAAGCATTTCTTCATAGGTCAGGCGAGCTAACCGCCGAGCTTCTGGAACCACGCGCGGGTCAGTCGTGTAAACACCATCAACATCCGTATAAATTTGGCACTCACCCGCCCCGAGCGCCGCAGTCAGCGCCACAGCGGTCGTATCGGAACCACCTCGCCCCAAAGTGGTAATATTCCCTTTCTCGTCTGCCCCTTGAAAGCCAGCAACAACCACAATTCGCCCTTGTCTCAAGTCATTATGGATACGCTTGGCGTCAATCTCTTGAATACGGGCCTTATTATGGGCGCTGTCCGTACGGATATGCACCTGAGATCCGGTGTAAGAGCGAGCTGGAATCCCGCGTTTCTCGATAGCAATACTCAGTAAAGCGATGGTCACTTGCTCACCCGTAGAAAGCAGGACATCTAATTCCCGGGGATTAGGCCGGGAATGGATTTCATGAGCCAACGCCAACAGGCGGTTAGTCTCACCGCTCATGGCTGATACCACGGCTACAAGGCTATCGCCCTTCCGTTGAAACGCCACCAGTTTATCCGCAATCGCCTCAATACGTTCGAGGGTCCCCACGGAGGTCCCGCCAAATTTTTGAACAATTAATGCCATAGAGTAAGCAAACTATTGCGCTCCGGAAGTTAACTGTCCCTCTACCCACTTCGGGACTAAACCAAGGGCAGCATCTAAATTGTCCGGATGCCTGCCCCCTGCTTGGGCCATATCCGGACGACCTCCGCCCCGGCCACCTACTTGTTCAGCGACAAAATTGACTAAATCTCCCGCCTTAATCCGATCAGTGGCATTTTTAGTTACCCCAGCAATCAAAACTACTTTACCTTCCGCCACAGTGCCTAGTACAACGGCAGCAATGGTAAGTTTGCCTTTGAGCTGATCAACCGTGGCGCGCAAGGTTTTACTGTCAACCCCATCAATCCGGGCCGCCAAAACTTTGATGCCCCGAACTTCTTGTGCCTGAGCGCTTAAATCCGCCCCTCCCGCGGTGGCTAATTTCGCTTTCAGCCTCTGTAGTTCCTTCTCCTGCTGGCGGTTCTGTTGCTGCAGCTGCTCCAGCTTGTCAACTGCTGAATCCCGGGAGGCCTTAAGCCGACCCATAAGGGCTTCCAAGCATACTTCGCTCTCTTCTACCCAGGATAGCGCTGCTTCTCCCGTAACCGCCTCAATACGACGGATTCCTGCGGCAACACCCATTTCGTTAATGATCTTAAAAAGTCCAATATCACCGGTCCGATCCACATGGGTACCACCACACAGCTCCATCGAGAAGTCTCCCATGCGCAAAACCCGAACTTGCTCGCCGTATTTCTCGCCAAACAACGCCACAACACCCGCATCTAGGGCCTGTTGCAAAGGCATAAGCTGTGTTTCTACGGGCAAGTTGGCCCTAATCTTGGCATTTATCAGATGCTCGATTTGGCGCAATTGTCCAGATTGCACGGCTTCAAGATGGGAGAAATCAAAGCGTAGGCGGTCGGAAGCCACCAGAGAGCCTTTTTGAGCCACACTCTCTCCTAGCACTTCCCGCAGGGCCGCATGGAGAAGATGAGTTGCCGAATGGTTGAGCCGGGTAGGAGTCCGGTATTGCCGATTCACCTCGGATTGAATTGAATCGCCAATCCGAAGTTGGCCTAAGCGGACCTCTCCCAGATGAACATGGGCAGCGCCTTGCTTGCGAGTATCCGTCACATTAAACAATCCACTGGAGCCGTGCAGGGTTCCCCGATCCCCCACTTGCCCGCCTGCCTCCGCATAAAATGGGGTCTGGTCCAGCACCACCATACCACTTTCGCCAGCGTTGAGTTGTTCCACGGCCTCCATAGTCTCAGCCAGGCAGAATAGCGCGACAACCTGGCCCTTGGCACAGAGTTGTTCATAGCCGATAAATTCGGTCTCCAAATTTATTTGTAATTCTTCAGCGCTATACTCCTCACTGAAACGGCTGGCGGCCCGGGCTCGCTCCCGTTGTCTAGCCATGGCTTGCTCAAACCCCTTCATATCCAGGGAAAGTTTCCGTTCCCGGGCAATGTCGGCAGTTAAATCCACCGGAAAACCAAAAGTATCGTAGAGCCGAAATATTGTTTCTCCAGGAATCACGCCATCTGATAAATGAATAATATCCTGCTCTAAAATCTTAAGCCCTTGCTCCAGGGTTTCATTAAAACGCTCCTCTTCCAGTTTCAGCACCCGCTCTACTTGGCTTTGAAGCCGAACCAATTCGGGATAAGCCTCTCCCATTTCCTGGACCAGCGGCTGCGCTAGATGGTAGAAAAAAGGATCGCGCAAGCCCAACACGTGCCCATGGCGGATGGCCCGCCGGATAATGCGGCGCAAAACATATCCCCGCCCCTCGTTAGCGGGCTGGACACCATCCACGATTAAAAAAGCGCAAGATCGAATATGATCGGCAATTACCCGCAAGGAAGTTTGTTCTTGGTTTTGAACGCCAGGAAGGGCGGTAATAGCGGCGATAAGATGACGGAACAAATCGATATCGTAGTTATTATGCACTCCCTGCATCACCGCCGCCAGCCGCTCCAGGCCCATCCCTGTATCCACCGAAGGACGAGGTAAGGGAGAAAGCCGGCCCTCCTTATCCCGGTCATACTGCATAAAAACCAAATTCCAAATCTCGGTGTACCGGTCCCCCTCCTGCTCCGAGCTGCCAGGGGGCCCGCCGGCAATTTCCGGCCCATGGTCATAAAAAATTTCAGAACACGGGCCACAGGGTCCCGTCTCTCCCATGGACCAGAAATTGTCCTCGGCGCCACAGCGGGAGAAACGCTCCGGGCTTACCCCGATTCCCCGCAACCAAATATTGGCGGCCTCATCATCCTCTTTGAACACCGTTACCCACAGCCGTTCAGGCGGTAGTTTAAGCACTTCAGTCAACAATTCCCAGGCATAACCGATAGCTTCGCGCTTAAAATAATCACCAAAACTAAAATTACCCAGCATTTCAAAAAAAGTATGGTGGCGGGCGGTATAACCTACATTTTCTAAATCGTTATGCTTGCCCCCGGCACGGACGCAACGCTGGGAACTTGCCGCACGATCATAAGTGCGGGCTTCCCTGCCCAGAAAAACCTCCTTGAATTGCACCATGCCCGCATTAGTGAACAGCAAGGTGGGATCGTTAGCAGGAACTAAGGGGCTACTCGGAACAATCTCATGGCCCTGGCGGCGAAAATAATCAAGGAATATTGTTCGGAGTTCGGCGCTGCTTTTCATGATTGATTGCTTAATATTAGGCGACTCAGCCATCCCTTTCGCTTAAGGCATGATTAATTTGTTCCTGGGTAAACCCCCGGTATTGCAGAAAACGGATCTGCCTGGCCCGCTCTTTGGGGCTACTAGGAAGCGCCTGCCCAAAGCGCTTATTGCGGACTGTCATCGCCTGACTGTGCCAGTTTTTTCTCTCCTGGGCTAAGCTCTCGGCAATCAGCGCCACACCAATGCCTCGTTGCTTAAGCTCGGCTGCGATACGGCGGGGGCCAAAACCACGTTCTACCCGGGACCGGAAATAACTCTCGGTAAAACGCTCATCGCTTTGTAAGTTATTCTGGCAAAGATCCGCCAGCGCCCCCTCAATCACCCAAGATGGATAGCCTCGAGTGGTAAGCTTACGTTGCAATTCCCAGCGGGAATATTCCCGTCGTGCTAACATCCCCAGCAGCAAATTTCTAGCCTCTGCTACGATTCCATCGCCCATGGGAAAAGTCAGGTTCCCACCTCTTCGACTTCCTCTAGTGCTGCCTTGCCCGGCAATAGCTTCTCCCGAATATGGGCTTCGATCTCTTGGGCAATATCCCGGTGCTCCTTGAGAAACTGACGCACATTATCCCGGCCCTGACCAATCCGTTCACCCTTATAACTGTACCAAGCGCCTGCCTTTTCGATAAGCCCTTCCCGGACCCCTAAATCAATAATTTCTCCCTCCCGGGAAACGCCCGATCCATAAAGAATATCGAAGGAAACTTGTTTAAAAGGCGGTGCCATTTTGTTTTTAACCACTTTTACCCGAGTCTCGTTACCAACGATTTCATCCCCCTTTTTAAGGGCCCCTACTCGTCGAATATCCAACCGTACAGAAGCATAAAATTTAAGCGCATTACCACCCGTAGTCGTCTCTGGACTCCCAAACATCACCCCAATTTTCATCCGGATTTGATTAATAAAGATCACCAGAGTATTGGAGCGCTTAATATTGGCGGTAAGCTTGCGCAGGGCCTGGGACATGAGTCTGGCTTGCAAGCCCACATGGGAGTCCCCCATTTCCCCCTCAATCTCTGCTTTCGGGGTCAGCGCGGCCACCGAGTCTATGACCACCACATCCACTGCCCCTGAACGCACCAACATATCAGCAATTTCCAGGGCTTGTTCTCCGGTATCCGGCTGGGAGACGAGAAGATCCTCAACATTCACGCCCAATCGCTCGGCGTACTGGGGATCAAGGGCGTGTTCAGCGTCCACAAAAGCCGCCGTTCCCCCCAACGCCTGGGCTTCCGCTGCTACTTGCAGGGCTAACGTTGTCTTGCCCGACGCCTCCGGGCCAAAGATTTCGACCACGCGACCCCGCGGCAATCCTCCTACCCCAAGTGCGATATCGAGCCCTAAAGACCCCGTCGAGATTACCTCGACCTCGCGTACAATGCTCGCATCCCCAAGACGCATCACGGCGCCTTTGCCAAACTGCTTCTCAATCTGAGAGAGGGCAGCTCCTAGCGCCTTTTTCCGGTTCTCGTCCATTGCTTAACCTCTGTTTGTTCGCGGCGTATAGCCCTTCGCCTCAAATTTTAAGCATTATCCCATAGTCTGGCTAAGGCTTCCTAGCCTGTCAGCATCACCCTTGCTTTAGGGGGCTAACGGCCAGGTACGCAATACTTGATACTCTACCCCCCTAGGATAGGTCACCGATTGCATCAAATAAAAGTATTCAACCGGGCAAACAAGGGGCGCTACCTCACGGGCCGGAAAGTACCCCGCAACCTTACGAGCCAAGGTCATGTGGGCCCGATAAGGCCGAGCTTCGGGCTGATAACCGCACGCCGCCAACCCCTGGTTTAATTGCTGCGCTAGTTCTAGCAACGGTTTCGGTGTCTCCTGAGGAGCAAGCCAAACCACCCGTGGCCGGGGCCAATGCCCTATCTGTTCCAACCGCAAGGTAAATGCCGGGCCGTCAATCGTATCAGCCACCGCTTCGGCGCAGGCTCGCTGCTGTTCCGTCATACTCCCCAAGAAAACCAAAGTCAAGTGCAGATTCTCGGGGCGGACGCGCTTGCCTTGCTTCCCCAGCATCCGCCGGGCAAGTCGGGCCGCCTGTTCCCGAACCCCGACTTCCGGCCAGAGGGCAAAAAATAAACGCTGGGTTTCAGGCAGTGGGCTGCTCCAGGACATCGAGTAGTCCCTGCAAAGCCCGTTTTACCGATTTTTTCCGCACCGACTCCCGATCCCCCGCAAAGCACTCCCGCGCAGTCCATTCCCCCCCTGTCTTTAGCGCCCAAGCAAACCAGACTGTTCCCACGGGCTTCTCTGGAGAGCCTCCTGCCGGTCCGGCAATTCCACTTACGGCCACGCTGATGCCAGCGCGACTATGGAGCAAGGCGCCCTTTGCCATTTCCTTGACGGTAGCCTCGCTTACCGCCCCTAAGCAAGCCAATGTTTCACTGCTGACGCCAAGCATCTCCTGCTTGGCTTCATTGCTATAGGTTACAAATCCCCGCTCAAACCAATGGGAACTCCCTTTAATATCGGTAATGGCGGTCGCCACCCACCCGCCAGTGCAAGACTCAGCGGTTACCACCCTCAAGCCGTGAGCCTGGAGGACCTCGCCAAGCTGCTGCGCCAATAATTTTAGTTTCATTGCAAAGAATAATTAAAAACCCATGTGCTGACACCCTTCAGACTCGATGTTGCCCACCGATAGCTGAAAAGGGTGGTATCAGTACTTTATTCATGACCTGTCCAGAATTTATCTATCCCGAAGAGCTACGCTTTCCAACGAGGAGAAATATAATGGCTGAATTTAAATCTGCTGTGAATAGCCCCATCAATAATGAGCAAGGCTTTTTTGAAAAACTAGCAAACGGGGACTTTGGACTGGCCAAAACGTATTGGATATACGGGGTATTGGTTGGCATGGTTGTTAACCTCTTGTCCAATTTTATCTCCTCCATTGGGGGGTTAGTTATTTTCATTATCGCATATACGACCTATGAGATTCCCGTGCTCATGGGAATCTGGAAAGCAGCAAATAAATATAAAGGCCCGCGATTTTGGGCTGTATTGGCAAAAACTGCCGTAGTGCTAGGAGTAATCATGCTGGTTGCAGGATTGCTTGCAATTATCGGTTCGCTAGCCTAAAGCCTAGCACGCGTTCAAATCATTCGCCGCGCTCCCCCGTACGCCCAGCTTAACTTAAGCATTAACTCAACGATCCTATGAATACAAACAACCTCCTTGTGGACAACCAAAAGGTTATTCGCCTTATCCACTATTTGACCCATCTTGCCTCTCTTCGCTCAAAACCGATTCGAGATCTCACTGAATACGAAAAGGTTCTGTGGATATCAGACGTTCCCCATGAACGCGGCTGCTTCACAAGGGCATGGGGTCGAGATGAAGAACATGAACCGGATGAATGGCTGGCAGTGCAAAACCGGCGGGAACCAGAGTTGCCTATTGTTCCAGAACAATGCAAGGAATGGGTGAATCAAGCAACGCTTCGCGACAAGGACCACTTGCCCGAGCTTCGTCCCGAGATCATTCGGCAAATACAAAATCCACATTGGCGCGAAGAATGGGATCAACCAGCAACCGTCCCAATGATCGAACGTCTTGAGGAACACCCAGGCGTGCAACACGCATGGAATCAGTATCTCGAAAACGAATGGCTGCCGTGGATGGAGGAACATAATATATGGGAACAAATCCACAGCGTTTATTCGGCGCTTTTTGCTATCCATCAAGCGCAGCTTCGCCTGGGCGAGGAATATGAACTGGTGCTCGGTTTGGGGTTGCTGACCTGGCAGACGCCTACCGGGCAACGCGTTCGCCGGCACTTGCTTGCCGCCAATGCCCTCCTGGAGTTTGAAGCCCGCTTGGGTAGATTTACCGTCCGTCCTCATACGGAAGGCCCAGAACTGCGCCCTGAACTCGATATGCTCGATATCGAAGAACGACCGGCGCGGGCCGAGGAAACCGCAAAATCTTCATTGAGCGGAGCCGAAGACGATCCATGGACAAAAGAGCGCATCGACAGCGTCCTTCAAGCCTTGGTGCATTCCATTAACTCCCAGGGCACTTATGATGGCTCGCTGGAGATGAAAAACATCCGCGCTTCGGCAAAGCCCGTCGTGGAATATACGCCTGCCTTGATTTTACGAAAACGTTCCACCAAGGGGCTGACCGAGACTTTAGGACGCATTAAAAAGCAGATCGAAAACGATAAAAATGTTCCTGGCGAGTTCGCAGATCTGGCCGAAATTGGCGCCCGGAACGAATGGAGACCAGGCGATGGGCCGGAAGAGCTTTGCGCAACGTTCGATGGAGAAGTCTACTTCCCAAAACCATCAAACGATGAGCAGCGTCGCATCATTGACAAGCTCCGATCGGCAAATGGCGTTCTCGTGCAAGGGCCGCCGGGAACCGGGAAATCCCATACCATCGCCAATTTGATATGCCATCTGCTGGCCACCGGGCAACGTACGCTGATCACCGCCAAAACTCCACGCGCGCTTCAGGTTCTTGGGGAGCTAGTTCCCGATGAGTTGCGCCCGCTCTGCATTAATTTGCTTGGCGATGGCTCTGAGGAAAGACGCTCTCTCGAAGCCAGCGTTAGCGGCATTCTCCGAAAGAGTGAGGAATAGAAAAAGGAGGATGCTGGGCGGCAACGCGGGGAGCTTGAAACGCGTCTCCAGGAACTCCGCCAGGAGAAGGCGGAGATCAATCGCCGCCTCCACGCTATCCGGGAAGCTGAAACGCATCCACAATCCGTCGCGGAGGGAACCTATCGCGGAACGGCGGCCAGGATAGCTGAAGCCGTCAACAAGGATCGAAGCACCTTCGGTTGGTTTACGGATTCTGTACCTCTGGATAAGACATTGCAGATATCTGAATCGATCTACGCGAGATTCTGACAGCCTTGCGCCACTTCACGCCGGAAAAACGCGAAGAATTGAATTTTGTCTGGCCTGACGCCGCGCTGTCCTCGGAACGCTTTGCCCAGCTCGTGGGGAACGAGGCGAAAGCCAGCAAGGAAGAGCGTCTCTTAGCGGATAAGGCTGATGACCACGTGGCCGATCTGCTAGCAAACCATAGCTCCGCCACCATCGAAAATATTCGGGATGCGTTCGCTAGTTTTCAGGACGTTCGACGAAGATTGATGGCGACGAGCCATTCGTGGATGAAAGAGGCGCTGCGCGATATCTTGAGCGGCCATTCTTCTCTGTGGCGCGAGCTTTTTCGGGTTACGGACCACATTATTTCGGCAGTCGAAGGACTCGTTGCCAGCGCTGATAATACTAGCATCGAATTTCTTGAACCTATTGATGATATCAGAGTGCTGCATGAGGATGCCCGCAGGCTGAAAGAGCACTTGGAAAGTGGTGGAAAATTAGGCTGGGGGCCGATTCGGCCCAAACAGGTGAAAGAGCGGCTTTATGTAATCAAGTCGGTACAGGTGGGTGGACGTCCTTGTTCTACGATTGAGCATTTCTCGCTTCTTGCCGACGTGCTACACGTAGACATTGAGTGCGAGAAGGCATGGCAGTGCTGGACAGGCCAGAGCGACAAAATTCAAGGACTCTATGTGCTGCAACTGACCACGCTTAAGTCACTGCGTGGCGCGCTAGAAAAAGCCTTGTCGCTGCAAAGCATTATTGACAAGTGCCGTAACGCGGTACAGGCGTGCCCGGCACTGGAGGAACCCCTGTGGAACGACGAATCCCAAATTGAAAGGATCATCGCCTTGTGTCGCCTCGCATTGGCCCGTATCCGCAAGAGGCTTGCCGCCGCGGAACTCCAAGGCATTGAAACCCCAGTTTCTCAGATTGCCGCTACGGACAATGCGCATCCAGTCACCATGAATGTGTTAGGTGCAATTCAAGGTCGCGAGCGCGATGAATTTGCGCAGTGTGTAAGCAAAATCCAGGACTTGGAGAAACAGCGTCAATATCTGCTAAAACAGGATGAAAATCTCTCCAGACTCCGGTGGCTGCTTCCGCAGCTTGCCGATTGCCTGGAACGTACCTGCAACGAGCCCTACTGGGAGGAACGAAGCCGGCATATTGGCGACGCCTGGCATTGGGCGCAAGCACGGTGTTGGATCGAGGATTATATCAGGCAGGCAGACGTTCCGGCGCTCGGCAAACGCGTTAAACAGATCGAAGATACCATTAATGACATTATTGCAGAGCTTGCCTCGCTTCATGCCTGGTCCTTCTGTTTCTCGCGGCTTACGGAAAGCCACCGGCGCCACATGGGGGCTTGGCAACAATCTATGGGACGGCTTGGTAAAGGAACCGGAAAGCATGCGCCGCATCATCGCCGCGAGGCCCAGGGGCATTTGCATGAATGCCGCGAAGCAGTTCCAGCCTGGGTGATGCCACTTCATCGGATCTGGGACATGGTGTCACCTACGCCAGGCATGTTCGATGTAATTATTGTTGATGAAGCGTCACAATGCGGTTTCGAGGCGCTGCCATTACTTTATTTGGGAAAGAAAGTAGTGATCGTTGGCGACGATAAGCAGATCAGCCCGGAGACCATAGGCTTGTCTCGCGATACAATACATTGCCTGATGGAGGAGTTCCTTTACGATTTCCGCTTCAAATCGTCATTCGATGTTGAAAGTAGCTTGTTCGATCATGGAAAATTGCGCTATGGGACACAGCGGATTACGTTGCGCGAGCATTTCCGCTGCATGCCAGAGATCATTCGATTCAGCAACGATCTTTGCTATTCGGATACGCCTCTTATTCCCTTGCGGCAATATAAGCCAGACCGCTTACCGCCTCTTGAGCACGTGTTCGTGCCTGGAGGGTATCGTGAAGGTTCTAACAATCGTACGATTAACCGCCCAGAAGCCGACGCCATTGTTACTAGAATCGCTGAGTTATGCGAGGACAGCCGATATGACAGCAAGTCAATGGGGGTAGTCGTGCTTCAAGGAGAAGCACAGGCAACATTGATTGAGGGTCTCCTCCTCGAGCGGTTGGGCGCCGAGGAGATGGAACGGCGTCGCTTAATCTGTGGCAACTCTTACAATTTCCAGGGAGACGAGCGCGACATTATGTTCTTATCCCTTGTTGCTGCCGCCAACAAGCGCATCGGCCCTCTTACTAAACCAGCAGATAAAAGGCGCTTCAATGTCGCGGCCAGCCGTGCCCGCGACAAGATGATTCTTTTTTACTCTGTCACCGTTAACGATCTCAGAGCCTCTTGCTATCGGCGGCGGTTGCTTGAATTCTTTGCAAACACGCAGCCACAACAAATTGCCGGCATCGAGCGAGATGAACTGGAGCGGCGGGCGGCCCAAGATAATCGGCGCATCG
Organism: Nitrosococcus watsonii C-113; assembly: GCF_000143085.1. NCBI lineage: Bacteria > Pseudomonadati > Pseudomonadota > Gammaproteobacteria > Chromatiales > Chromatiaceae > Nitrosococcus > Nitrosococcus watsonii. The sequence goes on along the minus strand of NC_014315.1, from coordinate 819,491 downwards.
TGAGTCCTCCCGTGCCCTTTGACAGTTGGTTCGAGGTTGAGGTTGCCTTGGAACTGCTGCGGAAGGAATTCCGCATTCTTCCCCAACATGAAGTTGCAGGCAGACGGATTGACCTGGTGGTTGAAGGTGGACAAGCGCGCTTGGCGGTCGAGTGCGACGGAGATCATTGGCATGGCGCTGATCGTTATGAAGCCGATATGCAACGCCAGCGGCAATTGGAACGATGCGGCTGGGAGTTTTTTCGCGTTAGGGAATCAGCCTTCTACGCTAATAAAGATGACGCGCTGGCAGGACTCTGGCGTATGTTAGAGGAGCGAGAGATTTTCCCTAGCCGACAGCATAAGGATTTAGATCCCGAAATCGATATGGAGAAAGAGGATTGCGACGAACCCCATAGCGAGGCTTCCAAAGCTGACCATGCACGCTATTCGTTAAATAATCTGGAGAAAAGTATCCATTCATCAGGCCGCCGAGCGGAGGAGATAACCCCATCGGAAATAGAGAATGCGATTCTGCAAGCTTTGTGGGAGTGTCCGAATCAATCATGTACGCTGGACTCACTTACTGCCCGCGTGCTCAAAGAGGTGGGCGTGCGAACACGGGGAAAACCTTGGAAGGCATTTAAACGACGTACACTACAGAGTGCCAGCCTCCTTGAAAGGCGTGGCCGCATAGAAACTTACAAAGCAAAGAACCAGCGGCTGAGGCTTGTGCATCAAGAAACAGCCTAACAAGGTGCTTTACCGGCAACCATTACGCTACGCTGCATTGCCGCCGGTGAGTTTAAGGGCTCTTTAGTTTGGCCATTGAGCTTGCGCAACTTCTGTTTAGACCCGGACCAGGCCGGCCCAAGTGAACGCTGACAAAGGCTATGGCCCCTATGCTAGCTACGTCGTGCGGTCAATACTTATACTATTTATAGCTCACGCAACTTCCGGCTGTCATTATCACCGTTCCCTCCCAGTTTTGCCACCCAGCGCCGCCACTCTCCTTTGCGATTATTCACGCCTGCTATAATTGACCCAACCATAAAAACGCTATCCTCTAACCGAGGGTTTTAGTCTGCGCTTGCCCAGGTAACGAAATTTCTAGTCCATATATTATTTAGTATATCGCTGACCATAAAAGCTTCTATATATGCCAGCAAATGACCCTCAGAAACCCCATACACCCATGATGCAACAGTATCTGCGGATTAAGGCAGAATATCCCGCTACCTTGCTGCTGTACCGCATGGGGGACTTTTATGAATTATTCTATGACGATGCTCAACGCGCTGCGGAATTGCTGGATATTACGCTGACTAGCCGCGGGCAGTCAGCCGGCGAGCCCATCCCCATGGCTGGGATTCCCTATCATGCATTGGATTCCTATTTGGCAAGACTGGTTCGCCAAGGGGAGTCGGTAGCCATCTGCGAGCAGGTAGGCGATCCGGCAACAAGCAAGGGTCCCGTGGAGCGTCAAGTGGCGCGAATCATCACTCCAGGAACGGTGACTGAAGAAGCTCTCTTGGAAGCCCGCCGGGATAATCTGCTGGCCGCGCTCCAAAGAGAGGGGGATGTTTTTGGCTTTGCCGTGCTTGATCTTTGCAGTGGGCGCTTTAATATTTTAGAAGTAGCTAGTGAATCGGCGACTATCAGCGAACTGGCCCGCATTCGGCCAGCGGAACTTTTGGTGAGCGAAGACCTGGCGCTTACCCTGGTCGATTCCAAAACTGACGCGGTGGTGCGGCCTTTGCCTCCCTGGCATTTTGATAGGGAAAGTGCCCAGCGCCAGCTATGCCAGCAATTTGGGACTCAGAACCTGGCCGGTTTTGGCTGCGAGGAAATGAAAACCGCAATTGCCGCCGCCGGATGCTTACTGCATTATGTTCAGGATACCCAGCGCGCCCACCTTCCCCACATTCACGCGCTCCAAGTAGAGCGCCAAGAAACCAGCATTATTCTGGACCCCAGCACCCGGCGCAACCTGGAATTAGAAGAAAGCCTGAGCGGCCATTCAAACCATAATACCTTAATCGCGGTGCTGGACCGAACGGCAACCGCCATGGGTAGCCGCCTGCTACGGCGCTATCTCCACCGTCCTCTGCGAGATCAAACCCTGCTCAAACAACGCCAACAGGCGCTGGCTGCCCTCCTAGAAGGAGGACTGACCGATATTTTACAAAAATTACTTCGAGGAATAGGCGATATTGAACGCATTCTCTCCCGCGTAGCCCTGCGTTCCGCCCGCCCGCGAGATCTCGTCCAGCTCCGGCAAGCCTTGGGGCTATTGCCTAAAATCCGAGAGAGCTTGTTGCAGTTAAACAGAGACAGTATCTTACTTCAGTCGCTACAAGAAGATTTGGGTCCCTTTCCCAAGCTCCATGAGCTGCTACAACGGGCTATTTGCGAAAACCCGCCGGTGCTCATTCGAGATGGCGGGGTCATCGCTCTCGGTTTTGACTCCGAACTGGATGAATTGCGGCATTTAAGCGGCAATGCTGGGCAATTTTTAGTAGAATTGGAGCAGCGGGAACGGGAACGCACAAAAATCCCGACTCTTAAGATAGGCTACAACAAAGTTCATGGCTACTATCTTGAGATCACGCGTGCTCAGGCTCATCAAGCGCCTCCTGACTATATCCGCCGCCAGACCTTAAAAGGAGCGGAACGCTACATTACCCCGGAATTAAAAGGCTTTGAAGACCAGGTATTAAGCGCCCGGGAACGGGCGTTGGCGCGGGAAAAAGCCCTTTACGAGGGGCTGTTGGAACAATTTATGGAACCGCTTCCCGCTTTGCGCGCCTGCGCCAATGCCTTGGCGGAGTTAGATGTTCTCCATAACCTAGCCGAGCGGGCTAAAACCCTAGAGTATGTGGTCCCCCTATTGAGCGATCAACCAGGGATATTGATCGAAGAGGGCCGCCATCCCGTGGTGGAACAAACCTTAGAGAATCCTTTTGTGCCTAATGATCTGACTCTCCAGGAAACACGGCGGATGCTGATCATTACCGGTCCTAATATGGGAGGAAAATCTACCTATATGCGCCAGACGGCCTTAATTGTCCTGCTCGCCCATATTGGCAGCTTTGTACCCGCCCGCCGGGCTGTCATCGGCCCTATTGACCGGATTTTTACCCGTATTGGCGCAGCCGATGATCTTGCCGGGGGACGCTCCACCTTTATGGTGGAAATGACCGAGACCGCCAACATTTTGCATAATGCCACCCAGTACAGTTTGGTCCTGCTGGATGAGGTTGGCCGGGGCACCAGCACTTTCGATGGCCTCTCTCTCGCCTGGGCGGTGGCCTCCTACTTGGTAAACAACGCGCGTTCCCTAACGCTATTTGCAACCCATTACTTTGAACTCACCGCTCTTCCCGAGCATCTTGACGGCGTGGCTAACCTTCACCTTACGGCAACCGAGCACAAGGAACGTATCGTTTTTCTCCATGCAGTGAAAGAGGGACCCGCCAGCCAAAGCTATGGTCTTCAGGTAGCCGCGCTGGCGGGTGTTCCCCAGGAAGTCATTGCCCAAGCGCGGCAGCGGCTTATGAAATTGGAAAGTAATGCTGAGCAAAAATCCACCCATGGAGACGGCGCTCAACTAGACTTGCTTGCGCTCTCCGCAGAGCATCCCGCCGTTCAAATACTACGGGAGTTAGATCCAGATGAACTCACTCCCCGGCAAGCTTTAACGAAACTTTACGAACTCAAACAGCTATTAGACCTCGCTGGTACCCGCTAGAGAGGGCTAATAGCTATTAGCTACAGCAACTTGCCCCTGCGCCGGAACTTCCCTTATGCACTCCCCCTTTGGTTTCCCGCGCAGGCCGCAGAGTCCCCGCAGGCGCGCACCAGGGCGTCGGTTCTTGGAGCGCGACTGGAGAAATACCAATAAAATCATCTTTATAAGGACCCATCGTCAAAAAATAAAAGGTGCGCTCACAGACGGCAATACGTTCTCCCCGTGGGAAAACATGACCTTCTTCATCATAGACTTGAGTATAGGGACCTTTATAAATCACTGCTTGGCCTCTATCCATGCACTCGACGCCTTCAAGCTTAACGGCAGTAAGAGTCACGGAGCGAAATTCGATGCCTTCTACTACCTGCCAAGGCTGAGATTCCCATTTATCGTAACTTACCGCCATGAAACCGGCCGCCACGAAAGCATCAAGGAATGCTTTCTCTTGAAAAGCCCCGGAAATACAACCAGACCACAGTTTCGGATCATTACGTAAATGCTGGGGAACCTCCTCATCGCTAATAATGTCGGAAATAGCTACCCGCCCACCTGGGCGCAATACCCGGAAAATTTCCGCAACCATTTGCGCCTTTGCCCCTTCATCCACTAAATTCAATACGCAATTGGAAATTACCAGATCCACCGAAGCATTGGGAATCAGCGGACTTTCCTTGCGTTGCCGGGCTTTAAAAGCCTCCAAGCGAGCTAGATCCTGACTGCCACTTACCGGATTCGCGGATAAATAGGCATCTACGGCACTTAAGTCCAAGGCCAAATCTTGGAGCAATCCCTTTTTAAACCCGACCCGATCACTACCTAACCGCTTCGCCATCTCGGCTTGATATTTTCGGGCCAGGGCCAGCATATCGTCATTCATATCCACGCCTATCACCCGCCCTTTGTTGCCCACGAGTTGGGCTGCGATATAGCAGACTTTACCACCACCACTGCCGAGATCGAGCACCACATCCCCTTCCCGAACATAGAGGGAAGGATCACCACAACCATAGTCTTTATCAATGATCTCCTGGGGCAGTATCCGCAGCGACCGTGAATCGTACTCCACCGCGCAGCATAACCCAACCTGGCGCGCCTGGGCACCTTCTGAATATCGTTCTAAGACACTAGCTTGCTGTGACATCGATACACCCCTTAACTATTTTAAAAAGGAAACGGGTAAAAAAAGACAGCGCAACTCATCTACCTATCTCTGTAGGCTAAACCAAATAGCGCTACAATTCAGTAACCGCATTAGCCTAAAGCTCCACTGCAGCTACTACCCTGCCCGGCGCTGCAACCATAACAATGATCTGCGATGGCGATGGGATTGCCTGCCAAGTCTACCTCCATGAGCTGGGAAAGATGAAGTCTGGATTTACCAGCATAGACCAGTGATAGGCCAAGCATTTGGTTAAAGTCGCAATCATAAACATATCCTTGCCAATCAACACTAATAAGTTTTCGGCACATCACCGAAGCCAGGTTTTCCGCTTGGTGGGCCTCCCGCAGCAGGGCCATATATTTTCCAAATATCCCCTTGGAAACAAGCATACTGCCAAAACGCTGAATCGGCATATTAGTTAGGCTAAATAAATTATTAAAAGCAATTCCATAACGCTCTCGAAGCTGGCGTTTATATTCCGCTTCTAATTTTCCTTGAGGAGGGGGTAACGTAGCTCCCTGTGGGTTATAAACTAAATTGAGCACCAAAGCTGAATTCTCATCGCCATAGCCCAAACAATTAAGTGCTTGCAAAGCGCGGATACTTGCCTCAAACACTCCCCGTCCCCGCTGTCGGTTAACATTCTCTTCTAAATAGCAAGGCAATGAAGCCACTATTTCCACTTTCTGGTCCGCTAGGAATTTAGCTAAGTTTCCTTGTCCCGGTTCCTCAAGGATAGTCAAATTACAGCGGTCAACCACGCGAATGCCTAAATCTCGCGCCCTAGTAACAAGATCCCGAAAGTAGGGGTTAAGCTCTGGCGCTCCCCCCGTAAGGTCAAGAGCAGTCACATTAGACGCTTGCAAAAAAGCGACTACCTGTTCAATAGTCTCCTGAGTCATAACCTCCTTACGATGCGGGCTTGCACCGACGTGGCAATGAACACACTGTTGATTGCAGCGATAACCAAGGTTAACCTGCACCGCTTCCAGATTTTTACGCTTCAAGGCAGGAAAATCCGTAACTTGCAATAAAGGTAGGGTTGCGTGCATTAAACTATCTATATGCCTCTTACTTCGGCTAGGGTGATTTATTGTTTATTTTTGCTCTTGAAGGTTTTTTTACTACATTATCTCGAAGGTAGACCGGCAGTGCTTGTTCCGCCATTACGCTCTCGCCTCGAACAAAAGCAGCGGCAGCAAGTCGAGCCGTTGCGCTAGCACGAGGGTAATGCTCTACTTCCCAGCCATCCACTCTTCTACCAAGACGCGCACACAGCTTATCTTTATAAACCCCCCAGCCGGTGCCCGCACCAAACCACCCCTTCCCCGCCACCAAGGGAACAGCTTCAGGAATACAAACTTGCTCACTATCCATCAGCCGAACCAAACCCTCTGCCTCTCGCTCATAGACGCCCCAGTAGATTTCGCCCATCCGGGCGTCGATCGCAGCCAGTATCTTTTTTTCTTTACAGAATTGGGCGAGAGCGGCCAGAGAAGAAACTGGTACTACAGGCAAATCACGGGCAAAAGCAATCCCCTGCGCTACGCTAGCGCCAATACGGACACCAGTAAAAGAACCAGGCCCCTGTCCAAAAGCTAGAGCATCAATGGCACCCAGAGAAACTCCTGCCTCTGCCAATAATGCCTCTAACATATCTAAAATAAGATCTGAATGACCTCGAGGGGCAACCACAAAACGCTCGCAGATTTGATCAGCCATCAGCAGAGCTGCAGAGCAAGCTTCTGTCGAGGTATCGAGGGCCAATAATTTCATACTAAGCTAAGCTACAATGAGCTATTCTCTCTAAAATAAACCTGGAATTATATGTTTCCAATAAGAAACCCCAGCCCAACTTCGACTTTACCAGTAACAACCATTGGCTTGATAGGAATCTGCATCATAGTCTTTCTATGGGAATGTTCATTAAGTTCAAGGGAATTTGCACAAGCTGTCTATCACTTTGCGGTTACTCCCGTATTTTTTCTAAATAAGATAACACCGGCTGATAGCCCAATACCTATCCAACTTACTCTTATTACTTCCATGTTTCTTCATGCTGGTACATGGCATTTAGCCAGCAACCTACTATTTCTCTGGATCTTCGGAAAGACAATTGAAGATGCTACTGGACATGTTCGCTTTATTATTTTTTATTTTCTATGTGGAATTATAGCAATAATGCCATATATTCTTCTAAATCCTGCTTCCCAAAATCCTATCATTGGTGCAAGTGGCGCTATTTCAGGCGTATTAGGCGCTTATCTCCGATTATTTCCCCATTCCAGAATCGTCGCTATTTATCTACGGGGGATTTATCCTACTCTTGGTCAAGTACCAGCAGAATGGGTACTTATATTCTGGTATGGACTGCAACTCCTATACGGAATATCCGCCGACACCGAGCAAACAGCCGTGGCATGGGAAGTCCATTTAAGTGGTTTTACTGCCGGCATGCTCTTCGTGCCTTTGTTTTATCGTGCAACAAAATCGACTTGAGAGAAAATTTGATCACTATTTAATGGAGTCCGGCTCGATCTACTTGAGCGCCTCAGAGGCCCGCTGCCAACATTGGAGCGAACGGTACAGTGGGAGGTATTCCGAAAAATACTCGGATCGATCTATCGGAATGGTGATCCACGTCAAGGAGGGCATCCTCCTTTTGATGCAGTGCTGAGGTTGAAAGTTCTTGTGCTGCAGCATTTCTACATCTCTCGGATGATCAGACTGAATTCCAGCTCCGGGATCGCTACAGTTTCTGTCGTTTTCTTGGTTTGAGTTCTGAGGGGAAGGTGCTAGATGCCAAGACGATGGGGGTATTTCGGGGGGAGAGGCTAAAGAAGCTCGAACTTGTCGATAAACTTTTCACCGAGGTGCTACGCCAGATTGATGCAGCCGGTTTCACTGCCCACAAGGGAGAGCTCGTAGATGGAGCCATTGTTCCGGCACCCGAGCGGCGCAACAGCGGGGATGAGAATGCCCAGATCAAGGAGGGAGAAACTGCCGAAAGCTGGCGTGATGCCAAGGCGGCGCAGAAAGATGTTGATGCCCGCTGGACCAAGAAGCAGAGGAGCTGTTGGATGAGAACAATAGCAGCGGAGATGTCGGAGCAGATGCGGCCTATCGCGACCCAGCAAGGGAAAAGGAGCTACCAACGGCGAACTATCGAAGTCATATACACCGGAAGGGAACCCGAAAACGACCGCTTAATGAGCGGGAAAAAGCTGCCAATCGAAAGAGATCGAAGGTGCGGGCACGGGTAGAGCATGTGTGTGTCCAGCAGTCGGATCGTTTGATACGGACTATTGGCCAATCCAGGGCCGAGGTTAAGATCAGAATGATGAACTTAGTTTACAACATGCGCCGTCTGGCGTGGTTGGCTGCTTGATCAGTGAGAAATAGAAAAGAAAGGGCACGTCGCTGTGAAAATCATCAGGGTAGCTGGTAAGCAATAAGTTCGCTGGGTCGGTGCTCGGCTTTTTAGAAGCTCCCTAGAGATAATTTAAAGATCGAACCATTTTTAAGTTGAATGAAAAACATGCTTTTTTTTTCATGCCCTATTGCTTTGCCTTAAAAGCTGTCCTAGATCTTAACGAGAGCTTTTAACTCAGCATCTAAGAGCGAGTTTTACGCCAAAATAAAAATATTTAAGAGGAAGAAAGGCATGAAGCAATCCCATAATGGGAGAACCCCTAAGACGAGGGCAGTAGTAATCATTCCATTCCTGATGAGCATTACATTATTTTTTCCACCAATAACTTCTGCAGAGCAATCTACTTCTGCACTAGAAAAACGGGTCCAACAGATGGAAGAAGAGCTACAGAGGCTACGTGGAGAATTAATGCGTACTCAAGCAGAAGCCAGAGATCCTGAGCAGCAGGTAGAGCAGCTTGAAGAACGGGTGACAAAGGTAGAAAGAATAAAGACCTCGCAAGATGAAGGTCACATGCTTTTCTTCCGAGGCGGTTATACCGAACTGAATGACCCCCGCACCGGGCAGGTGCTCACCGATCTAGGAACTAGCGCCAACAACGATGATAATGGCTGGTACGTGGGTGGTGGTTTTGATTTTCTCTTAAGCGACGACGTTTGGGGACTATGGGATGGCGCATCAATACTAGCTGAGTTAGGTTTGGAGTATAAACATTTCGGCTCACGATCCCAGCCCACAGCACTCTCCGTACTCGCAAAGCCCTCTCCAGAAACTGGAAATACTGAACTCACGATGCTAACCGTAAGCGCCTCACCTAAGATCAAGTTTACGCAGTGGGGGAAATTTCAGCCCTGGATTATCCCAGCCGGACTCGATATCCATGTGATTAGCCCGCCTTCCGATCCGGTAACAGTTTTAGATATTGGCTTCCAGGTTGGCGCAGGTGCTGAGTACACGATCTGGAAGGCATTAAAGGTAGGCGTTGATGGCCGATGGCACTGGACCGATGACCAAACTTTTACTGATAATCAATTCTGGACCGTTGGTGGGTACCTCGGCGTTGGCTTTTAAAGAATGTCTTAGAGATATTCGGGGAGGGGTATATATCCTTCCTCCTTTTTTAAAGGTATTCTAGTGAGAGGCAGCTATTTTAACGGCTGACTGATCCGCAACTCCGGCTGTTAACCGCTTATTATTCCGTGCTCGTACTAATTTCCAATAACCAAAGAGATTGGTAGAAGTAATATCAATGACTTCCAGATCGGTTTCTTTCACAAAAGAATCTAAACAAAGATCCGGGTGGAATCCAAGAAATCGAGAAAGAGGTGAAAGTAAATGTTCCATTCCAGCAAGCACTGGATTGGTACTTTGAAAATGATTCAGTATAAAAAGCTCTCCGTCCGGTTTGCAGACGCGCTTTAATTCATCGACTAATCGCCCAGGGTGAGGGACTACAGAAGCCACATAGGTCGCTGTAACCTTATCGAAGCTATTATCAGGGAATTCCATATATTCGGCATCCATCACTCGTAGCTCGACTACATTTTCCAACCCTAAACGCTTTTTCCGAGCATCTGCTCGCTCCAACATCTCAGGGGAAATATCAATTCCCGTTACCTGGACAAAAGAAGGGTATAGCGGCAAAGAAAGGCCGGTTCCAACGCCCACCTCCAGAATTCTATCACCCGGTTGGCAGGTTAATCTTGCAATGTTCTCCTTGCGTCCCCGTTGCATTATCGGCCCAAACCAGGTGTCATAGAGGGCTGCATAGCGTTTATAAGCTTTTTGCACCGCTTCAATATCCAAACGGGAACGTTGTCTTTTTTCTTCTTTAGAGAAGCCTTCCAATTGGCTAGCTGTATTTTTTAAATGATTAGGCTTATCGGTTGTTTTTTTCATAAGAATTTGCAGCCTCTTTATTTATTTGCTGAAAAACCAGTTCCCCCAAAATAAAATATTAGGTCCTCATAACCATTTTTTACCGCTCATCATTATAACTATAGTCCATTGATCATCAGTCGGCGCATTTGCTTATAATTTAATATGAGTTAAAAGTTTACTGCGTAAATAATTCAAAAAATAATGTGGCAGAAGGTTTACCTAAAACACGTATTGTATTAACACACCTCGCTAGGGTATATTTATAATCCTTAAGCTTTTCTCAAACCCAGGTAAATAATACTTTACTTGGTTTCTAGCGAGAATTCTGTCGCTTTAAAGACGCTTGTGCAGCTATAATAAATGGTAGCAATATTTATTTACGGAAGAAACTTTCTATAAACTTCTATGTAAGGCGACAATTATGCCATGATAAATATTTGGAAGCTGGCCAGCGCAGAGGGCAATTTTTAAGGGGTAGGGGCTGCATTGAGCAGCATTAAGTATAAACTATATAATTCATGATAAATTACAGAGCTATGGCACGATGCTTAAGTTTAGCGCTAGTGAGATTCATTCAATTTAGCGCTCTAGTATTTTATATTTATATTATGTTCGTTTACATAGGGGCACTGTTTCTTATACCCCTTGCAGGCATTTATCATCTATTTAATATTCTGAATTTTTTTGGACTGCATGCTTTTTTTGCTATTGTAATTGCAACAGCAGTAGTGGCAAGTATCATATACCTTGGTTATAAAATTCCAAAGTTTTTCCTTATTATTAAGGATTTTGGCTCAAAGATCGTAAGCTTAGGATTTAATCAAATCAAACAATTTAGTCAAGTTGCTGAAGAGATAAAGAGCCTTCCCATAAAGAACACTAACATCTCAAACTAATCCCCCTCATTTTTTGGCTTAATTAAAAAGAATGCTGTAGGGAGAGATGTAATAAAGATAGACGTTGGCCCCCCTCGCACACAGCAAAAATGGCTGTACGAACAGAAAGATGGCACGCTAGAGCTATTTCTAGCGAAAAAGGAAAGCCCCCAGCGGGAGTTATCCCGCTGGGGGCTTCTATTTAAGGCGCCTGGCAGTGACCTACTTTCACATGGGTAATCCCACACTATCATCGGCGCTGAGCAGTTTCACTTCCGAGTTCGGAATGGGATCGGGTGGGACCTACTCGCTATGGCCACCAGGCAAAAAAGAGAAGTCTCTCTAGGCAACACGCCCAACTCGCTTGGGTGTTATATGGTCAAGCCTCACGGGCCATTAGTACGGGTTAGCTTCACACATTACTGCGCTTCCACACCCCGCCTATCAACGTTGTCGTCTCCAACAACCCTTCAGGAACCTCGTAGGTTCAGGGAGATCTCATCTTAAGGAAGGCTTCCCGCTTAGATGCCTTCAGCGGTTATCCCTTCCGGACATAGCTACCCGGCAATGCCACTGGCGTGACAACCGGAACACCAGAGGTCCGTCCACTCCGGTCCTCTCGTACTAGGAGCAGCTCCTCTCAAATCTCCAACGCCTACGGCAGATAGGGACCGAACTGTCTCACGACGTTCTAAACCCAGCTCGCGTACCACTTTAAATGGCGAACAGCCATACCCTTGGGACCTGCTACAGCCCCAGGATGTGATGAGCCGACATCGAGGTGCCAAACACCGCCGTCGATATGAACTCTTGGGCGGTATCAGCCTGTTATCCCCGGAGTACCTTTTATCCGTTGAGCGATGGCCCTTCCACTAAGAACCACCGGATCACTAAGACCGGCTTTCGCCCCTGCTCGACCTGTCCGTCTCGCAGTCAGGCACCCTTTTGCCTTTGCACTCACTACGCGATTTCCGACCGCGCTGAGGGTACCTTCGCGCTCCTCCGTTACCCTTTGGGAGGAGACCGCCCCAGTCAAACTACCCACCATGCACTGTTCCCGACCCGGTTAACGGGCCTAGGTTAGAACTCCAAACATGCCAGGGTGGTATTTCAAGGATGGCTCCACGCAATCTAGCGATCACGCTTCATTGCCTCCCACCTATCCTACACAAGCAGGTTCAAAATCCAGTGCAAAGCTATAGTAAAGGTTCACGGGGTCTTTCCGTCTTGCCGCAGGTACACTGCATCTTCACAGCCAATTCAATTTCACTGAGTCTCGGGTGGAGACAGTGTGGCCATCGTTACGCCATTCGTGCAGGTCGGAACTTACCCGACAAGGAATTTCGCTACCTTAGGACCGTTATAGTTACGGCCGCCGTTTACCGGGGCTTCGTTCAAAGGCTTCGCCTTACGGCTGACCCCATCACTTAACCTTCCGGCACCGGGCAGGCGTCACACCCTATACTTCCTCTTACGAGTTTGCAGAGTGCTGTGTTTTTAATAAACAGTCGCAGCCACCTGGTCACTGCAACCCCTTTCAGCTCCAGCCGCAAGGGCCTTCACTTACCGAGGGCACACCTTCTCCCGAAGTTACGGTGTCAATTTGCCGAGTTCCTTCACCCGAGTTCTCTCAAGCGCCTGAGGATTCTCACCCCACCCACCTGTGTCGGTTTCGAGTACGGTCCGCTATAACCTGATGCTTAGAGGCTTTTCCTGGAAGCAGGGCCTCAACCACTTCGCCTCCTTTAAGGAGGCTCGTCATCACGCCTCGGAATAGGCGCTCCCGGTTTTTCCTAAGAGCGCTCCCTACACGTTTGAACCGGGACTTCCAACACCCGGCTAGCCTAGCCTTCTCCGTCACCCCATCGCAGTTATAACAGGTACCGGAATATTAACCGGTTTCCCATCGACTACGCCTTTCGGCCTCGCCTTAGGGGCCGACTCACCCTGCGCCGATTAGCGTTGCGCAGGAACCCTTGGGCTTTCGGCGAGGGGGCCTCTCACCCCCTTTATCGTTACTCATGTCAGCATTCGCACTTCCGATACCTCCAGCATGCCTCTCAGCACACCTTCAACAGCCTACGGAACGCTCCCCTACCGCGCAAATTCCCCTTAAAGAGAATTCGCACCCGCAGCTTCGGTATATCGCTTGAGCCCCGGTACATCTTCCGCGCAGGCCGACTCGACCAGTGAGCTATTACGCTTTCTTTAAAGGATGGCTGCTTCTAAGCCAACCTCCTGGCTGTCTTCGCCTTCCCACATCGTTTCCCACTTAGCGATAATTTTGGGACCTTAGCCGACGGTCTGGGCTGTTTCCCTTTCCACAACGGACCTTATCACCCGCTGTGTGTCTCCCATGATTGCACTTCCCGGTATTCGGAGTTTGCCTCGGTTTGGTAAGGCTAGACGCCCCCCTAGCCGAAACAGTGCTCTACCCCCAGGAGTGATACATGAGGCGCTACCTAAATAGCTTTCGGGGAGAACCAGCTATCTCCGAGCTTGTTTAGCCTTTCACTCCTAACCACAGCTCATCCCCTGATTTTTCAACATCAGTGGGTTCGGGCCTCCAGTGGGAATTACCCCACCTTCACCCTGGCCATGGCTAGATCGCCCGGTTTCGGGTCTACTCCCAGCGACTACAGTCGCCCTGTTCAGACTCGGTTTCCCTTCGGCTCCCCTTTCTCGGTTAACCTTGCCACTGAAAGTAACTCGCTGACCCATTATACAAAAGGTACGCAGTCACACCCCTCAAGGTGCTCCCACTGCTTGTACGCATACGGTTTCAGATTCTCTTTCACTCCCCTCTACGGGGTTCTTTTCACCTTTCCCTCACGGTACTCGTTCACTATCGGTCGGTAGGGAGTATTTAGCCTTGGAGGGTGGGCCCCCCCTATTCAGACAGGATAACACGTGTCCCGCCCTACTCAATTTCACTCGTAAGACCCTTTCGTGTACCGGGCTATCACCGTCTATGGCCGAACTTTCCAGATCGTTCCACTAGGCTCTTACCAGCTTTTGGGCTGTTCCCCTTTCGCTCGCCGCTACTCAGGGAATCTCGGTTGATTTCTCTTCCTCTGGGTACTTAGATGGTTCAGTTCCCCAGGTTCGCCTCGACACCCTATTTCATTCAGATGCCGATAACCATCTCACAATGGCTAGGTTTCCCCATTCGGATATCTCCGGATCAACGCCCGCTTGTCGACTCCCCGAAGCTTTTCGCAGACTACCACGTCCTTCTTCGCCTCCTACCGCCAAGGCATCCACCGTATGCGCTTCTTCGCTTGACCATATAACCCCAAACAACCTGGGCTATAACGCCATTCCATATAAACCACACAAGCTCTCCGCTCATGCGCCTTCTTCTCTTAAACTTCCCCTCGTTTTTAAAGAGCATTCAAGAGAGTAATTACT